>CAJTRF010000005.1:0-24398 GCA_910578525.1 uncultured Mycoplasmatales bacterium | reverse complement strand
ATTTTTTGGAAAAATTACAGAAGTTAATGCTGAACAATTTCTAAAACACATATTAAAAATTGAACTTAAATTAATACATTCTAATAAGTTAACAGAATCCAATGATGAACATAAATAAAAAGCTTCATTACCAATTAATCGTAAACTACTAGGAAAATTTATAGAAGTTAATTTTGAACAACCAGAAAAAGCATACTCACCGATTTCAGTAAGGCCATTTGGTAAAACTACAGAAGTTAACGAATTACAACTGCTAAAAACACCATTAAGTTTTGTTAGATTAGTACAATTTGATAAATTTACAGAAGTTAATGAAGGGCAGTAATTAAAAGCGCCAACAGCAATTGAAGTTAACTCACTCGGAAAAACAACAGAAGTTAGTGATGAAAAGAAAAAAAAGCATTTTCACCAATTGAAGAACAATGAGACCCTTCAGCAAAAGTTAATCTTGTAATAAACGATGGAATTGTTGAGCTTGGATCACCAGATTGAGGAATATCAAAAAAAGCATTATCAGCAACACTTGTTACTATTGCTGGGATTTCCATAGTGTCGCAATTTTTAAAATTGTCTTTATAAATAGGAGAAGTTGGATCATTTAAAAAGGCATCTTGAAAACCTAATAAAGTGTTGTTTTCATCTATTTCGTAAACTTCATAAGGTAAAGGAATTTGATGAATATTTTCTTGAATGGAATAAACTATTCCACCTATTCCGATTGCAACTGTAGCTGTTATTCCACTACACAACGCAATTAAATTCAATAATTTTTTATTTAGCTTCTTATTCATACTTGCACTTTTGTACAGTATATTATATAATATGCTCTTTTTTAAAAAACTAGGATATTACATAAAAATGTACTCAAAGTAATTTGAGTACATTTAAATTAGAATTAATTAAGTAATTACTTAATTGTTAAGATTTTAGCTTTTTGGTTAACTTGACCAAATTTCTTAATAATAATCTTCTTTTTACCTAAACTTTTGTTTAAAACGATTACAGGAGTAATTGTATCAAGTTTGTTAGCTTTAATCTTATCTAAATCAGCAGTTAACACCAATGCACCAGCATTAACTTTTTGACCTAATTTAACATGTGGTTTAAACACGCCTTTATTAGTTAATTTAACAGTATCTAATCCTACATGGACTAAGATTTCAACACCTTTTTTAGTTTTAATTCCAAATGCATGATTATCTATTAGTACAATTTCACCAGAAATTGGAGCAACAAATTCATTTGATTCAGGAATGATTGCAAAACCATGACCCATTAAATCTTTACTAAAAGTTTCATCTTTAACACTCTTTGTAGAAACAACTTCACCTTTAACTGGAGCTATAACGACTAAATGTTTATGAGGAAGTCTTATATGAGGAGTTAATTTAATTTTATGATGAATTTTTACTTTATGTTTTGTTGAAACTTTAGGTGTATCAGCAGATAAAGAAACATTAGTTGATGGAGATTTGCCATTAAAAATATCTTTAATTTCGTTTTTAATTCTGTCTGCTTGTGTACCAAATACAGCATACACAGATTGTTTTGAAGGAGTCATTACACCTTTAGCACCTAATTGTAATAAAGCTTGTTTATTAACTTTAGATGGATCAACTACTTGGATACGTAATTTAGTAATGCATGCATCAACATTTTTAATGTTGTCTCTACCGCCATATGCTTTGATTACTGCATTAGATAATTGATTTATCTCAGAAGTTTTACCTTCTTTTGAAGCTAAGTAGTCTTTCTTACTAAACAACTTATCTTGTCCACCACGTCCTGGAGTTTTAATATCAAATTTCCTAATTCAAATGTAGAATACAACATAATAAATTCCTGCATATACAGCTGAGTATAGCAATAATCAGAAACAGTTTGATCCTGAATGTTTAGCATCTTGAATAATACCATAAATTGAGAAATCTAAGAATCCAGATGAGAATGAGAATGCTAAGTGACAACCCATACCAGTCGGCATATATAAAGACATGCAAGTAGGAATCATATAAGCAACAGCACCCATTAATGCGTGGAATCCTCAATACAATCAAGGAGCTAAGAATAAGAATGTGAATTCAATTGGTTCAGTAATACCAGTTAAGAAACAAACGAATGCTGCTGAAGCTATAACTGAAGTAGCAATTTTTCTATTTTCTCCTTTAGGAGCAGCCATAATCATAGCTGCACCAGCTGCTGGTAATGCAAATAATGTAAAGATATATGCACCAGAAGTATATTGACCTGGATTAAAAGCATAAGTATGAGATGATTTACATATTCCATCAACAACTGATCATTGTGTACCTCTAAAAATACAATCAATATTTAATACATAATTATTTATTGGATCCATATTAGGATTGATAGGAATTAATAAATGAGATTTACCTGTTAATTGTTGTAACAGAATATAAATATTAATATCACCCGATATTAAAGTGTCTTTATCAGCTAAATTTGGTAATAAATCTATTCATTTTGTAGTTTCTGAATCAACATAGAAAGCAGCACCATTAACATCAACAATAGCAGCATTATTAAGATCAAAAGTACCACCAATTGATGAGAATCACATTGCAGTGTTAATAACATGGTGTAAACCAAATGGAACTAATGCTCTATTAAAATAACCAAATACTAATGAGTTTAATCCAGCAGGAGCACTAGATAATCCTTTTCCAATTTCATAGAAAGCTTGTCCTACTCATGGTCAAAGAATTGAGAATAAGAATGATAAAACGATCATTGATAAGAAAGTAATGATTGGAATAAATCTTATTCCAGAAAAGAATCCAATGATTTGTGGAAGTTGGATGTTTTTAAACTTGTTGTATAAGAATGCAACACATCATCCAACTACGATACCACCAAATACACCAGTAGAAAGAGATTGAATACCTAAATTTGTTGTGAATATAGCATTAAATTCACTAGGAGTCCCTTTTCAAAACAAGAATCCATAAGTATCAATCACTACTTTATCAGTGTCTGGGTCTATGTGTGATTTTGTTATAATCATCGCTGCTTGTAGGGCACAGAATACAATTCAACCTACAAATGCTGATAAACCAGCAACACCAGCATCATCTGTAAATGTAATAGCTATTGCTATACAGAATAATACCGGTAAACAACCAAAGATAATGTTACCTCCAGCAGAAATAATATTACCAAATATAGCTTGTGCACCAGACGGATCAGATGCAGTAGCAGTAATTGCGGAACCAATTCCTAGAAATAAACCAGCAATCGGTAACATAGCAATCGGTAACATTAAACCACGAGACAACTTAGCAATAAATTCTTTTATAGATCCAGAATTTTCGCTTTTTTGGTGTTGTTTACGTTTAAAAATTTGCGCAAATTTCATATGTTCTCCAAAATTAATATGTTTATTATATAGTGTTAAATAAAAAAATGTAAATATTTTTATACTAAATATTAATACAAAACTTCAAAAATATAAAAATCTATAGTTATGCTTAAAATTTATTTTTTTAGTTTGGTAATAAATTATTATTTATCTAGTAAAAGTTCAGTCAGTAGGGAATCCCTTACCTTCTAATCATGTTTTTAAAACATTTAAATCAACGCCTGCAGTTGAACATGTAAATGTTCCGCCGGTTGGCATAGTTGAAAATACATCCTCACCTATAGTTATTGCTGTTGAGTAATTAGTAGGTAGGTTTCAATGTATAGAAGTTAGTGATGAACAGCTGTTAAAAGCAAAATTACCAATTGTTGTTAAACTACTTGGAAAAGTTATAGATGCAATATTTCCGCAACCTAAGAAAGCACAAACACCGATTTCTCTTAAACTATTTGGGAAAATTACTGAAGTTAGTGGTGTTCCGAATAGAAAGGCGTTTGTTTCAATTGAAGAGCATTGAGAACCGTCGGTAAAAGTTAAGTTTTTAATAAAAGATGGAATTGTCGATACTGAATTACCATGAAAAGCATCATCAGCAATACTTGTTACATTGCCCATTATTTGCATAGTATTACATGTACTATACCCAGAATGATTATTAATAAATTCGTCTGTAAATCCTGTTAGTATCGTTCTTGATGTGTCTTGAAATTTATAAACTGTATCAGGTAAAATAGTATTTGATATTGTAATCGCAAATTCTCTTGTTTGATAAGATAAAGCCGCTCCATAAACAGTAGCATTTGCAGTGATTTTAAATTTATAAGTTCCAGCAGTTGTACATGTACCACTAATTACACCTGTATCACTGTTAAAACTTAATCCTGATGGTAATGAACCTTGAGATAAAGTGAAACGTAACCCATGGTCAGCTTTGTTTACTATTATACCAGTGTTGGTTTTAATATTTCCTCTAAGTTCTTGGGTAGCTACATTTGTAGTAGTAGATCTTATTTCATCATAAACACCAACTTCTGATATTAATGATGAAGGAATTTCTGGACCAATAGATGTAGTAAACTTATCTATTTGACCCTCTAATGCTTCACCATCAATTGATGCATTGAAAGTTATTATGAATTTTTTTGAGCTTGTTTCTTCTTTTGGAGTACCACTAATGGCCCCAGTAGATTGATTAATTGATAATCCATTAGGTAAATCGTTACAATCGAAAGTTACACCACTTACAGCTTCCCCAGTGTCAGTTTTGATATGATTCAAAAGAGAAGTAGTTGTAGTTATTTGTTTATTTACATTTCCTGTTATGTTACCAGGAATAGTGTCGTCATTACACTCTAATTTTGTTGGATTAACAGTAATTGTAAATGGGTTAGTGTAGCCTTCTAATTGTTTGCCATCAACATTAGCAGTAAATTTTATTCTAAAATTTGGGCTAGTCGGTTTCTTGGTTAGGGTACCATTAATAACGCCAGTTGTTGTATTAATGTTTAACCCTGTTTGTTGATTTAGTCCTTCACATGTGAAAGTTACACCACTTACAGATTCTCCTGTATTAGTTTCGATGTGACCTGAAAGGGATGCAGTTGCAGCTATTGAAGAATTTATGTAGCCTGTTATGTCACCAGGGATAGTGTCATCATTGCACTCTAATTCAATTGGTTCTTTACTCATTGAGCAAGTAGATACAGTAAAAGGAATTGATGTAACAATACCAACCACAGATGTAATAGATATAAGTGATCTTAATATTTTCTTATTCATAACTTAAGAATTTATTAACTTAATTATACTCTTTTTTTTTTTTTTTTTTTTTGAAGAAATTTTTAAGAAATAGACAAAAAAATGTACCAAATCTTTTGAGTACATTCTTGTGATTTATAAAGTAAAACTATTTGTTTTGGATTGCATCCACACCTGGTAGTGGAGAACCTTCAATTAAAGCTAAAGAAGCACCTCCTCCGGTTGACACAAAGCCAAAATCAGTATCTTTAAATCCTAATGATACAGCTGCTGCTGCCGAGTCTCCTCCACCAATTACGGTGAAAGCACCTTGTGCAGTAATTTGCTTTAAGATTTCACATATAGTTTTTGTTCCGTATGTAAAGTTTTTAAATTCAAATACACCCATAGGACCATTTCAAACAACTGTTTTTGCATTCATTAATTTAGATTTAAAAGCTTCAATTGTTTTTTCACCAATATCTAGTGCCATCATGCCATTTAAGTTTTCACCTAAATCAAAATATTTTGATGGTTCATCTTTATATCCACTTGCACAAACAAAGTCACATGTTAAAACAATTTTGTCTTTGCCTTTTGCTAATATATTTTTAGCTTCTTCAATCATTTCTTGTTCAACTAATGATGAACCAACATCATAACCTTGAGCTTTTAAGAATGTATAAGCCATTCCACCACCAATTAATACATAATCAGCAATTTCTAATAAACGGTTAACAATTTTTAGTTTATCACTAACTTTTGCTCCACCTAAAATAGCAACAAATGGTTTAACTGGATTAGAAGAAACTTTAGATAAGTTTTCTAATTCTTTTTCCACTAAGAATCCTACACATGAAGTGCCAATTGCATTTGCAATACCAGCATTTGATGCGTGTTTTCTATGAACTGTGCCAAAAGCATCATTTACAAATACTTCTGCTAATGAAGCTCAGAATTTTCCAAGTTCAGGATCACACTTAGATTCTTTTTTAACAACATTGTTGTTTTCATCAACATCATTGTATCTTGTGTTTTCTAATAAAATTATTTGCTTAGGTTGAAGGTTGTTAGCAACATCTACTACTTCTTGCCCAACACTTGCTGGAACAAATTTAACAGAAGTTTCTGGTAATAATTTTGCTAATTCTTCAGCAACTAATCTTAAAGATTTCTTACCTGATTTGATGTCATCAGTTGTTTTTATTCTAGATAAATGAGAAAGAAGAATAATTTTACAATTATTTTCAATCAAATATTTAAGAGTAGGTAATGATGCAACAATTCTCTTATTATCAGTGATTTTACCTTCTTTTATAGGAACGTTGTAATCTACCCTAACAATAACCTTTTTATTAGAAAGATTAACGTCTTTTAAAGTTTTTTTACTTAACATATTCTAACTTATTGAAGAGATGCAAAGTATAGAGTAGTTCTTACTAATTGGTTAACGTAAGAAGATTCGTTGTCATATCAAGTAAATACTTTGTAAAGTTTTTTACCATCAACTTCAAGAGCCATAGTCATTTTTGGATCAAAGATTGAACCATGAGTTTCACCAATAATGTCGCATGAAACAATTTCATCTGAGTTGTAACCTAATGTGTCACTAACTGCAGCTTTCATTACTGAGTTGATTTCATCAACAGTAGTGTCTTTACTAAATTCACAAGTTAAATCTACGATTGATCCTGTAATTGTAGGTACACGAACAGCTAAACCATGTAATTTACCTTTTAATTCTGGTAATACTAAACCAATTGCTTTTGCAGCACCAGTTGATGTAGGTACCATTGAGAAACATGCAGCACGTGCTCTTCTTAAATCACGGTGTGGAGCATCTTGTAATCTTTGGTCAGCAGTGTATGCATGAATAGTTGTCATCATACCTTTAACAATACCAAATTTATCATTTAATACTTTAACCATTGGAGCTAAAGCGTTTGTAGTACATGAAGCACCAGAAATGATTGTATCAGATGCTTTTAGAATTTCATGGTTAACACCATAAACGATTGTTGGCATTTCACCTTTTGCAGGAGCAGAAATAACAACTTTTTTAGCACCAGCTTGTAAGTGTTTAGAAGCACTTTCTTTATCAACAAAACGACCTGTTGATTCAATAACGATATCAACATTTAATGAATTTCAAGGTAATTGTGCTGGGTCTTTTTCAGCAAAGATAGGAATTTTCTTTCCATCAATGGTTAAATTACTTTCATCAAAAGTAACTTCACATGATAATTTACCATGAGCTGAATCATATTTTAATAAATGAGCTAAAGTTTTAGCATCAGTTAAATCGTTAATACCTACGATTTCAACTTCAGATTTTTTAATTAGTTCTCTGAAAACTAGTCTACCAATTCTTCCGAATCCGTTTATTGCAATTTTTTTTGACATATATTTTCTCCTATTTTATTTCTTAATTATAAGTATTAAATTAGAAAAATATTAATAAATTACATTGAACTTACAGCAGAAATATCAAATAATTTTAAACCACTTGCAATAACGTATTTAATTGCAGCGCATAACCAAATTCTTTGAGTTGTTAATTTTTTGTTTCTTGGATTAATAATTTTTACATTTCCATAATATGAATGGAACAATTTTGCCAATGTTATTAAATAACTTGTAATTTTAGTTGTATCACAATTATTAGCTGCAGATTCAATTGTAGGAATAAAACAGTTTAATCAATCAACAATTTGATCTTCAATTGGTTCCTTTAAATAAGCAAATGACTTAGGTTGTTTAGATTTATTAGTTTCAAGTAGTTTACAAATTCTTGCATGGGCATATTGAACATAATAAATTGGATTATTGCTATCTTTAGCCTTTGCTTTTTCTACATCAATTTCTAAGTGACTAGATAAAGACTGACTAGCAAGATATCATCTTGCAGCATCCTTACCAATTGCTTCTACTAAATCAGCTAATGTTAAAGAATTTCCTGTTCTTTTTGACATTTTAAATTCTTTACCATCTTTAACAAGTCTTACCATTTGCATGATTAACACTTGAATTTGTTCCGGTTTAAATCCTAATAGTTGAACAGCAATTCTCATTCTGTCTGCATAAGACTTATGATCTGCGCCTCAAATGTTAAAGATTTTGTCATATCCACGAGATAATTTAATTTTGTGATATGCAATATCAGGTGTGAAATATGTATAAGAACCATCAGACTTAATTAATACACGGTCTTTATCATCACCTAATTCTGTTGTCTTTAATCACAATGCGTCATCTTTTTTATATGTATGATTTTTTAGTGAATCTAATGCAATCTTAACCAATCCTTTTTCATATAGTTTGGTTTCAGAGAATCAAATATCCATATCTACACCAAAGTTATGCAAAGTAACTTTAATAAGCTCTAACATGTAATCTGAAGCATATTTTCTAAAGAAATCATTAACTGACTTATCAGTGATTCTTTGTTCAGTAAATTTAGCATTTAGATATTTATCACCATATTTACTCTTAATCATTTCAGCTACATCAATAATTTCTTGTCCATGATAAGAGTCTTCTGGTAACTCAACATTTTTACCAAATAATTGTTTGTAACGAATTAGAGTTGATAAAGCTAATTTATCAATTTGATTGCCAGCATTATTTATGTAATACTCTTTATTTACTTTAATTCCGTATTTATTTCAGATCCTTACAAGTGTGTCTCCAATAGCAGCATTCCTTGCATGACCAATATGTAGCAATCCTGTTGGGTTAGCAGAAACAAATTCAAGATTATAGAATAATTCCTTATTCTTAAACTGTCCATATTGTTCTTTATGTTTTAAAATTTCATTAATAGCTTTTAGTTTATAAGATGGTTGGATTCAAATGTTTAAAAATCCAGGGCCTACAACTTCTGCTTTCTTGAAAATTTTCTTTGGTAATTTTTTAATGATGTTTTTACTAATTTTTGGAATTAGATCACGATTAATTCCTAATTTCATTAAGATGTTAGTTGAATAGTCACCAAATTTAACATCTTTAGTTTTTTGTAAATTACAATCAAAAGAGTTTCTTGTTTGAGAGTTTGTTGAAATATTCATAACTTCTGCAAAGACAACAGAGTTTAATGACTTTTTGATTTTGTCAATATAGTTAATAGAGTATTTCATATTTTAAATAAATTATATTACTTGCTAGGGTATCTTTTATTAATTCCTTCTAATTTAAATGTTTTATTGTTTGTAGTTGCTAAAATTCTTTGTAATAATCTGTTGCCTGGAATTTGACCACAATTAGTAACTAATTTTGTTTTTAATTGTTCAATAGATAAATTAGAAGTAAAGAAAGTTGGAAGTTTATGCTCCATACGATAATTTAAAACAATAAATAGATGTTCACTATAAATTCAATTACTTCCTTTTTCAGCACCTATATCATCTAAGAATAAAACATCGGCTTTTTTCATTTTTTGAATGATCTTTGTTGTTTTTGCTTTTACTTGTTCATTATTAATACCTTCTTTAATATCCATTACAAGTAATGGTAAAAAACAAAATACTATTTTTTTGCCTTCACGTGCTAAATCATTTGCAAAAGCAATTGTCGTGTAGGTTTTACCAATACCATATGGGCCAAAGATATATAAACCATGTTCAAATTTTGCACCTTTATTCTTTCTAAGTTCTTTGATTATTTGTAAGAAATACTGAATTAATTCGATTTTTCTTGGATGATTATCATCATCAAAATATTTTTTACTTAATGATAGTCTTAAGTATTCAGGAGCAAAAGAATAATACAAGTAATTTTTTACATGTTCTAAATTCTTATTAATCATTTTCATTTTAGGACACTCAATTGCTTTGTAGACTAATCTGCCATTTTTGTTTCTTACCAAAATTGTATGAATGCTATTAGCATTAATACATTTATTTAATAAATCATCGCAAGCTAATTGTTCATCAACCATTCTTTTAATAGCAATAAAATTTTTAGCGAATTCTTCTTCAGTTAAATGAAGTCTTTCAACTAATGGATGAGTCTTATATAAATCTAATTGATCTTGATTTTCTGGATTATCTTGATGCTCAATAGATTTTAATATTTTAAATAAATCAGGTTTTTCATTCATTTTTACATTTCATCTCAATTAATTTTTACTAATTGGGTTTCTTCTTTTTTAGTTGTATTTAAAATTTGATTTATACTTTCATTTTTGTATACAAAGTAGTTGTATACATCATTTAATGTAGAAAGATTTAAACCATTAATTGTTTTAGCAATCTTTGTTATGTATGTTTTGTTTAGTTTACCATTTGTTTTAAAGATTGTAAAATCAACTAATAAGTTTATTAAATAGTCAGGAAGTTTGTATGTTTTTCTAAGTTGATTAATTGTTTCTAATTCTTCTGCTATTAAAGGAGTTTTATAAATAGCTGACAAATATTGTTCAGCATTTAAATTCATGTATTCATTAAAGATTGTTTCTTTATCATTCAAAGATAAATTTTTAATAAACATTGAAGCGTTTCTATGTAATTTCAAATTTGTAATAGTAGTAACATTTTTAGCTGATGTTACATATTCGTGTAATTTATTTTGCAATAAATCAGGATCAGCTTCATATCCTGTATCGCTTTCAACTATACATGAATAAATTGCATGTTCAATTTCACTAGAAGACAAATTGAAATTTTCGTAATAGTTTTCAATGATTTGACGAGATCTATTATTTAATGTGATAACAGTTGAAGTGTTTTTAGCAATGTCTTTATATAACTTATCAAAGTTATAGTTTTTAACATTTTCAATCTCTTTATCATTGAACACCATTTCAAATGTAGATGAAACATTAGTTGCATCTGATGGAATTCTTGAAGGCATGTACATGTATTCTAGTTTTTCATAATTCAATTGTCCAATTGAATTAATTAATAAATGTTTAACTTTTTGGTTGTCAATAAATTGTTCAAATGATAATGGTTCTTTAATAACAAAATGGTAAACCATTTCTTCATTGCTAATGTTTTCTTGTAAATAAGTAGCCAATAATCCAATAGCTTCTAATTTTGCTCTTAATTCATCAAACTTATTTTGATTTAATCCACAGAAATCTTGAAAGTCTTTTAAAAAAGTAGTAAGGTTGTTAGTCTTAGCAACTTTTTGTGAGTCATGAAATAAGTTTATATATAAGTTAGTTGCTTCTGATCCGATTATTGGAGAGTATAAGTCGTACAATAGTTCATAGTTAATTCTGAATCCATAGTCTTTATAGATTAGATATTTAACATTTTTTAACATATTTAACTACTACCCTCCTAATAACTATTTTTCGCATTCCAAATAACATTGTTATTTAGACAATATGAAAGTATAGAAAATAAATTAAATTTTGTGTGTAATTTTTTTAATGTTGTTTTGAAAAATATTTATATTTTCAGAGTTATCTACACAAAAGTCATATTTGATTGTATTGTTTTTAATGGGGTTTTTTAAACTTCCCACACGTTTTGTGGGAAATTTTCTTAAACTTCCAAATTTATTTTTCAAGTTATCTTTTTCTAATGTTTTTGGAGCAGAAATTAAAATAATTTTATCAAAAACATTTTTAAAGTAATTTTCATGATTAATATATATAGCTAATTCACAAAAAATAAGAGTGTTTTTTTGCTTTAATTCTAAAAGTTTATTTTTAATTAATGGAAGAGTAATTTCATTAAGTTTCTTTAATGATTTAATATCATTAAACACCAATAAACCAAGTTTTTTACGATCTACTTCTTTACTGTTAACATATTTATTACCAAAAGCTTTTTTAATAGCTAAATAACCTATGTTACCATATTGATAAATTTCATGAACATATTCATCTGCAATTCATGTATTAAATCCTAGTTTTTTTATGTATTGTGTTGCGGTTGTTTTACCTACACCACTTTTTCCTGTAATACAAACTAACATTTTATTTTCCCACAGGTTTTTGGCATGATGGACAATAATATGTCCCTCTACCATTAACTTTTATCTTTTTAATTATAGTTTTACATATTGGACACGGTTGATTAGCATGTGTGTGTACCTTTAATTTATTTTGAAAGCCTCCTGTATGATTTGGGTCAAATTTGTAAGACGCTACAGTTGTGCCTTTATATTTAATTGCTTCTTTTAGAATCTTTTTAGCATTTTTAGCAATATTATCAAAATCTTGTTTTGATAATTCTTTAGGTTTAGTTAATGGATAAATCTTACTTGCAAATAAAATTTCATCTGCATATATGTTGCCAATTCCTGAAACAATCGTTTGATCTAACAATGTAGTTTTAATTGCTTTAGAGATATTCTTACAACGATCCATCAAGTATTTACCATTAAACTTAGAATTTAATGGATCAATTGCTACTTTTTTAATTTCTTTTGAAATTAAATACTTATTATCTAAAAAGATATGGAATGTCCCAAACATTCTCATATCGTAATATGACAAACGGTGTTTATTAGCAAATTGAATTGAAAGCATTAAAAAACGCTTTTCTAGTTGTTTGCTCATGGATTCATAAAATAATTTTCCTTCCATTCTTAAATGAACAACCATTTGTTTGTTGTGAGTTAATTTGAAAATAATATATTTACCAATTCTTTCAATATCAGTAATTTTCTCATTAATTAAAAATTTACTAAATTCATTAGGAGTACAATTTTTTAGAACTTTTGTCTTGAAAAACTCTACTTTAGTGATTTTACTAGAAGTAATCTTTGCTTTTAGCAAATTATTAATAATCGTTTGAACCTCAGGTAATTCAGGCATATATTGATTATAAAAAATATCACTATAAAATAGTGATATTTAAGTTATTAATGGTGCTCCGTAAGGGACTCGAACCCCTGACCCAATGATTAAGAGTCATTTGCTCTACCAACTGAGCTAACGGAGCATTTATAAAATTAATTTTATCATATTTAATAATATAAAAAAATATTTTTAATATTCATTTAATGATGTTAATTTAATTCCGGCAGTGTCAAATACAAATTGTTTAAGATTCTTAATGGCATACGGAAACAAATCATAATAATGATGGATCTCATCAAATTTGTTATTAAATAATAAATAAATCAATTTATTAAACCTAACTTCAAAAGGCTTAACAAACAACTCTTTTGTGCATATGTTACATAACATACCAAGATGTTTGAATGAAACAGTTTTTAAAATGTGTGAACCACATCTAGTGCATCTATTTACATCTAGAGTAATTCCAATTGCATCACAAAATTCTTTTAAAATAATCAAAATAAACGAATCAGTATCTAGAGAATTATCTTTGATAATTCTTAATTTATTTGTATAAAACTCATATGTATTAAAACTTAAATTATTAATATTACTAATTACGTCATTTAAAACAATTAGCCTTCTATCAGCTTCATATTCAAAAACAGGTTCTTCTAATAATACGCTTTTTTTGAATTTAGACATCTTACCTTCAGTACGTGATTCAAATAACTGAAATTCTGTTTTACATCCGTAAAACAAATTACGGGAATTCTTTGATTCTATTTTTCTACTACCTAAAGATAGACAAACATATTTTTTATTATCTTCTCCTAAAAAAGTTAATACTTCATCAAAAGTTTGATAATCAAGTCTATTAATTAAATATCCATTTAAGATTAACTCAGCCATTACTTATTTGAGTATCCCAAATTTTTTAAAACAATTTGGTCATTTCTTCAATTCTCATCTACTTTAACAAATAGTTTTAAATTTATTTTGCAATCATATAGTTCTAGCAACTGTTTTCTTGATTCTGTACCAATTCTTTTAATCATTGATCCATTCTTTCCAATAATGATTGGTTTTTGTGATTTCTTTTCAACTATGATATTAGCAAAAATATTAAAAATATTTTTAGATTGATCATAATTTGTTTTTGTAACTATTACACCTGTTGAATAAGGAATCTCTTTTTTACAATTTAAAATTACTTGTTCTCTAATGATTTCACAAATAGTGAAGTTATCATTCTCATCAATTTTTTCAATTTCCTTAACACTATTATCTAGTTGATCATAGATACAATCGAATAACGATTGTAATTGCCCATTCTTTGCTGAAATAGCTATTTCAGCAATTGGAGTAATTGATTCTTTTATCTTGTTAATATGATTATTAATCGACCCTTGACTTACGACATCAGATTTTGTAATTACTAAAACTACTTTTGAGATTTTATAAGACTTAATAAACTTGATAATTTCTAAATCTTCTTCATCTACAGGTCTTGTAGGATCTACTAGAAATAAAACTAAATCACAGATTTTAAAAGTTTTTTTAATTTCAGAATTTAGAAATAAATCTAATTTATTTCTAGCAAAGTGAAAACCAGGAGTATCAATGATCACTAAATCTAATTTGTCGTTAGAAAAATTAAATTTAATTTGATTTCTAGTTGTTTGTGGTTTATACGATGTAATGGCTATCTTTTTTTTACCAATAGTATTTAATAATGTTGATTTACCAACATTTGGTTTACCAACAATTGCGATTGTTGCAGACTTCTTAATAGCTATCATGTTTGAAACACATCTATGATTTTTGGTATAAAAATAACTAATCCAATGACAACAGAAGCAATTGTTAAAACTAATGTAGCCGCAGCAGAGATGTCTTTAATCTTTTTAGCATTAACATTGTATTCAAACATAACAACATCTATGATGTTCTCAATTGCAGTATTTAATAATTCCATACTAATAATAATTGCGACTAGCAAGACAACAATACATCAGTCAGTGTAACTCATTTCACTATTAAGGATGATCCCTAAAACCATTACAATGGTTCCAATGACAAAGTGAACTACTAAAGAAGACTCTTCTTTTAAAGAAACATAAATTCCTCTAAAAGCATAGCCAAACTTTTTAAATCAACTTCACTTATCCTTTTTAGTAATCATATCTTTATTATATATTAGCCTTGTCTAATAATTGTTGTTGAAGTTTTACAACTTTGTTGTAATCTTTTTGTGTTTGGTGATCAATTTGAAACAAATGTAAAATTCCATGAACAAATAATAAACAAATTTCTCTATTTAAACTGTTTTTGTTTGCTTTGGCTTGTTGTTTTGCAACATCAACGCAAATATAAATCTCCCCTAACAATGGAAGATCAAAATTTATTTTTTGATCTTTAAAAGCAAATGTAATAACATCCGTTGCTTTGTTGATCTTTCTGTATTTTTTATTTATTCTTTGAATTTCTTTTTTATCAACAAAGCAAACATCAAAATATAAATCATCTTTGATAAAAAAATTCTTAGCAATGATGTTGACTAATTTGTCAAAATCTTTGCTAGGAATCATTTTCTTTGATATCTTTTTGTCTTTAATCGAACAAGAATAATTCAACATGTTTAAATTATATTTTTAAACATGTATGATAAGAAATTAATTTTACCAAATTCAATAGGATAATTGTAATTGCCTGTATCTAAATAAAAAGAATCAGTAGTACAATTTGCTCAATAAACAAATGAATCATCTATCCTTGAATTAAAATAAATGTAAAAAGTATAGTTACGTTCATTAATTTCACTTTTAATTTTCTTAACATCATTCTTTTTTATGTATTGATTTGTTTTGTAATCAACAACAATTTGATATTGATCATCTTTACTAACAAACCCACATAATTGACTAAAATCAAACTTGATAAAGATACATGAAATAATCAATATGAAAAGAGTGACTATAAATGATAGTTTCACCCAAATAAGCTTGTTTTTCATATTCATTAAAATAAATGAACTTTTTCACTAATTATTCTATTTTGTTTATTAACTAATGATAATCTTCCTTTAATACCAATGATTGTTCCATTGTTAATAGATTCTAATTCTTGTTTGAATTTTTCGTTTGAAACTAATACTGATAGTTTTTCATATCAGTCTTCTTCATTTGTATAATTTGGTTTTTCTGTTTTAATTAACAATTCAGTAGTGTAATCATTAATTTTTTTACAATCATCAACTATTCCAATTATTGCAACAAAATTCATTTTTCCTCCTTTCATTCAAATGATAAATTAGAATGAGAAAAAAACTGTCCAGAATTTGTTTAAAATCTGTTCAGTTTTTTTATAAATTTTTTCTAATTTTTTAATGAATATTAAAGAATTTCTTTAATGTTAAAGCAACTCCGTCTTTATCGTTTGTAAATTCTGTTAAGAATCTAGCGGATAGTTTTGCAGTCATCGAACCATTCTTCATAGCGTATCCATAATGAGCAGTTCTTAACATTTCATTATCATTATCACCATCACCAAAAGCAAAACAATTTTCTAATGGAATACCATAATAACTTGATAAGTATTTAAGAGCCATACCTTTTGATGAGAAGATTGAGTTAATTTCAATAATTGTTCCTGCACTTGGAATAGATCATGTACGAACAATTAAAGTATTACTCAATCGTTTAATTTCGTATGTTAATTCATCAATGTATTTTTCATTTTTTAATAAGATTAAGATCGAATGAATGTCTGAATGAATGTTAGTTCAATCTTTTGCAATATATCTAAATTTATCTTTTTTCTCAATATGGAAGTGAGAGTATAATGCATTTCTTTGCTTAACATTCTTAGGTTCTTGATAAACAAAGACACCATCCATATTTTCAATAATAACATTTTCAATTCATTTATGAATTCTTTTGTTGTTAAAAATATTAATAGCAATTTTATAGTTGAATCCTAAATTTATAGGGGTAAATTTAGGCTTTGATGGATTGTTAATATATGAACCATTAAAGTTAACCATCAAAGTTTTTAACCCTAATCTTCTGTAAAAATCAACTGAAGCTCTTTTTGGACGACCAGTAGCGATAGCAAATAAATGACCTTGATCGCTTATTTTTTTAATGATTTTAACTGTTTGATCAGATAGTTGTTCTTTACTATTTAGTAAGGTGCCATCTAAGTCAGACATGATTAGATATTTAACTGGTGGTTCTATATTGATTTTTTGTTTTTTAACTTTCTTTGTTTTTTTATTTTGCATATTTAAATCCTATTCTTTCATAAACTTCATTAAGTTTTTTGTTTGCTATTTTATTAAATTCAATTGCATTTGCATTTAATGTCTTTTCAACTTCATTGTAGTTTTCAAGACATTTTTTATAATTTGCTTGAAAACCTTCTAGAAAAGTTTTCAAAATTGATGCTAAATCTTTTTTAAATTCACCATAGTTTTTACCATTATATTGTTTTACAATATCAGCAATCGGTTTTTCAGCTAAACACGAATAAATGGTAATTAAATTAGAAACTTCTGGTTGAGTTTTAACATCATAGTTTACTTTATTTAAACTATCTGTTTTTGCTCCCATAATTTTCTTAACAGACGCTTCAATATCATCTAATAAAAAAATAGTACCTTTTTCATTCTTATTAGACTTAGACATTTTATTAGAAGCATCTAATAAATCCATAATTCTTGAACCGTGTTCAGGAATTAACGGTTCAGGAACTGTAAATGTTTTGCCATACTTATTATTAAATCTATTAGCAATATTTCTGGCTAACTCAATATGTTGCTTTTGGTCACTACCAGTAGCAACATAGTCTGCATCATATAAAAGAATATCTGCAGCCATTAATACAGGATAAGTCAATAATCCTGTAGGAATAAACTCAGTACCATTAGAAGCTGATAGCTTACAAGACTTATCTTTAAATTG
The DNA here is from genome assembly GCA_910578525.1 of uncultured Mycoplasmatales bacterium. GTDB lineage: Bacteria > Bacillota_I > Bacilli_A > Mycoplasmatales > Mycoplasmoidaceae > Malacoplasma_A. Next base: position 6,580 of record CAJTRF010000005.1, on the reverse strand, counting down.
AGTCATCCTTTTTAATTCCCCAATCGTTGTGTGACATAACAACACATGTGCTAATTCTGCATGTGCAGAAATATCAGATTGGATAAATAATTTAACTTTAGAAGAATCAATGCCACTTGCTAAATATGTCAAAACAACGTTTTTAATGTTGTCAGGCAACATCTTAGCATCAAATGTCGTAGTGATTGAATGTAAATTAGCTACAAAACCATAAATTTCATATTTATCTTGTAGACTAATAAGCGGTTTGATAGCACCAAAATAATTACCAAGGGTAATTTTATTTGTTGGTTGAATTCCAGTAATTATTGTTTTAGTGGTTTTCATAACTATTAAATTATATTATTCTAATTAGATATTTATTACACTTAAAATATTAAAATAAAATAATTTAATATAATATATTAAATTAAAAACTATGGTTAAAGTCTTTATTACAAATGGCTGTTTAGGTTGTAGAAAAGCAATTAAGTTCTTTCAAGAAAATAATATTGAATTTTCTAAAAAAGATTTTTCTACAAATAAACTAACTAAAAAAGAACTGATAGACATTTTATCTTTAACTTCAGAAGGATTTAATGATATTCTTTCTGTTAAAAGTAAGGACTACAAAAGTAAAAGAAAAGAAATCAATGACTTAACTATTAATCAAATGATCAATTTGATTATTAACACTCCAATGATTTTGTCTCGTCCGATTTGTTTAGAATATGATAAAGAAAAGAAGCCGTTCAGATTGTTAGTAGGATACAATGCTAACGACATTGAAATTTTCTTAAGAAAAGATCATAAGAAAACATTCAAGCACATTCCAAGTTGTGGTTTTGAAAAACAATGCGGTGCATTGTGTGGAAGGGTTGTTAATGAAAATAAATAAAACATTTAACATCATCTCTAAATACAAGAATGACCCAATAATTCAATACATCAATGAGATGATGACTAAAAACGAATACAAACTAGACAAGAAAAATCCTAGTTATGTATTTATTCTTGGAGGAGACGGTACTTTTGTAAGTACCATCAAAAAGTTTTATAGCAAAGATGTATGAATCATCCCAATAAATACAGGCAACGTTGGTTTCTATTCATTTTTTAACAAAAATCGTTTACCAAAATTAAAAGATATTCAAGACAAAAGTAATTACATCAATCCTGATGTAATTAAAGCTAAAATTAATAAAAAAGAAGCTTATGCAATTAATGAAATAGCAATTAACGGTGTTAACACTATTACTTGTTCTATTAATATTAATGGTCACTTTTATGAACAGTTTAAAGGAAGTGGATTAATAATTTCTACTAAGACTGGTTCTACAGGATACTGTAAATCTGCAAACGGAAGCATTATTTTTCCAAATGTAGATGCATTTGAAATAGTTGAATTATTCCCTACACTTCATGCTAAGAAGACTACCATTAATTCTCCAATAATTTTAAATACTAAAAATACTAAAGTAAAAATTAATAATTTTAAATCAAATAACCCAATTTCATTTGTTTCAGATGGTCAATGTATAGCTACTTTAAAAGAAGCTTCTCTTGATTTATCTATAATTAAACCAAAAGGATTTAAGTTGTTCTTCCCAATCAGAAACAACTCTCAATGTAACGGAGATTACATTGAGAAACTTCAAAAAACATTTATAAAGGGGTAATCATGAAAAAAGCTAAATATATTTTCTTATCAATCATTACGTTTGGTATCTTTAATGTTCTTACTAAGAAAAAAGCTAAGAAACTAGCTGTTAATGTTAATGATGAATTAGTAGTTTGCAAAACTACTAATGTAGATGTTAATCAGTTAGTTGAAGATTTAGGTGGAATATCTAATATTGTAAAAGTAGACTATACAATCTCTACTTTTAAAGTAACTGTTATTAACCCAAATAAAGTAAATAATGAAATTAAAGATAAATATGGATTCAAAGGAACGATCAAGTCTAAAAAAGTAATTACTTACTTGTCAGGAGACGATTCACAAACAATTGCCACTGCAATTAACAATTTAATTAAGAAATAATTAAAAAGAAGAGCTTATTTTGCTCTTCTTTTGTTTTGTCTTTCAACTCAGTTTGCGAATTGTTCTTTATCTTTTAAATAAGTTTCTGGCATTGGTTTAGAGTAGTATTCTCTCTTACGCAATCAAGAATTATTTCTAAATTCATTTCATTCAGTTTCAGACATAGATCTAATTTTATCAGCTGTTACAATTGTATTTTTTGACATATTTCTTCCTTACTATATAATATTTATATATATATTATATATATAAAATACAAAATAAGGAAAAATTATGCAGTCATTGTTAGAACTTTATAAAATTGGACATGGCCCTAGTTCGTCTCACACAATGGGTCCTAGTAAGTTAGCAAAGATATTTAAGGATAAATATCCAAAGGCAGATGAGATAAAAGTTATTTTATATGGATCTTTAGCCTTGACAGGAAAAGGTCATTTTACAGACAAAGCAATATCTGATGTATTAAATCCTGTTAATCATCAAATTATCTTTGATGTTAAAACCAAGGTGGATCATCCTAACACTGTAGATTTTATAGCTTATAAAAACAATACTGAAATTGGTAAATTTACAGGTATTTCAATAGGTGGTGGTAGCGTAGTAATCAAAGGACAAAAGATTAAACAAGTGAAAGAATGCTATAAGTTTAATTACTTTGCACCTACATGAGAATACTGTAAGAAAAACAAAATCGATTTATACCAATATGTAATGAAATGTGAAGGTAAGGGTTTTCAAAAATATTTAAAAGAAATTTGAAACGCTATGCAAGCATCTGTCAAAGAAGGACTAAGTCAAAAAGGAGTTTTACCAGGTGTCTTTCAAATTGAAAGACGTGCTAACAAAATGTATCATAATAATGATAAAAAAGCAAAGAGAATGTTTAATGGTAATGATGCACTTAAGCATTTATATGCATATGCTTTTGCTGCAAACGAAACAAATGCTAGTGGAGGCGTGGTAGTTACTGCTCCAACATGTGGTGCTTGTGGTGTTATACCAGCAGTATTTAGCTATGCTAAACACGATCTAGGATACAAAGATAGTGAAATCTTAAAAGCAATTGCTGTTGCAGGATTAATTGGTAACTTCTTTAAGAGAAACGCATCTGTTGCAGGTGCAGAAGGTGGTTGTCAAGCAGAAGTCGGAACAGCTTGTGCTATGGCTGCAGCTGGATTTGCATATTTATCAGGATATGGTATTGATGTTATTCAACATGCTGCTAAGATTGGTATTGCTCATTTCTTAGGACTTACATGTGATCCAGTGTTAGGGTTTGTTAAAATTCCTTGTATTGAAAGAAATGCAGTTGCTGCTAATAGAGCAATTGAAGCTGCTCAAATTGCAGCCCTTAACCAAGATGAGACAGATGTATTTACATTAGATGATGTTATTGAAACTGCTAACAGAACAGGTAAAGATTTATTGCCAGAATACCGTGAGACATCAATTGGTGGATTAGCCGGAATTTGATCACAAAAACAAAAGAATAAAAAATAATTATCTTTGGTTTATACTTGCAAGAGCTTGTTTAATTTTAGAATTAATTTCATTAATTCCAGTTTTCTTTTTAGCGCTTGCTAAAATAATTTTGTCAAAGTTAACATTTAAAAATTTTGAAACTTTTGGCATATTATTTTGGTATTTAGATAAAGGCATTTTGTCTGTTTTATTTAAAACAATAAAATGATTAATAAATCTTTCATTAAAGAATTTACTCATTTTAGCATCTTCTTCTGTAATTACATTAGCATCACAGATTTGGAATACCCCAAATAAATTTTTACGATGAAGAATGTAATCATTAATTAAAGTATCAAAGAATTTAATTTGAGACTTAGATGCTTTAGCATAACCATATCCTGGCAAATCAATAATTCTAAATTTACCACAATTAAAAAAGTTAACAACATTAGTTCTTCCTGGTTTAGAAGAACTGTGAGCAACTTTCGCATTAGCTAAAGCATTGATCAATGAAGACTTACCTGTGTTACTTCTGCCAATAAAACAAAATTCAGTAACATCATCCTGAATTCAATCTTCAATTTTGCTAGCTGATTTAATGAATGATATTTTCATTACTTCTTAGATTTGTTATTTCTTCTAAAGATAGCCATCATTTGCTTTACTTGTTGTTCTGACGGTTTTCTTCCCATTTGAGCATACATTGCTCTAATTTGTTGTTCTGTAATTGGAGGGTTTTCATCCAATTGTTTTTTGAAATATTTTTGAGATAGATAAAATCCAATAATCGCTCCAACGATTAAAGCACCAATTACTGCGAATACTATTCCACAAATTACACCTGCACTCATATTTATCTCCTTTTAGTTTTAGTTGTTTTCTTTAAATTTAAGTATCACTTAATAATTTTATCACTTATTGAAGTTTCGTTCAATTTAAAATGATCTACTACAGCTGTTGGTTTACCAGACATACCAAATGTATCAATACCAATTGTTAGATCAGCAATTTTATGTCAGCATGTAGTTGATCCATATTCAATAGACACTGTTGGTCTATTGCCTAGAATAGATTCTTTGTATGATTTAGATTGTTCATAGAACAATTCTAAGCAAGGCATAGAAATAACTACTGACTTAATATTTTTCTTAGACAATCTTTCTGCTACCGCAATAGCAAGAGCAACTTCTGATCCTGTAGCAATAATATTAATTACTGGATTTTCATATTCTTTAATTACATAACCACCATTAGCGGTGTTTGTAAATGAACCATGTGCTTGATTGAATGCAGCACGACTAGTTGCAACACTTATTGGACGATCTTTAATTTTGTTAATCATGTAAAGAACACCTAAACATTCATTAAAGTTTGCTGGCCTAAACAAATAATGGTTAGGAATACTTCTTAACATTTGCAATTGTTCAATAGGTTGGTGAGTTGGGCCATCTTCTCCAACAGTAATTGAATCATGAGAATAAATTGTACACATTGGTAAATGTGAAACAGCACCTAATCTAGTTGCAGGTTTACAGTAATCACTAAAACTTAGGAATGTAGAACCAATTGCTCTACATCCTCCATGGGCACATATTCCATTACCAATGGCTTCCATTGCAAATTCTCTTACACCAATATTAATATTTTGTGGCTCAAAATAGTTCTTTGTTATTCCTAAAGATTTTTTATATTTAATCTTAGTTGATGAAGACAAATCAGCAATCAACGTTAAGAATGTAGGGTTGTTTTCCAAATACAATTGCAATGCATCACCAAAGATGTTTCTAGTAGCTTCGTTTTGTTTTTGTTGATAATTAGCATATCAGTCAAGAGAAAAATTAAATTCGTTTCTTGTTAAACTAAGCAATTGTTGATATAAAGCTAAATTCTTAGCTTCCAACACGTTAATGCTTCTGTTGAATTTTTGTTGAGCTAATTTACCACGTTTTTTAAATAACTCAAAATCTTTCTTAGCATTTTCATGAATAACAAATGGAGGAATGTTATATTTTAGATTCTTTCTAATTTCTTTAACTTCTTCTTCTGTAAATGGAGCGCCATGACATTTATTTGAATCAGCATGTCTTGAGCCATATCCAATGGTTGATTGACATTCAATCACTGTTGGTTTTAATGAATGTTTTGCTAATTCTATAGCACGAGAAATAGCTGCCACATTATTTGCATTACGTACTTTAATATAGTTTCATCTAGCGCTTTTAAACAATTTTCTAACTTTGATTCTAGTAGAATCAGACACTCTTCCGTCTAATTGAACTCTATTAGAATCATATAACATGATTAATTTGTTAAGGCCTAAGTTGCCAGCAACATTAATGGCTTCATAGAAGATACCTTCTTCTAAACATCCATCACCAAATAAACAATATGTGTAATGATCAATGACTTTAATTGATTTATTAAATTCATTAGCCAATTTCTTTTCAGCAATTGCTAATCCAACCGCCATTGCTACACCTTGTCCTAATGGACCAGTTGATACTTCAACACCTTTTAATAAAATATTTTCTGGATGACCTGCTGTCTTAGACCCCAATTGTCTAAAATTCATAAGATCTTCAATAGTAATATCTTCATAGCCTGCTAGTAGCATTGTTGCATACAACAATGCACTGCCATGACCTGCTGATAAAACAAAATGGTCTCTATTAAAGAAACCAGGATTTTCTGGGTTATATACTAAATGGTTTCTAAATAGAGCATACATTATTGGCGCTGCACCTAAAACTATTCCAGGATGACCTGATTGCGCTCTTGAAATTGCATCAACACCCAGCATCCTTATTGTGTTAACTGCTAGTTGAGTGTATTTACTTGTATACTTACTTCACATACAAAATAAATTATAAAGTAATTAAATATATAATTAATATAATTTAAATACGCACTCGTGGCGGAACTGGCAGACGCGTTAGACTTAGGATCTAATTCTTAATGAGTGGGGGTTCAAGTCCCTTCGAGTGCACCATTAATAATTTCAATAACACTTTCTAAAAAGTGTTATTTTTTTGTTTATATAGACTGTAAAACCTATTTTACGCCACTTTGGAGTAAATATGGGGAAATGACACA
>CAJTRF010000004.1 GCA_910578525.1 uncultured Mycoplasmatales bacterium | reverse complement strand
TATCAATATATTCTTTTTGTTCTTTAGTTAAATATCTAAAACAATCATTAAAACAAATAATCTTTGATGATTGAATATAAGTAAACATAAAGTTAATAATTTGTTGTTCATGAATTGTAAATGACGTTTTCATTAGATTTATATTAAAATAAGATAATAAATCTTTTAAGACCATTATGTTTGTCTTAAGTAAATATTCAGCCGGAATCTTACTATCAGGATTAATCTTGATAAAATTATCTTTAAAATAAAATGAATTTTGTTTATTAGGTTCATTTATTCCTAAAAAAGTGTCTAAACCTATTTTAAAAGGTGATTTAATATTTTCATTTCTTTCAATACAATATGTTGTATTTTCGTTGAAAAAATAAAGATTATTTACATCTTCAATTTTTTTAATTGATGAATCTTTCATTCCATTAGCAATATTAATAATGTTTCAATAAATTGCAGCCATTTTTTTATACTCTTTTTGTTTAGACGGAAATAGGCAAACATCTTGAACAGATGTAGAAAACATTCCTAATAAACTAATAATAAAAGTTAATAAACCAATATTAAATTTATTGTTAATTAAATAATAGGCACCAAAGCCTATTGTTAATATGTAAGTGACGTTCGTAAAAAATGATTCAAAGTTAAATGTAAAATTTTCAAAGGAAGTTTTCTTTGTATAGATTTTTTCAAACTCTGTAATATTAGATCTTAATTTATCTAAATTAAAATTTAATAATTCTTGGTTTTCCTCTTTACTTATCGAATTAATAATTTCAGCTGAAATATTGTTTGATATATTACTATTCTTGATTGATACATTAATATTGTGTTCTTTAAAATTGTATGTTACTACACCAAACACGGATTTTATTAACAAAACAACAATACAAAAGACTATAAACATTGGTTTAATAAACGAAAGAATTATTATTGTAATAGCACACATTATTAAATCAGTAATTAATGTAGGTATTTCATAAGTTAAATACCCGCATATTGAAACTATTGATGAATCAACTATATAAATAAAACTTAACTCGATCTTGTTGATAAAATGACTTCTTTTGTGTTTTAATTTGTTCAATAATTGATAATTTAAATGTCTAAAATTTTGTTTAAATCTAATAAGTGAATATTGTTTAAGAAAATAGCTTGACAACAAATTTAATCCTCCAATTAATAAGAAAATAAAACATAGACTAACCAAATTTGAAGTTGATTTTCCATAAACAGACATATTTAATGTTCAATTAAATACATTTGCGAATAATGTTGATAATCCAATTATTAAAATGTGAATACCTAATGTAACAGCAAAATATTTTAGATCAATATTTTGCAAATCTATTTTTTGGCTTTTATATTTAATATTTACTTTTAATTTAGATACATCAAAAATAATGCCTGCAAACTTTTCTTTAAATTGGTTGTATTGTAGTTCAAATACACCAGAATCTGAATCATAGATTTTTAAACAATCTTTCTTTTTGTAAACAATAATGTAGTGCATTCCCTGATTCTTATTAATCAACATTCCATAGTATTTATTGTTTTTAAGTTCAACAAACTCACTTCACTCACATTCATAGCTTTCAATAAATAATCCAAATTTTTGTCCTAAGTTCTCAAAATCAAAAATGCTTAAACCATTTTCGCTAATATTTGCAGCATTAAGAATTTCAAATTTATTTGAATTGTTGTAAAAGTGTTTCACAAAACTATTTATTACACAAATACCACACTCATTTGGAGAATTTTGTCTTGTTATTTCCATATTAAAAATAATATAGAACAAAACAAAGAAAAACCTGTCTCAAATTTGTTTAAAATTTATTTAATTTTTTTTCAAAAATTTTACAATAGTTTTAATTAAATTCAATTGGCAAACAATCTTTTAATTCAAATGTTCCTGATTTTATTCTTTTTAATGCGCTAATGTATGCATGATTATTAAGTGCCAACCCTAAATCGTGTGCAAAACTACGAATGTAAAAACCCTTGCTAACCTTTAACTCAATAGTTAAAGTGTTGTTTATATATTTAATAGTTTTGTATGAAAACAATTTAACATCTCTTGGTTTAATTTGAACTTGTTTATTGTTTCTAGCATAATCATATAACTTCTTACCATTTACTTTAATAGCAGAATATATTGGTGGAAATTGTTTATAGTCATTTAAGAATTTATTCTTAATCATCTCTTCAATTTGTTCAATATGAATCTTGGATGCATCAATTTCTTTTATTATTTGTCCCTCTGCATCATATGTTGTTGTCTCAATTCCAAATGTAATATCAGCAACATATGTTTTATCATCTTGAATTAATGTAAATAATTGTTTAGTTCCTTCATTGACACCAAGAACCAATACGCCAGTAGCTAACGGATCTAATGTTCCTGCATGTCCTACTTTTTTAAATTTATATTTGTGTTTAATAAATTGAACAACATCATTACTTGTTCAATTAATAGGTTTATCAACACAAAATACTTTTTGTTTAATTTCCATGCAAATAATATAAATATTATAATTTTAAATAATATGAGAGAGTTGGTAGGTGAAATCATAAAATCAAATAAAGTCTTTAATCTTATTGAAGATGGAGACAAAATTTGTGTTGGTGTTTCGTGTGGTAAAGATTCATCTTTATTACTATTAGCTCTTAATTTATACAAACAATATGTAAAGAATAAGTATGGATGAAATATTAAGATTTATGGAATTCATATAAAAATGAATCTTTACAAAAATATTGATTATTCTAAATATAAAAAATTCATGAAAGATAAGAAGGTAAACTTTAAAACTGTTGAATCTAATATGAATGAAATCTTGCTTGCTAAAAAGAAAAAAGGAGTAATTCAATGTTCTTTATGTGCTAAATTAAAAAAGGCAATATTAGTTAAAGAAGCTAAAAAACTTAAATGTAATAAAATCGCTATGGCACATCATGCAGATGATGCAATAGAAACTTTATTCATGAATATGATTCATGAAGGAAGGATTGGAACGTTTAATCCAAAAAATTACTTTGATCGTACTGATATGACTTTAATTAGACCTTTTTGCTTGTTAAGAGAAAAAAGTTTAATTAGAGAAGCTAAAAAACAAAATATTCCAATTATTAAAAGAGATTGTCCAATTGATGGCAAAACAGAAAGAACTTATATGAAATCATTCTTAGAACAAAATTTTTATAAAAATAAAAAGTTCTCAATGAGTTATGAGAACTTTCTTGTAGCTTTATTAAACGGTAAGCAATCTAGCTTATGATTTGATGAATCTGCTAAAAAAGATTTATTAATAAAATACAATTCTAAGCTATAAAGTCTTTGGAACGTATTTGTGGAAGCTTCAGAACTCACCAAACGGAATTCAACAACAAATTGAATTAATTACAAATAACACTAAGCAAAATAAAATAACGCTTCAGAAGACATAGTGGTATAGTCTTGAGTAATAAACACCATTAATACCAACAAATCATGAAATGATTAAATAAACAATTGGTAATGCTAATAAAATAACAACAATATAAGACATAGCAATGCCAGCTTGTAACATCTGATTAAATGAAACACCAGGGTAACCAGGAGCAAGAGGCGAACTATCACTATTACTTAAAACGTTATTTCCATAAGCAATAAAGAAAATTGAGAATGTATATAAAACAATAAACAATACAGCAATGATTGCTCATATTAATCCAAGTTTCTTTTTATTTGCTAATCAAGTTTCAACCTTAACACCAAATGAAGATTTAGCGCTTTTTTCTTTAAAGAAACGTCTTTTCTTTGTTTTAGTGAATTTTTCAAAATTAATTTCTGGTTGTTCTTTAACTTGTTCTGTTTTAATTTTCTTTGTAGCTTCAGGTTTCTTTTCTGGTTCAGTAATAGCAGGTACTACATCACTAGAAAAACTACCAACATTTTGGTTGATATCTTTAGCTTCATTTTCATTTCCTATAGTAAGGATCGTTTTCTTATCGTCAGCCATAATTATCTTTTATTATACTATTTACTGTCTTTATTATTTATACCATTTAAAATTTCATCAATTTTAATTGAATTTTGAATTGTCAAATCCTTTTCAAATAAAATTTCTGGAACTTTTCTAATTGTCATATTGTGAGCTATTTGATCTCTAAAAATTCCTTTAGCTACATTTAATTGATCAACTACTTCATCAACTTTCTTAGAATCATAATAATCAACACTAACAATAATTTTTGAAAAGTCATCAAGTAACTTTACGTGGGTAAAGCAAGCCATTCTCAACAATTTGTCATTAACCGTATTTTTAAGAGCATGATTTAAATTATTAAGAATTTCTGATTCAATCTTTTCGTGTTTGTGATTTGCATATGACATAATTATTCTCCTAATGTTTTTTGAACTATTTTATATGTTTGAATAACATCGCCTACTTTAAGATCATTGTATTTGCTTAATACAATACCACATTCCATGCCTGATGTAACCTTGTTAACAACATCTTTTACGTGTTTCATTGATGAAATATCTGTTTTACATACAACCACTCCATCTCTTAATACACGAGCTTTATCATTACGGTTAATTTCACCAGATTGTACTAAACATCCAATAATAGTACCAACTTCTGAGTGTCTTCAGATTTGTTTTACTTCAGCTTCTCCTGTTTCTTGTTCTACATAAATTGGATCTAATGTACCAGTAAGTAATTTTTCTAATACTTCTTTTAGTTTATAAATAATATCAAAGAAATAAATTTGTACTTTTTGAGCATCAGCTATATCTTTAATGCTTCTTGATGGTTTTACATTAAAACCAATAATTAGTGCATTTGAAGCCTTTGCAAGTTGAATATCTGATTCTGATATCCCTCCAACTGCAGATCTAATTAAACTTAATTTAGTTCCTGGAACATCAATTTTAGAGCACATTCCTTTAATTGCTTCTAATGAACCATGAACATCAGTTTTAAGAATAATATTTAAAACTTTTTTTCCTTCAGAATCTTTTAAAATTGATTGTTCATATTGGAAATTTTGAAGTTTTTTATGTTGTTGAATTTTTGCTGCAATTTCTTTGATGTCTCTTTCGTTTGTACTTACAACGAAATGGTCACCAGCATTCGGTACATCATTAATGCCTACAACCTTAACAGGTTGTGATGGAAGAGCAATTTTAACTTCTTTGTTATTTTCATCTAACATGATTCTAACTCTTCCATATACTCCACCGATGATAATAAAATCACCTTTAGCTAATGTACCATTTTGAATTAATACTGTAGCTACTGGGCCTAATCCTTTATCTAATTTAGATTCAACAACAACACCTGTTGCTAATCTGTCTGGATTAGCTTTATAATCATTCATTTCTGCTAACAATAAAATGTTTTCTAACAATTCAGAAACATTTGTTCCCTTGAGAGCCGAACCTTTAATAGTAATTGTTTTACCACCTCATTCTTCTGCTGTTAAGTCTTTTTCAGCTAATTGACTCATGGCTAAATCTGGGTTAGCCTGTGGTTTATCAATCTTATTGATAAACACAATAATTGGAACACCTGCTGCTTTAGCATGATCAATTGCTTCTTCAGTTTGTGGCTTAATTCCATCATCTGCAGCAACAATTAAAATTACAATGTCTGTAACATTAGCCCCACGAGCTCTCATTTCAGTAAATGCTTCGTGTCCCGGAGTATCAATAAATGTAATTTTTTGTTTGTTGTATTCTACTTGATAAGCACCAATATGCTGTGTAATACCACCAGCTTCTCCAGAAACTACATGAGTTTTACGAATGTAATCTAATAAAGTTGTTTTACCATGGTCAACATGACCCATAATAGTAACAACAGGTGGACGTGGTTTTAACTTAGATGGATCATCTTTAATATGAATGTTAGTTAAAACATTAGTTTCATCAACTGCAACTTGTTTTTGAAAATCAAAATTAAATTCTAAACATAATTCACCAATTTGTTCTTCTGTTAATAAAGCATTTAAATTTAACATTTTTCCTTGTAAGAAAAAGTGCTTTAAAATTTCAGAAGCAGGTTTATTAATTTTTTTTGAGAATTCATCAACAGTAAGAGGAGATGAAAAAACAAAGACACCATTTTTAATTCCAGTATCTACTTTTTTAAATTGTGATTTAAGATCAATATTTTGTCTTGTATCTTGTTTTTTAAAATTATTCTTTTTCATGCTTCCTCCTTTGTTTTAGAATAAAAGGACTGAAAAAGATAATTACTTATCTTCTTCAGTGTTTTCTTTAGATTGTTCAGCTATTTGACTTTTAGCTATTTTATTAGGGTTATTAAATTTATTCAATTCAGATAGATCAAGTGATGAAGTATCAAATGAAGATAAAACATCGTTGTTTGTTCTATATTTCTTGAATGTATCATCGAATGTACGTTGTTTGAATGATTTCATATCAACACGAGTGTAATCCAACCCTTCTTCACCCATATCTCTAATAGTCTTAACTTCAATATCTGCATTTAACATTTTTGAAATCAATTTAACATTGTTACCAAATTTACCAATTAATAATGCAAGTTTTTCTGGTTTACATACCAAAATTACATTACGTCTGCCTGTTGGATCTTTTGGTTCAGTTAATTTGAATCCAGCTATTTCAGCTGGTGAACATACATTGATAATATATTTAGAGAAATCATCTGAATATTCAATAACTTCAATTTTTTCATTATTGATTTGTTCAGAAATAGTTTTAATTCTGCTTCCTCTAACACCAATTACTGTACCAGCAGCTTCAATACCAGGTCTATGACTAATTACAGAAATCTTAGTTTTAAACCCTGCAATTCTAGCAATGTCCTTAATTTCAATTAAATTTTCTTGAATTTCAGGAATTTGTAAATTCAAATAGTATTTTACTAATCCTACATCTCCACGAGATAAAATAATAGGTCATCCTTTTGATTGTTCTTTTACATCTTTGATGTAGAAACTATAAGTTTGACCTGGATTTAATAATTCACCAGGAATCTTTTCATTATTTGATAAGAAACCAAAAGTAGTTCCTAAATCAACAATAACAAATCCGCTGCGTGAATCGATTTTTTCAACTTCAGCTTGAATAACAGTACCAAGTTTATCTTTTCATTCTTTATAAACTTGTGAATTTGTTCTAATAGTGATATTACTCTTAAAAATTTGTAAAATGTGTGCTACTACTGCTCTATTTAATTTAGATAGATCAATAGGTTTTTTAATTTCATCACCTATTTTAGCATCTGGACTAATGGTTTTTGCGTCATCTAATAAGATTTCACAATAATCATTAAAGTCATCATAAGGTTCAACAACCTTAAGAATTTGGTTTACATCAAGAGTTTTGTTGTCAATATCAACTAAAACTTCTATTATAGTTTCAGGAAATTCCTTTACATATGCTTTTGTAATTGCATCTTTTAATGCATCTGCAACAGAATCTCTTGGAATTCTTTTTTCATCAGAAATCATCTTGATGTTATTTATTAATTCAATATTAAAATTGCTCATTTTTCTCTCCTTTGATTAAAAGAAGGAGTTGGTTCCCCAACATCCTTCTGGATATTTTACTTGTATATCATTAATAATAACCTAAAAATTATTATTTTTATAATTTATTTTAAATAATCTATAATTTGTTTTATCTGGGAAAATGGTGTTTTTTGATTGAATTAACTCTGATTGATTCAATGGTTGATGAATAATCTTCTGATTTTTATTATTTTCTTTTTGTGTATTTATAACAGCAAAGTTGTTATCAATGGTCCTTGAATGTATTGGATCAAAAAGTAAAATTTCTAAAGTATTTTTAGGAGGAATAGTAATGTCATTAGTTACTTCTATTCCTGAATTAATCTCCAGTGTATATGGAGCATGTAACAACGAACCGTTATTTGCTATATACAATGAAACCGGTTCTAACACCATTCAGATATTTTTATTATCTGTAATAATGGTTTGTTTTTTTGTTTATCAATCTCGTAAAAACAAACAGAAAAAAAATGACACTATAAATGATATTTATAAACAATGTTTATATAAAATTAGTATCCATAATAAAGTTTTAATTGATTGTTTAGTAGGGTTTTATATTTTATTTTGTTTGTTTGTGTTAATACCTGATGTAGGAAAATATTGCTATATTCCTGGTTGAAATATTTCTCTTATTTCAATTGTTCCTTTTGTTCTTTGATTAGGATTCTTAGTTTGAACATTATTGGACAAAAATCAGGTTAGTGAGCCTATGCAGGGAGACAACTTTTTCTCTAAATTCAATATTTTTACTTTATGAATTTTATTCATAATATTTTCTTTAGGACTATGCTGATTTGCTTATGCAAATTCAGCTTCAGTAGATAAAATGTCTGAAGTGTTTAATATTCCTACACAATCTGCAGCTAGTGTAATTTTAAGTATTCCTACAGCTTTACCAGAAACATTAACAATGATTTTTATGTTTAAAAGAAAGCAATACACTCTAGGTTTTTCAACATTAGTTGGTAGTGGTTTAACTAACTCATCATTTATGTTTTATGTAGATTCAATCTATAGAGAACCATTATTTAAAGATTTCTTTAATAACTATTTGCAAACTGAACACCAAAGCGATATTTATATTAATGCAATAAGATTACAGTATTGAATACCAATGGTATTAGGTGTATATTTCTTAATGATGTTAGCTAGTAGAAAAAAAATAGCAACACACAACGGTGTTGTTACTGGGTTACTATCTACAATTGTTATTGTTTTTATCCTAGGATTTAGCCTAATTTCTTCATTAGTTTTTTAACTTCTTGAAAGTTAATAAATTATTTACTCAGTCAACAAATTCTTTATCTGGTTGTTCTCTATCTTCAAAAAAACAATTAATGTAATTTGTTGTTTTATCAATTAATTCTTTTTCTGAATAATTTATTTCACTACCAAAGTAATATTCATAACACATTTGGATAATATGCTTTGCTAGTGGATATAAAGACGGAGTTTTTAAAAAGTTATTTTCTAACTTATTCAAGATTCTTTTGTATTTCGAATCTTCTTCAAATTCAAAATTAGACATTGTGTTAACAACGAATTTCTCGTTTGTTAAATTATTAAAAAACGAGAAATCATGATCTATTTCTGCTGCTTTCACTTGAGTTAATGCAAAAATTTTAACATCATTGCTAATGTTTGGATTCATAAAAATCTCTTCAATGATAAAGAAATGAACTTGTTCTAATTCTTTGCCATATTTTGCTAAAAAGAAACTCAAAACATTAACATTAAGATTTCTTCCATCATATGCTTGAGTTAATAACTCAATCTTAGACATTTTGTTATATTTATTTTGAATATTTTCAATGTTGACTTTTTGGTATAAAGAACTATATAAAGTTTCAAAGTGTTCCAAATATTCAGATGGAATATATGGTGAAGAAATATCTTCAGAAACCATCTCTAAAGCCTCTTTATATTTCTTTTGATCTATACACAGATTTATTTTGTTTATTCTTTCCTTGTAATAATCTTTTTTTTGCATTGTATTTTTCTCCTGATTTATTTAATAAATTATTATTAAAATATTTGTCTAATTCTCCATTAATGAACTTTTGTTCAATATTATGTGCTGTTATGATTATCTTATTTTTTAAAGCATTCGGATAATTTAATAATTTTGAATGATATTCAAATTCATTAATATCTATTTTTCTTAATGCATGCTTTTTTTCAAAAGCATTATTTGTAAAATCTATATCAAAGTCAATATATTTAATTGTCTCTTGTTCATATATATAAGGACTAGCTATATTAATATAAACCCTCATATGATTTGATCTTTGTTGGTAAATAAGATTAAATCATTCGTTCTTAAAAAAATACCAAAGTGAAGGTTCAACCACTTTTGATTTGTAGTGTCTATCACTACCAATTCTGTTTGTGATTATTCTAGCTCCTTGATTACTTACACAAACATATTCATCAGTTTCTTCAACTACTTGAGGAAACTCTCAAGTTCTATATAGTCAACCATTAAACTTGTATGCATGTATCGCTATCTTCTTGTCTTTTTTCAATTCCATAAAAATTATTTATTAATCTTTTTAAAGAAGGATAACACAATAGGACTATAGGTGTGCAAACTGCAAAATCAATATATATTATTTCTATGTTAATTACCAATGATGCATATCAATTACCGTTTGTGTACCATATGGCACCTGCAGCTATGTGTATTACAAGTTTAATAGTAAATAAAATTAAAATTAAAATTGTAAGGGAAACTAATTCAATAATTAGTTTGTTTTTATTACCATTGACCTTCTTTGTCAATAATGTTATTATACCCGGAAAATAAACAATAGGGAAAAATACATAAAGTGGCAAAACATATTCCATTAATAAATCCCAGAAGTTAACTGCTCCACTTGGTATCAACAATAATACTCATGGAGTCAATAAAACAAATGTCCATTTATACTTATGTGTCTGAATGCATATTATTCCTAAAATATATATAGAAATATAAACTGATAACCCATATCCATTAACTATTGGAAAAAAATTAAAAATTCCTTTAAATATTAGACACAAAGCAATTAATATGCCCATTAGAGCAATGTTAAATACATTGGATTTATATTTATTGTTTTCGTAATTTGTCATATAAAAAGTCTCCTTTTGTTACTACAAAAGAAGACTTATGTTTTAAAACAAAACTTCCTTCGCAAGTATTAACTTTATCAGGTGCAATGGTATTTCTCAACAACACAAATGTGTAGTACCCATGCTTGTTTCTTAAAAATTTATAATTGGGGCGGCTAATGGGACTTGAACCCATGTATGCCTGAGTCACAGTCAGGTGCGTTAGCCAGCTTCGCCATAACCGCCATATCAAAATTATACTAATAGATTGAATTATTTATTAGTTAGTTTCTTTATTTTAATAAAATTATTTTTGATAATTTTTTTTAAATCATCTAAAGATTTAGCTTTTTGAATTTTATTTATATATTTTGTAGGAGTAAATGAAATATGGCTGCCATAAAATTCAGGTAATAAATGATTTATGATATGAATTTCTATTAACTGCTTGTTATTTTGATCATTTCTAATCGTTCCTGAAGCCTTATAGTGTTTAGTTTTGTTGTTAATTGTTAAAAAACAATCACCATAATAAACCCCTTCTGGTAAATGCATTAATTCTTTATCTCTATACATATTAGCTGTATGATAACCTAATTTTCTGCCTAATTGTTTGCATTTAACAACTGTTCCTTCTAGATTAAATTTTATAAATAAATCATTTTGAACAGAAGTAACTTTATTTTTAAGAAATTTTTGTTTAATTTCTGTTGTTGAATATTTTCTATTTTTATTAACTACTGTAACATTAAAATGTTTTTTAAGATATTTAACATCTTTAAAATCAGATCCAAATTTAAAATCTGATCCAACAATAATTTTGTTTGGCTTAATAATTTTCTTTAAATATTTTATAAATTCATCAGCTGTTTTATTTTGTTTTTTAAGATCTAAAATATATATTTTATTATTTGTAAGTTTTTTAATGTTGTTTATTTTTTGTTCAAAAGAAAACAACATAGAACCAGTCTTTCTAGGAATATTTTTAAAAGTAAGAACCATAGGATTAGTTGTTTTATCAAATAACATTTTATGGCCTTTATGAATAACTTCAAAATTTCCAATGATTAAGTCTTTACTCATTAGTGTAATTATAAAAACATTATTATCTTGCTAATCACACAAAATAATAATGTTTAAAAGTTTAATAGTGACTATTATTCAATAATTAGAACTTTAATTTACCAGTTGTAGCTACACAGTAGATGTCGTAAATTCATCCAATTAGGAAAACACCACCTGTAAGTAGGTATAGTAAACCAGTTCAAATTTTACCAGCAAAGAATCTGTGGATACCGAATACCCCTAGAAAAATTGTTAATAAAATCATTACTACTTTATTGTCTATTTTTGCCATTTTTTATCCTTTCTATTAAATTATATAGAATGTTTTTTTGAACTTTTCACTTTGTTTAATATTTTTCTGTATCAAGTTTTAATTTGAATTCCTCAGAAATGGTTAACTTGATCTCATCCAATAAATAAACAAAATACTACTAATCAAATACAAATATTAACACCACCAAATCCTACAGCATTACTTCCTGTTTTTCATAATCATTGGTCAGTAATGTTTGCAGTTCCTGCAATGATTAATAAATAAATTAACACAAGACAAATAAATAATGATTCTTTAATTAAGTAATTTGTTTTAGCATCACGTACTTTAAAAAATCATGCAGCTGTAACAGCAATTACCAATGCTAATGCAACGCAAGTTAAAATGATAATGAAAACTGCTCATCCAGCCATGTGATTTGTGTTAATGTTAAAGAATCCGATATATTTGTCATTTTTAACAAACATTGTTCCTCAAACAATAAAAAACATTAATACGGTGTAAGCAAATACACCAATTGTTAGTCATCTAATTGTAAAGATGCCTCTTTTACTTCCTAAATCTGGAATAGGACGTGTAACATCAATATGAGATGTTTTAACTTTATTTGTTTCTACTTTTTTTGTATTCATAACTCTTAAATAATAAATTTATTATATGTTTACAAAAAACTTAAAAAACAAAAACTTTTATTTAGTTAATAACTAAAAAATATGTATTTTAACAAAATTGTATTAAAAAAAAGCAAACCCAAATTGGTTTGCTTTGTATAATTTTTAAACGTTAATTATTTTAATGGTTTACGTTCAGGAACTTTTTTAACTGGTTTTCCGTAGTGAGCTTCAATGAATAATTCTTTCATATCTTCAATTGAAGGGAATCTTGGGTTAGCATTTGTACATTGATCATCGAATGCTTCAGTAGACATTTGATCAAGAATTGCTTCAAATTCTTTGTCTTTAACACCATATTCTTTTGTTGAAGCTCATAAGTTAACAGCCTTGAATAATTTTTGTACTTCTTTAATTAAGTTGTTAATCTTTTCAGCTTCAGTTTTTCCTTTAACACCTATTGCATCAGCAATTTCACAATAACGTTGTCTTACTAATGGTCTGTCATATTGAGATCAGTACATTTGTTTTTCTCTCTTGCCTAATTGTGAGTTGTAAGAAATTACATATGGTAAGTAAATAGCGTTTGCAGCACCGTGCATTACACCAAAGTGTCCACCAATCTTGTGAGATAATGAGTGAACTACACCTAAGAATGCATTACCGAATGCAATACCAGCTAAAGTTGCAGCATGAGCAATTGCTTCACGAGCTTCTTTATCAGTAGCACCATTTTTGTATGCACGTACTAAGTATTTGTGAATTAACTTAATACCTTCTAATGAGTAAGGTTTTGTAAATTCAGTAGCTAAGATTGATACATAAGATTCAAAACAATGACTGAATGCGTCAGCTGCAGTAACAGCTGTCATTCTAGGAGGTAATCCCATCATGAATTGAGCATCAATAATTGCCATGTTAGGAGTGAAAGCATAATCAGCTAATGAATATTTAACATGAGTTTTGTCATCTGTAATAATTGCAAATGGAGTAACTTCTGAACCTGTACCTGCGGTTGTAGGTATGCAGATCATTTGAGCTTTCTTACCAGGTTTAGGGAATTTACAAATACGTTTACGAATATCCATAAATCTTAAAGCTAGGTCTTGGAATTTAGCATCTGGGTATTCATTGTACAATCACATTAATTTACCAGCATCTAACGCTGAACCACCACCAATAGCAATTACAGCTTCTGGGTTGTATGCTTGAATTTCTTTAGCACCTTTAATAGTTGTAGATAAAGAAGGGTTTGGTTCAACTGAAGTGAAAGCTTGTGATTTAATTCCATATTTTTCTAAGATAGTAATTAACTTAGTACCAAAAGTTTGTCAAATGAATGAGTCGGTAACGATAAATACTTTCTTTACACCATCTTCATGTAAGTCTCTTAACGCTTCTTCTAAGCATCCATATTTAAAATAAATTTTACTTGGTAAACGTAATCAAAGCATGTTTTCTCTCCTTTTTGCTACAGTTTTCTTATTTAATAAATGTTTAGGTCCAATGTTTTCACTGAACATATTACCACCTCATGTACCACATCCTAATGTTAATGATGGGTCTAAATGGAAGTTGTATAAGTCACCAATACCACCTAATGCTGATGGAGTGTTAACTACTAAACGTGCAGTTTTTGCACTTAATTTGAATGCATCAATCTTTTCAGGGTGTTTTCATTCATCAACAAATAAAGAAGCAGTGTGTCCAGGACCAAGTTTTAATAATTCTTGTTGGATCTTTAATGCATCTTTAAAGTCTTTTGCTTTATATAAAGAAACAAAGCATGATAATTTTTCATGAGCTAATGGTTCTTCATAAGCAGTTGATTTAGCTTCAACAACTAATAATTTTGCATCTTCTGGAACTTGAATTCCAAATACTTTGGCTAAATTTTGAGGATTTTGTCCTACCATGTCTGGATTAAGTAATCCATACTTACCATCTTTAAACATTTTAGAACCAATCTTCTTACATGTTTTTGCATCACTTACTACGTATGCATATTGTCTCTTTAATTCTTTAACAAATGCATCATATACACTTGCACAGCATACAATTGAGTTTTCTGTAGCACAAACTACACCATTATCAAATGTATTAGATTGAATAATTGCAGCAGCTGCCATTTCTAAATCAGCCGATTCATCAATAATTGCAGGACAATTACCAGCACCTACACCAATAGCAGGAGTTCCAGATGAATAAGCAGCATGTACTAATCCAGCACCACCTGTTGCTAAGATAATGTCAGCTTCTTTCATTAAAGTAGCAGTATCTTCCATAGATGATCCTTGAGGTAATCATGAAATAATTCCCTTTGGAGCACCAGCTTCTTCAGCAGCTTTTAAAATGATTTTAGCAGCTTCAATAGTAGAAGTAAATGCTCTTGGGTGAGCAGAAATTACAACACCATTACGAGTCTTTAATGAAATTAAACATTTAAAGATAGCAGTAGATGTTGGGTTTGTTGTTGGAATAATTGCAGCAACAATTCCCATTGGTTCATATAAATATTCATAACCATCTGCTTGGTCTGCTTGGTAAGTACCAACAGTTTTGAATTGTTTATATTTGTTGTAGATATATTCACTAGCATAGTGATTCTTAATGATTTTATCTTCAACAATTCCCATTTTAGTGTCTTCAACAGCTAATTTTGCTAATGGGACTCTAGCATTATTTGCAGCTCATGAAGCTCTATAAAAGATTTCATCAACTTGTTCTTGAGTAAAAGTTGCGAACTCTTTTTGTGCTTTACGAACTGATTCGATTATTTTTTTAACATCAGACATAAGTATTAATATAAAATATTATATTAATAATTGGCTGTTTATAAAATAAAAAAGCACACTATTGAGTGCACTTTTTATATTGCCTTCTAAAAACTACTTAGTTTCAGTTGTTGGAGTAGCTGGTTTTGCTTCTCTTGTAAATTTCTTATGAGAAATAAAAGATTGGTCTTGTTTTCTCTTGGCTACTTCTGGAAGAACAATTTCTTCATCGCTCTTACCTACTATTAATTGAGGCTCATTTAAAGCTTCACAAATAGCATCATTTAAAATTGTTAATATTAGATATACAGTTCTAATTGATGTTGTGTTAGCTGGAATAATGAAATCAACTAATTCAGGATTAGCATTAGTGTTTGCAATAGCAACTACCGGAATTCTTAATTTACGTGCCTCTTCAACAGCGTTATGTTCCACAACTGGATCACATACAACAATTGCTTGTGGTAAACCACGCATTGTTCTGATACCATTTAAGAACTTAGACATTTTTTCTACTTCTTTTGACATCATTAATTGTTCTTTTTTAGAGTAACGTTTAATTTCACCTGACATTTGAAGAGAAATTAAATTATTTAACTTGTCAATTGACTTAGAAATAGTCTTAAAGTTTGTTAAAGTACCGCCTAATCATCTTTGATTGATATAAAATGATTTACTACGAGTAGCTTCGTTTTTTACTAAATTTTTAGTAAATTCACCTTTGGTACCAACGAATAAAATTCTTCCACCGTCTCTAGTAATATCTCTTAAGAAATTGTATGCACGGTCTAAGAAAATAGTTGTTTTTAATAAATCAATTACTTGGTTTAATCCAGATTTGCTTGGGTAAATAAATGGTCTCATTTTAGGGTTTCATCATTTAGCAGACATACCAATGTGACAACCTGATTCCATTAATTTAGATGCAGAAATTAATTTTCTAATTCCTGCTTCTTTGTTTGATTCAAAGAATGAATTAATCTTAGATTCAATTGATTTTTGTGTAACAAAAAAATCTTTTGACGAATTTGCATTTGGTTTCTTGTTTTCAGAAGCAGCCTTTGTAGGCTTCTTTGCTTTTTTAACTTCTGTTTTAGCTTTTGCAGTTTTTGTTAAAACTGATTCATCTTTTGTATTTGTCATCGTTAACCTTTCAATGTAAATTTATGTGTTATTAATCCTTTTTTAATTCACTAAATGGAGTTTCAATTTGTTGAGATCTACCAAAGAATTCAACTTCAACAGAAGCTGTTCCTTTTTCAAGATCAATGTTTCTAATAGTACCAACAGTTCCTGCAAATGCCCCAACAGTAATTTGAACATTTTCACCAATTTTTAAATCAGTTGTGTAAACTGGTTTTTCAACAACTGGTTCAACTGCTGCAACGTTTTCCACTTCTGCTTTTGGCGCTTCTTCAGAAGCCGCTTGTGCATTTGTGTTAACATTGTTAAATTCACTAATAGTAATTGGAATAGGCATTGCACCTTTACCGCTACTACCTACGAATCCCATTACACCATTAGTGTTACGGATTGTATATCAAATATTTTTATCCATAATCATATTAATGAAAATATAACCTGGAAATTTATTTGCAATTTTAGTACGAATTTTTTTGTATTTACCATCTGGAGTAGTTTCTCATTTAGTAGTCTTAGTATTCTTCATTGATTTAGGCAATGAAGGATCATTTTTTGAAAAAATTTCTTCTTTTACAATGCTACGTTTAAAGATTTTAATTTCTTTAACGTGGTCTTCATATCCGAAGTTACGAATTTTTTCAATAAGAGTGTCCTTAATTGAGTCTTCTTTACCAGCAATAGCTGTGATGATAAATCACTGATACATTGAATTTTGATCCATATTTTACTCCTATACTAGTGCACTTATTTGATCAAATGCTAAGAAAACTACTACAAACAATGCAGCGATAATAATTGTTATTAAAAAATCTTTAACAAGTTTAGATTTTGTAGGTCAAGTAATTCTTTTAAATTCTTTACCTAAACCAAAGAATCATTTTTTCATAACATATGAAAATTTCTTCTTTGGATCTTTAGGCTTGTTTCTTTTTTCTGCTTTTTTTTGAGCTTTTTCAGCCTTTCTTTGTGCTATTAGCGCTTTCTTAGATTGATCCATAATGACACATAAAACTAAGAATTATCTAGATTCCTTGTGTAAAGTTGTTTTTTTACACTTAGGACAATATTTTCTTAGTTCAAGTCTCTTTGCAGAGTCTTTATTTACTAAGATGTGGTAATTACGAGAATTACATTCTTCACATACCAATATTGCTTTAACCTTCATATTCTTAGACATTTAAAAAAGGAGCTTTTGCTCCTCCCGTTAAATGTATTAGTATTATATACATTTATTTTTATATAACACATTTTTTATAATTCTGAAACCAAATAATCCTTTGCTTTTTTAATAAATGTTCTAACATCATTGTAATATGTGTGTTTAGGAATGTTCAATTTTTTAGCTATATGTTTGCTAGTCTTACCCTGTATTAACATATTAATAATTTTTACTGTTCTTTTCTTTTTATATTTCTTAAGAAATAAATAGAAGTCTTCATTTTCATTAATATCCTTGAAAAATGTTTCAGGTGTGTTGTAATCAATATAGTGGTTTTCACCATCATTTTTAATCTTTCCTATAGCTTTGCAATATCCATTATATTTTTTCTGGATTTTAACAAGTTCTGTCAACAATTGAAATTTACAATTATTAAATAATAACCTTCTAAAAGAAATCTTGTATTTTAACTTACCATATGTTTTCACTGTTTTATTGAATTGTGAATAAATTAAAGCATTAAGATCAATTAAATCATTTATATTTTTATTACCCAATATTGCTTTGCAATATTTATGTAGTTCAAGTTTGTACTTTGCAAAAATAATATTTTTATAATTAATATCAATTTTGAATTTACTTACATTAACTGGGCGTTTAATATCTATTTCGTTCTTTAACATATTATTTATTACTTAGTGTAATTTTGAATTGATCATAATAATATTTTTGATATCCAGTACTTGGTATATACCAAACTAAATCGATTAAAACAGTGTCTTTGTTTGAATTAATCCTATAAGACAATTCAAATTTATATTTATTTATCGAATATTTAAATTTTTCAATGTTTCCAACAATATTCTTAATAATTGTTTTAATTTCTTCTACAAATTTTGTCTCATTTATTTCTTTTGAATATTTTTCTTGTTTTACATATATCGAGATAATTTTTTTAAGATCCTCATTTTTCGATAAATAATATGAAATCTTATAGTGTTCATAATTATCTCCTCTATTCATTGGTTTTCTTTCTTTTGGTTCATCTGAATTATTTTTATTTATCAAACTTAATCCGATCATTGCTGTACTACCAATTAATATCGTAGATAGTCCACCAGAAATTAAACCAATAGTTTTCTTAGATATTTTCATTAAAATGTTACCTCCTTAAAATAATTAATATTGTCAATAAAAACTTCCATTATTTGTAATTTTTTGTTTTTATAATCGTCATTACCTTTAAAACTAAAATTGTTCATAAACTTTAAAGTTTTTATTGCATTTTTATAAAGAACTTTAATGGATATTTGATAATATCCTGTTGTCTCTAATGGACAATAAAACCCGTTGACTCCATCATTTTGATTTTCTACTTTTCCATTTGATTCATTAAAGTATGTACAAAAATCATAAGTAAATTCTTTTGTTGAATCACCATATTCAGGTGTTGTAACTTCATATGTTAATTCATTTTGTTCATGTCCATATACTTGATATATAAAATGTACTTTTTTAGACAATATTGTGTAGTAATCTTCGAATTGAATTGTTAATAATTTTTTAATAGGCTCATCAATTTGATCTGTTTCATTATTCATTGAATAATAAATTATTTGATCTTCACTATAACTACCTAACACAGAATTTAAATAATACGAGTTTGATATATTGAACACAAAGTCTTTATTGTCTTTTTCTTCGTAATTTGAATATATGAATTTTATTTGTATTTTCTGTTGGTATATTTCACTAATAAATTCGTTATATTCATATTGATCTAAACCAACATCTGCTTTGTCTAATATTGCATTATCTATATTCAAATTAAAGTTTAATAAGATCGAATAATTGGTCAATGGATCTTGAAACAATTTTGAATCATTTGTATCAATTTCAAAGGCACACGTATATTTAGTGCAATAGTCTTTTTGAGTTACTCAATCAGGAGCTTTTTGTTCAGCTTCTGCATTTATTGAAATGTCACTAATTTGAGTAAATTGTGTTGATAAATTTACATTAAATGTGTTTGTTGGTAAAAATAAGTTATTGATTAAATAAAAATTAATGTCAAAATATCATTTATTTTCTACAATTTTTAAGTTTCCATCAGATCCATCAATATATAACCATTTAAATTGATTAACAGGGTTTTCTCTTAACCTTTTAACATAATATGTTGATGTAGTATTTATCATATTATCTGTAATATTTAAAGAATTCAGACAATGCTATTTTTAACTTTGAATAAAATGTTGTTCTTGAACAATGATATTGATCATTGCCTTTTTTATCAAAAAAGCATTGAGTAATTATTCTTCTACTTTCATTTGATAATTCTGTTGAGATTGAATCAATCAAGTTAACATAAGATTGATACTCTTTTATTCTCTGTTTTTCTCGCTTATTTAATTTGTCAGGAGCAATTACACTAAGCTTGAATTTATAAATTTTATATAACAATGCAATTTCGTTGATTTGCTTTTTGTCTTTTTTAAATTGAATTTTTGAATAATTTTCCATTTTTTCCTCCTTTAAGAAAATATACAAAAAAATTCAAAAAAATTTTATTACCAAAATTAAAATTTTTATATAAAATTTTCCAAATTTAATAAATCCAGATTTTTGTTAATTTAACAAAATCTGGATTTATATGTGTATGTATGTAAATAAATAAAAAATCCTCTATAAGAGGATTTAATTACTTAATATTTTTCTTTAAAAGAATAACTTTATCTAATTTTTCTCAAGGCAAATTTAATTCATCTCTACCAAAATGTCCATAAACTGATAGGTTAGAGTAAACGTTCTTCTTCATGTTAAGTTTTTGAATGATAGATTTTAGATCAAAATCAAAAGATTTTTTTATTGCATTTAAAATCTTTTCATCTGCATATTTTGCAGTTCCAAATGTTTCAATATAAATATCTGATGGATGTGGCAAACCAATATTAAAGCCTAATTGAACTTCACAACGTTCAGCTAATCCTGCGGCCACTACATTCTTTGCAATGTATCTAGCAAAATATGCACCAGTTCTATCTACTTTTGTATAGTCTTTACCACTAAACGCTCCACCACCATGTCTAGATGCACCACCATATGTATCTACAATAATTTTTCTACCAGTTAATCCTGTGTCTCCAAATGGACCACCAACAATAAAATCACCTGCAGCATTTACTAGTTTTTTAAATCCTGTGCTAAAACCATATTTCTTTGCAACAGGAATCATTACTTTAGATTCAATAATCTTTCTAATGTTAGGAACATCTTTAGAAGTAGTATGTTGAATTGACATTAACATACTATCGATTGATTTTGGTTTGTTATTAACGTAGTTAATACAAACTTGAGATTTCATATCATATTTAGCACCAGGAAGTTTTTTTGCATTAATTAACTTTTCGGTTTCCTTACATAAATCGTGAGCAATAGAAATCGGTAAAGGCATATAGTTTTTTGTTTCATTAGTTGCATAACCAAAAACAATACCTTGATCTCCTGCGCCAATTATTTGGTTTTGTAAGCTAACCAAATTATTAATATCTATAGACTGTTTATTAATGTTAGATAAAATTGTAAAATCACATTCATCATAACCTAAAGGTTTTAAAACACTTCAAGCAATTTGAACAACATCTGCATAACCTTTAGTAGTTATTTCACCACCGATAACAATTAAATGGTTGCTTGCAAAAACTTCACAAGCAACATGACTATTAGGATCTAATTTTAAACAACAATCTAAAATTGAATCAGCAATTTTATCACATATTTTGTCTGGATGACCAACACCTA
Source organism: uncultured Mycoplasmatales bacterium (assembly GCA_910578525.1). Lineage (GTDB taxonomy): Bacteria > Bacillota_I > Bacilli_A > Mycoplasmatales > Mycoplasmoidaceae > Malacoplasma_A. The sequence goes on along the minus strand of CAJTRF010000004.1, from coordinate 36,197 downwards.
CTGATTCACTAGTAATTTTTCTAACAAAGCTTGACATATTTATTAGATTATATACAGTCTACTGAAAGATTCGCATCGTTGATTAATAACAATGCATATGCAGCGATCATTGTGGCATTATCACCACAATATTTAATATCAGGAATAATTAAGTTTTTAAATCTTTTAGATAGTAAATATCTAAGTCTTTTATTTGCAGAGACCCCACCACCTATTACAATGTTATTTACTTTGTATTTATCAGAGTAATACTCTAATTTTCTAATTAACTCTTCACAAATTCACTCTAAAGATGAAGAAGCAACCATTACTTTATCAATCTTTTGGTTCTTCATCTTTTTTGAATTAATGTAATTTAACACATGAGTTTTTAATCCTGAAAAACTAAATTGTTGTTTTAGAGGTAAATGATTTATCATTTTTAGATTGCATTTTGATTGGTCAAAACACTTATCAATGCTAATCCCTCCTGGGTATGGCAAATTAATAGCGCGTCCTATTTTATCTAATGTTTCACCAACTGCATCATCTGTAGTTTTGTTTAATATTTTAATTTCGTTAACAGATTTAACTAGATAAATTGATGTGTGACCGCCAGAAACTACCAATGATAAAAATGGATATTTAATCTTTTGTTTTTTACCTATGCAAAATGAAAAAATATGTCCGCACATATGATCGACAGGAATTAATTTAGCATTTGTTAAATAAGCAACTGATTTTGCAAAAGTTTTACCGACATGTAATGAACCTGGTAAACCAGGTTTAGCAGTATACGCAACATGTGTAATGTCTTTATAGTTTAGTTTAGTTCCTTTAAATACATCTATTAAACATTTAGCAATTGAGCCTTCATGACTTCGAGAAGCGATTTCAGGAACAATCCCTCCAAATTTAACATGCTCACCTAGAGAAGTCTTTGTTGATTCTTTAACCAATTTATTATTTTTTACTAAAGCAATCGATGTATCATCACATGAGGTTTCTATTGCAAGCAAACAAGCAGGTTTCATTATAGTTTACCTTTCATAATATTAAATGCTCAATGCATATTAGATTTAACTAACTCGCTTGAAATGTTTTCTTCAATATAGTTAATATCAGAAACTTCTGATGCATCAATGTTATAAATGCGTTGTAACAATTCTATTGTTTGAGAATCTTCTGTAACATTATCTGCAAAAAAGCTATCATTATTATCCATCACATAATCACAAACTTTTCTTAATGGTGATGTATAAGCTACAAATGAAAAATTATTCATTGAATCATATTTATATTCATCACCATTTTTTTGTCTAATGTCTTCTCCATAACTTGTACCAGATAAACATAGTTGATTAACAATGTCGTGCATTTTTTGAAATTTAATTAAATCAGATTCATCTTTTTTATTTAAGACAACCATATCTAATGCAATTAATGTCTTATCAAGCTTACAAAAGTGAAATTCATTTGGATCAGTGACCCCTTCTGTTCCACCACCTTCTGCGGCATACAATAAATCTCCATTGTATGCAATAGCAGAACTTGCTCCATGTGGGTAATGTTTAGCTAGTGTAGAAATGATTTGTCCAGAATCTGTATTAAAAAATGTGTATCCTTCCTTAAAATGTTTACCAAAATTAGAATAAATTTTTGTAAAATCCCTTATACTTTCAACGCCTTCTGGTGGATTCACACCATTGTAATCTATGGAATTACAAATTCCATAAACACTACGTCTATCACTAACTACTGCAATTCTACGTTCATCACTTGGTGTAAATCTTTTATCTATTGGATGATAAGAATCAATCTTGTCAAATATTGAATCTCAGTCTGCTGCAGCATCTAATTCTGGAATCGCTTCTCCTTTATATGCAAATGAAAATGATTGTAAAAAATATGGAATACCATAATCTAAAATTGATTCACTTGTTGAGTAATAGCCCTCTTCATGATATTTTTGATCTAATTTAGTAATTAATGTGTTAATTGTTTCACTAAAAATATTAGAAGAAATTGCATCAATACCGTTTTGAATGATTGAACCATCTTCTTTTTTAATATTAAATTTTGTTCAATCAATTTTAGCTAATTGATCATTTCTTTTTAGATTTAATAGTTCATATGTAGAAGGAACTGCAAAATCATAGTATTTAGCAAACTTATTTTCTATTTCTTCATTTGTTTCATAAGGTAAGAATGAAATATTATGATGTTTAATTTTTAAATTTTGCATTACTTCATCAGACATATAGCTTTCCGAATTTGCAAAAACAATTCTTTCAGATCCACAACTTGTAGTAGTTACTGGAATTAAAGAAATTACAGGAATAATTTTTAATAAATTTAAGAATGTCTTTCTCATATTTATTTCTTTTTCCTCTTTAATATTGCAACAAAGAACATTACAACAAAAGTGGCAAGAATAATGATTGCTCCAAATGTTACAACTCATGCTTTAATACCCTTACGTGTCGAATAAATCGCTGTACCAATTGTTTGAAACGATCCATTAACTAGATTAGTAATAATAAAATCATCCAGCGACATTGCTAACACAATAGCAATAGCTGACAAAATAGCAGGAAATAAATATGGAATAACTACCTTGAAGAAAGTTTTTACTTTAGAATACCCTAAATCATAACTTGCTAAAATCAAATTATTATTCATCTTAGCCATTCTTGGATAAATAGCAATAATAGCATATGGTGTGCAAAATGATATATGAGCTAACAATACTGTAATAAAACCAAAACTTGCGCCTAATGGGATTACAGTTGAAGCAAACAGCAATGACAAACTTATGCCTGTAATAACTTCAGGATTAACTAATGATAACCTTGTTGTTATCATAATAAAGCCTTGATGTTTTTTATTGCTATTTCATATACCAAAACAAGTAATAACCCCCAAAATAACACATACAGGAGTTACTACTACACTTAATAAAATTGAATTTAATAGACCATTGATAAATTCATTGTTTTGAAATAGCATTAAATAGTTAACAGCATCTGGACAACCAAAATTTAAATTAATGTTTCCGCGATCTGTTTGCCCATTAAAACTAATACAAACAATAAAAATTAAAGGAATGTAGATTATTGCAAGAACAATGAATACATAAAACCTTTTAATGAAATTAGCTACTTTACTTTTTTGGAAGAAACTTTTCACTATTTTTTCCTCCTATTGTAAATGAATCTACCAAAAATAAATAATATATATCCTGCAGTCATTAACAATAATAGAATCAAACTTAATGAAGATGCACGAGCTAATGAAATTTTGCTTGTCAATGCTAACCCACCTTCTTCCATTAATATGTCAGAGATTAATGATCCATTTGGATTTGCATTTAAAAATTCTGGTACAGCAACAGTTGTAAACGAAGGTAAGAATACTAATGTAATTCCTGAAAATAAAGCAGCTTTTGTATAAGGAATTACTACATTCATAAATGTGTTAAAATTACCTCTTCCTAAATCCTTGCTTGCGAAGATTAATGACTTAGGTAATTCAATTAATGTATTGTATAAAGGTAAAATCATAAATGGAGTGTATAAATACACTAGACCAACTATTGTAAAAAATTGACCTCTAGTTGAGTTTTCATAACCATTTAAAAAATCAAAAAAAGTTTTAAGACCGATTAATTTAACTAAAAAGCTAGTTCAGATTGGTGCAGTTATCATTAAAATAACAATTGTTTTTGCTTTCATCGAACAATTAAATGCTAAAAAATACGCAAACGGATAACTTATTAAAATAACAACAATTGTTGTAATAATTGCATCAAAGAAAGATATTGCAATCTTTTCTCATACAAATGTGTTTACATAATTTCAGTTATCAATTATTGAAAATCCATTTACTGGAAGGAATGAAAAAATAACTATCATTAACATTGGTACTATTAAAAATAGTAATGTAATAATTACATATGGTAGAGTCAATAAAAATTTTCTAGAAAATTTCTTATTCATCTTTGCCTAAATTAATATCATAAAATTCATTTTCATATTTTTCTTTAATAGGAAGAACATGCAAAACTTTTTCAGGGAATCTTATGCCAACTGTATCTCCTACTTTTACTAATTTTGTTGTTTTAAATACAATTGGAGTTTTCTTGTAAAAACATTTTCCTTCAAACATTTCGCCTTTATATACAACAGAAGTAATTCTTGTTTTAATATAACCATCTTGTGGTCTTACTAGCAAGACATCTTCAGGTCTAATCATTAACCTTACTTCTTCATTCTTATTAACTTGTTTTAAATTAGCAGAATCACGACAAACAATTGCTTTGTCAAATAATCTAACTCTTGATTTTCCTAAATAAATTCCATTAAAGAAATTGGCTTGACCAATAAAATTTGCGACCCATTCATTTGCTGGAGTATCATAAATTGCTTTTGGAGTTCCAACTTGTTCAATTTTTCCTTTAGACATTACAACAATCTTATTTGATAAAGATAGCGCTTCTTCTTGATCATGTGTAACCAAAATGAATGTTAACTTTAATTGATTGTGCATTCTCTTCAATTCGTTTTGCATTTCAACACGAACTTTAGCATCTAATGCTGATAATGGTTCATCTAATAAGATGATGTCTGGTTCAACAACAAGAGCACGCGCTAAAGCAACACGTTGTTTCATACCGCCAGATAAATCTTCAGGATATAAGTTTTCTTTACCTTTTAATCCAACAAGATTAATCATATTCATAGCAATCTTTTTAACTTCTTGCTTAGTTAACTTTCTTGTTGTGTATTTCTTTTCATAATTTTCTCTAACTAGATCATCATAGTTAGATCAATGAGAATTTCATTGGTCTAAATCATTGTATTGGTATCATAATTTAGCAATCTTCTTGTCAAGAGGTTTTTTGTATTCAAATCATTTTTGAAGATTAATAATTTTCTTCTCATAAATATTTAATCATTTAGTATCATAGTTAACAGGACTTTTTGAATTAAAAATAGTTCTGTTTCATTTATTAAATAATCTCTTCAATCAATTGATTGCAGACATCTTCTTAATTTTAACTATACCGTACTTCTTTTCCATTTGAGTTAGATAACTATCTAACTTGCTAATATATTGTTGATACTTCATTCCTCTAATAGCTTGAACTTCAGGATATTTAGAATAAAGTTTTTCCAATGAAGCTATTTCTCTTAAAATTTTTCTTTGTGTTTTTTCGTTCTTTTTAATTTTACCTTCTGCTTTTTTAACAGCTTCTTTATAAGCTTTTTCAACTTTTTTTCTTTCTACATTAGTAATACCTTTTAATGGTTTACGCATTTGTTTCAAACCATATGAAACATTTTCCAATACAGATAAATTTGGAAATAATGCATAATCTTGAAACACTGTTGCAGTGGGACGTTTGTTAATTGAAACATCTTTGATATCAACATTGTTAATTAAAATTTTTCCGCTTGTTGGCATTTCAAAACCAGCAATCATTTTGATTGTCGTAGTTTTACCGCATCCTGATGGGCCTAAAAAAGTTACGAATTCACCTTTTTGAATATTCAAATTAAAATTTTTAATCGCTACATAGCCGTTTGGGTAAGACTTGTTAATGTCTACCAACTTTAAAAAAGTTTTTGCCATATTATTTTCTTAAAATTTTCTGTGAAATTGCATCACTTACCAAAATACTTGGTTCTGATTTTATAACATTATTTGCTGCATCTTTAACAATTTCTTTCGATGTTGTCAAAGTAAAAGAATTAGGAGTGATCTTTAACATTGATAAATCGTTCTCTTCATCACCTAATGTCATAACATTAAATATATTTATATTTAAGTAATTTGCTAAAAACTTTACAGCATTACCCTTACTTACATGCTTAGCATTGATTTCAACATTTGTTTTTGATGAAGTGGTAAATGTTAAATCTAAATTTGTTTTGTTAACAAAATAATCAGCAATTTTTTTGTTGTTTTCTGGTGAATCTGCATAAATTACAAATTTACAAATATTTTTAAAATCAAAATTTTTATCGATTTCAGTAAAATCTTTTGGATATCAATTGTTTTTTGTAAAATTCTTAGAAAAAGAAGCCAATCTTTCTTGAACAAAGTTTAACTCATATCCCATTAATTGTGTATTAAGACCGTTTTTAATTCTTTCAACATCTAATATTCTGTGAACATAACAACCTACATGTCCATATTTCTTAGATTCATTTAATTTTTTAATATGAGTGAAAACAAGTTTTGATAATTCAGAAGGAATTGTTTCTTTATATAAATAGTTTCCTGACTTGAATTCATATATAGCTGATCCGTTATTTGCTATTGCAAAGCAATGATTTTTGTTTTTAATGCCAATTTTATTAATGATCATTGTGATATCATCAACGTTTCTGCCAGTTGCAATACTAAAATAAATGTTCTTTTTATCGACACATTCAGAAACTTTATTAGCAGCTATGTTAGAAACTTCTTTTGTATAGTTTTCAAGTAATGTTCCATCCAAATCTGTTGCAATTAATTTAATTTCATTCGCGTCATTTAATATGTATTCATTAATTACATCTGCTACCGCATTTCTTTTGTAATCAATGTAGTGAGCAGCATATTGAATGACATCTTTGTTTTTTGGCTTAATAGCAAATGAATTTCTAACTTGTTGAAAACCAGGCACATCATTAAAGCTATCTCCAACAAAGGCAATATCTTTTTTACTTGCCTTTAATTCGTTTTTTAAGAAATTAACAACATAACCTTTGTTAATTTTTTTATTGTTAATTTCAATTAAATATTTAGATGACAAAGAAAAAGTTAATACATCTCCAAATTGTTTTTTAAGTTTTTCAAGAACATTAGAAATTTTAGCTTTGCTAAAAGACATAACATTAATCTTGTAAGAAGATATATCAGACTTTTCATTTAACTTTTTTGTATTTAAATTTTTAAAAAGTTTATTAATAACAGGAAATCTATAACCATAAACATCTACACTTCTTGTTTCTCTACTTTTTTCTGTATAAAATCAAGCAGTTATTTTTTCACGTTTAACAATAGAAAGTATGCTCCTACATAAAGATTCACTAATAAAATTTTTATATGATTTATTTAATTTTTGATCATAAATGTACGCACCATTAAAACACGCTAAATATCTTAGTTTTTTATTAGCATGTTTTTCTATTTGATGGAAATAACCAAATGCAGAAACAGTTGATCGACCAGTAACAATTACAGGCGTGCCTCCAAGATTCGTGTAATTGGTAATTGCATCTAAATTTTTGCTAGTAATTTTCTTCAATTTAGTTAGAAGAGTTCCATCTAAATCAATTGCAAGAATTTTGCTTTGCATAATTTATAATTTAACTATTATATTAATAATATAAAAAATATTATTAAAATAAGTATATATTATTAAAAATGAAATTAACGGCAAGGCAAATAGAAATTTTAAAATTAATAATTGATCGTTATACATTTACAGCTGAACCAGTTTCAAGTAAAGAATTAGTTCAAAAATTTTTACCTGATCTTTCATCTGCAACTATTAGAAACGAAATGGCTACACTTGAAAAATTTGGTTTCTTAGAAAAAACTCATACATCAAGTGGTAGAGTTCCATCAATTAAAGGTTATAAGTATTATGAGCAAAATATTTTACAACCCGAATTATCAGCTAATATCAAAAATCAATTATCTAAGGTTTTTGCAAACAGAAATTTAAGTATTGATTCAATAATTGACCAATCTGTTTCGATTATGAATGAAGTTTTAAAACTTCCTTCTATTGTTACAAAATTTAATTCAAAAGATCTTTTAAAAAGATTTGATTTAATTCAATTATCAGACGATTCAGCAATGGTTTTAATTGTTACATCAAATGGAATGGTTAATAAAAATACAATCAAATTTGATAAAAAACAACAATTACAAGATATTAGCACATGTATTAGAGTGTTTAATGATCGTTTAGTTGATACTCCGCTTGATGAAGTTCAATCAAAACTTTCTGTAATTAAAGAAATTATTCGTAACAAAGTTCATGAATATGAATTTTGCTTACAAGAAATCATTAAGAAAATTTTCTCTTCCAATGAAATTAGTGTTCCACAAACAAATGTTTATGGAACAAAATGATTAACTACTCAACCAGAATTTAAAAACATTGATAAATTAAAAAACATTCTGACTATGTTAGAAGATTCCAACATCTGAAAGCATATTTCCTACAACCAACAAAACGAAGGTAAAACAAAAATTACTTTTGGAGATGAGATAGGAGCTAATGGTGTTTCTGTAGCTTCTACTATGATTAATTACAATAACCAAAAACACCAACTATCTGTTGTGGGCCCAACAAGAATGAATTATGCTGAAGTAAAAGGTATTTTAAAATTTATTAAAGATGAAATTGAAAAAATAGATTCAAAATAATATGAGACTAAAAAAAGAAGCTCTTACTTTACAAAAGAAAATTAAGAAAAGCTTGCTAAAAAGCAAAATTTGTAAGAAACAAAATGTTGATTTTTATTCAAGAATAGCAACTATGTATATGAGAATGTATATGGAATTTCAACACATTCATACTTTTTACTCATTAACACATAATCGTAATTATTTCCCTATTTTAGCTGAATTTAAATTAAATCCTGATAATGAACAAAAATCTGTTCCTTTGCTTTTTTCGTTTCAAAAACAATCTGACTTTGCAGAATCTCATTGAATAATTAATAATAAAAAAATTAATGAATTTTTGATCTACACAAGAGATTTTGCTTTTAATGATAAATTAAGTAAAAAACATTTAAATGTTTTGCTAAATGATATTGTTTACTTATTTGTGGAACATGTAAAATATAAAAAAATTAATTCTTATAAACAAGTAACTGAAGAAAAAGAAAATAACTTTACAAACATCTTAGAAATCAAAAAAGATATACAAAAAAATATACAACTATTCATGCCTAGATTTACTAACACTTTCATTGTATATTTAAATGTTTTATTAGATATTTAGATTATTGAGCAATAAGAGAAGCCGCTTGATAATCTACAAAAATTGACACATCTGGATGGTAGATTAATGCAGTAACTGGTCATTGAGGATTGTATTTATTTTTAAATAACTTAGAAATAGCTTCAGCTTTATTCTTGCCTGTTGCAATTAAAATAATTTTTTTAGCACTCATAATTGTTTTAATTCCCATAGTAATTGCTGCTGAAGGAACATTTTCAGGTTTATTATCAAAAAATCTTGCATTTGCTTGTTTTGTAGAATCAGTAATTTTTACCAAATGAGTTTTTGCATTAAACGGTGTTCCTGGTTCATTAAAAGCGATATGACCATTTACCCCTAATCCTAATACTTGTAAATCAATACCACCAGACTTATTAATTTCATCATCATATTGTTCAATTGTTTGTTTGCTAGGAAAATGAGTATTTGATTTTAAAATGTTAACATTATTGAATAAGTTAACGTCCATAAAATTTCTATAAGATTGATCAAAATACTTTTCATCAAGATCTACATATTCATCTAAATTAAACGAAACAATGTTAGCAAATGAAACCTTCTTCTCTTTGCAAGCCTTTACCAATTCTTTATATAGAGGAACTGGAGATGAACCAGTTGCTAAACCTAAAACAGCATTAGGTTTATTAACAATCTGTTCAATAACCATTTTTGATGTTCTTTCACCAATTTCCTTTTCATCTTTGCAAATATATAATTTACATTGATGAGTTTTTTTAAATGCTATACCTAAACCAATTTTCTTAAAAAAATTCATATTTATATCTCTCCTATTTTTTATAAATTAATTTACCATTTTTGTATGTTTCATATAAATTTAATTTAGAATCAACAATAACAAAATCAGCTAAATAATTTTCTTTTATTATACCAAGTTTATTATCTAACTTTAAGTTCTTTGCTGCGTTATAACTAGACATTTTAGTTAACTCACATAAACTACAATGAGTTGCTTCTAAAAATGTGTGCAAGTGTTCGATGTATGGTTTAACTGAACCAGCAATTGTATTATCATCTTTTAATCTAGCAATGTCATCAAACTTATGAATATTTAGTGTACCTAACATGTAATCACCTTTTGGTAACCCTTTACATGATAATGAATCAGTAATAATGATAATTCTGTCAGGTTTAATAATATCATAAGTGTTCTTTAAAACAAGTTTATTTACATGGAAACCATCTGAAACTAATTCGCAATTCATTGGTGTATCTAAAAATGCCATATTAACAATACCAGGATTTCTATGATCAAACTTTGATGTTTGATTATATAAATGGACAATTCTTGATGCGCCATTTACAAGAGATTCCAATGCAAGATCTGCACTACATGCAGAGTGACCAATTGCAACAACATAATCTTTGCTTACTTTTTTAATTAATTCAAGATTGTTTTTGATTTCAGGAGCAACAGCTAAAATTTTAATGAATTTATTTTCTCTTTTAATTGTGTCTAATACTTTAGTATTAATTTGACAAATTAAAGTTTCATCGTGTGCACCTTTCTTTTCTTTTGAAATGAACGGTCCTTCAATGTATCACCCTTTAACTAACCCTTCTTTATCTAAAGCGTTAAATTTTTTTCAATTTTTAGAAATAGCATAAAGATCCTTAATTGAACAAGTCACTGTTGTTCCAATAACGGTTGTGACACCTTCACTACCTAGATTATTTAAATAATCTTTAGCTTTTTTTAAATCGTTACGTGCTAAACTATTGAAATCTCAACCATAACCACCATGAGTATGAGAATCAATAAATCCAGGCATCATGTATTTAGCGCTAGCAGCAGGTTTATTTGATATCTTTTTAATTTTAGATATTTTATTACCTTTGATGACAACATCTGCTAGATAAATATTGTCAGGGGTAACTACGTTAATTCTTTTAAATTGCATATATATTAATTATATTTTTTATGTTTATAAGGAGACAACATAATGACTAAGAAAACAAACAAAACAACAACAGTCATAATTGCACTAACTAAATTTTGATTTCCAGCATCACCTTCATACATTCCTTTTGAATAATAACTGCAAACCAAACCAAGGTTTACAAATGTTTCAATTAAAATCATTAGTAAACTAAAACATACAATTATTGTTGTTGCATATGCTGCTCAAACAAAGTTTTTATCATTTGCCGTTTTAATCTTGTTAGTTTTTCTATTTCTTAATGCACCGATAATAGAAATGACAATGCAACCAAAAACTAATGCTGATGTTCAATTAGCCATTAAATCAACAAAAGAATATAACTTGCATACATGAACATTTAATCCAATATTAGATGCTTGATATGCATTAGTATCAATGTAACATAACGAACCAACCAATGTGCACAATAAGAACATTGTAAAAAACATGCAGTAAGAATACAAACACCCTACCAAATGAGAGTTAGATGTCATTTTGTTTCTAATTTTATTTGAAAAAATAACTTCATTTTTATCAATCAACTCTTCATAATAATTTGTTGAATACAAAGCAAAACCATTAATAATTCCTCAAATTCCAATAGCAACTATTAATTGCATTGTTTGCAATAATCAATAACAATTCTTTTCTTCAAATCATTCTTTCAATCCTTCAAGCGATCCCTTACCACTAATCATCAATGATATTGATATTAATATATCAATACATGAAACAGTTAATAAACCAATAAGCATTGCCTTTGCAGATTTTTTTGGTTCATTCATCTCTGTTTGCAATCCTGCTGTGCTATAAAATCCATCAAACACAAAGAAGATAGATGGGATAGAAATAAATATTCCTAACACAGGGCTTAGCTCATTAAACAATGGAGTTTTAGTTTCAACTGGTGTATATTCATTTATATGGTGAGTATCACCAACATATATATAACCTATTAAAATTGCAAAAATTAGTGGAAGAAATTTAACACAAGTAATAATTTTATTTTGAATATTTGTAGCTCTCGTTGACATTCCTGAAGTCAAAATAAATCAAGAAGAAATTAATAAAGCAATTAATGCAACATAATATCAATCAAGTTTTGTAAAACCACTATTTGGGAATGCTTGTTGAATTGTACATATTGAATAATATGGCATAACAAAGAAATTTATTGGTAAATAAATATATGCCATAAATTTTTTACCTATTTGATACAAATAGTTATTGCAAAACGTTTTGATTCATCCAATAATTCCTAGTTTGTTTTTTGTTGATGTTGAACATAATTCTGTCAAGCACAACCCCAAACAAACAATGGCAAAAATAGCAATTGCTCATGCAATGATTGCTAAATAAATCATTCCTTGAGTATTTTTTAATATTTCATCATTTTTAAGAAAAATACCAGCACCTATAGAGGAGCCAATAACAATTAAAATTGCTGATACGAAACTAAGTTTATTTTTTTTAGAAACAATAGCTTCTTGATTTTTTGATGAAAGCATAATAAGTATTATAAATATAATTAATTTATTATGGAAAATAGGATTGAAAAGTGAAGACTGTATCGTCAAGAAATCCTAAATGATGGTTTAATGCTAGACAAATTAGCAAATGAATCATCAACTATTTCAAAATATAAACAAAAAATTGACGAATTAAATCCTAAAATTCTTAAAGACATGCCTCAAACTGAGACTCTTGCTAACTTAATTTCAATTGATAAAAAAGATTATCAAGATTATGAAAGTTTAAAAGAGTTTGCTAGTTTAATTGATGAACAAAAAATTCAAACAAACATTAATGAAATTGATAAATATGTTCAAAACAATGATTTTGTTTCAATCTTAGATGAAGATGGTAAAAAGATTTCTTCAAATTGATTATCTGATGATAAAAACCTTAAATCATTGCTTAAAACAGGTAAGTCTTTAGACAATTTATCAACTACATGAAATAATTTTCAATCTTCTTCAAAAGATCAATTAGATCGTTTAAATAAATTGATTCAAAACAAAAAAATCTATGATGAATTTCAACAATATAAAATTACTCCAACCAAAGATGAGGAAGAAAAACAAACACCATTTAAAACTTTATTCTTTGTCACATTAGGTTTGTCTGTATTTTTTCTAATCATAATGTTAATTCTTTTGGTTTTTGTTTTAGTTTTTTATGTGTAAAAAGATATATCAAATAGCGATTGATGGACCAGCAGGTAGCGGTAAAAGTACAATAGCTAAACAAGTTGCAAAAAAATTAAACTTCCAGTTTATTAACACTGGCGGTATGTTTCGTTGTTATGCAATTGCGTTGCAAAACACAAATTTAGATGACTCAAATGAAGTTAAAAAAGTTTTAGAACAATCTAAAGTTACATTGCAAGAAGATAAATTATTTTTAAACAATAACGATGTTACTGAACTTGCAAATTCCGCTTCCATTAGTAAATTAGCTAGCAAAATTGCAACTATGAAAATAATTAGAGATACATGTTTAGTTCAACAAAGAGAAATTGCATCTCAACAATCTTGTGTTATGGAAGGGCGAGATACAACTAGTGTTGTATTACCAAATGCTACTCTTAAAATTTTCTTGGTTGATAACATTGATGTTCGTGCTAAAAGAAGGTGAGAACAATCAGGCAAGATTGATTCTTTAGAAAATGTTAAAAAAGCTTTAATAGAGCGTGACTATCAAGACACTCATAGAAAAATAGCTCCATTAATTAAAACTCCTGGTTGTAAAGAAATTGATGGTTCTTATAACACAATTGATCAAACAGTAAATCTTATCATAGATTTGTTCAATAAGGAGATTGGAAATGTTTAAGGTTGCAATAGTTGGTAAACCAAACGTTGGTAAATCTACACTTTTTAATAGAACAATTCTTAAGAAGAAATCAATTGTTAGTGACACACCAGGTGTCACACGTGATCGTATATATGGGCAAGCCACATGATTAGGTAAAGAATTTACTATTATTGATACAGGCGGATTAACAAATGATAAAATGATTTTTCAACAAAACATTGAAAATCAAGTCTTGTTTGCAATTAAAGAAGCATCAATCATCATTTTTCTAGTTTCTGAAAAAGACGGAATCAATAAGGATGATTTTTATGTTGCAAAGTTACTTAAAAAGAATAAAGCAAAGAATGTAATATTGGCTGTTAATAAATCCGAAAACAAACAAGGCACATATGAAAGACTTTATTACTCATTGGGTTTTGGTAAGCCTTATTATGTTTCTGCTGAACATTCTATTGGTATAGGAGATCTATTAGATGTTGTTGTAAAAAACTTCAACCCTTCAGCAAATAAAATTGAGCTTGATAAAACTGCATTTTGTGTAATTGGTAGACCTAATGTTGGTAAATCAACATTAGTGAATTCGTTAGTTCATGAAGAGCGTGTAATTGTTTCAAACATCGCTGGAACTACTCGTGATTCTATTGATTGTGATTTTAAGTATGATGGAAAAGATTACACAATCATTGATACAGCAGGTATTAAACGTAAATCTAAAATAACTGATCATATTGAAAAATTTGCTTTATCACGTACACAAGATGCAATTTCTAGAAGTAATTTAATTTTGTTAGTTTTAGATGGTAGCGAAGATTTTAATGAACAAGATGAGATCATTGGTGGATTAGCATTTGATGCTAATATTCCTACAATTATTGTTGTTAACAAATGAGATAAGATTAAAAATAAAACTTCTAAAACAATAACTGAATTTACAAAATTAATTAGAAATAAATTCCATTACATTACTTGAGCTCCTGTTATTTTTATTAGTGCTAAAGATAATCTAAAAGTTACTGCTATTTTTAAGACAATTGAAAGAATAAAACAACAATTAGAAATTTCAGTTTCTACTTCAATATTGAATGATGTATTAGCAAAAGCTGAAATTTTAAACCCTCCTCCAAAATTTAAAGGAAATAGATTTAATATTTCATATGCAACTCAAGTAAAAAGTCAAATTCCAACGTTCGTTATATTTGGAAACGATCCTAAATATGTTCACTTTAGCTATGCAAGATATCTTGAAAATCAAATTAGAAATTCTTTTGGTTTTACAGATGTACCTATTACAATATATTTTAAGGACAAGAATTCTCGTATAAGAGGAATCAAGAAAGATAGATAATATGGCAAAAATAGCAATTCTAGGAACAGGTGCATGAGGAACAGCATTAGCAAATGTTTTGTTAAAAAACAAACACGAAGTTTTAATGTATGGTATTGATGAATGTGAAAATAAAGATTTAATTAAAGGTCTAAACACTAAATATTTCGGTAATAAGAAAATGGTTAAAGCACCAATTGCTACAATTAACCCAAATGATGTTATTAACTTTAGACCTTCATATGTTTTAATTGCAGTACCAAGCTTGTATATTGAGTCAACAGTTAAAAAATTTGTAAAATTCTTAACAGCTAAACCTGTATATATCAATGTCGCTAAAGGTTTTAACCCTGAAACAAACAACGTTTGATCAAGATCTATTAAAAAAATCATTAGAGGTTTTTCTAAAGGTTTTGTTTCTTTGTTAGGACCATCATTTGCTGTTGAAGTATTTAATAACCAACCAACAATGGTTAACTGTGTATCTACAAAAGCAAAAATTGCTAAACTTGTCGCTAATTTATTTAACAATCAAACATTTAAGTGTGTTGTTACAACAGATGAAAGAGGTGCAGAAATTATGGCTTCTCTTAAAAATGTTATGGCTATCGCTCTTGGATTAGCATACGAATTGCATACATCTATTAATACACGTGCAGCTATGTTAGCAGAAGCTACTAAAGAAATATCTACTATCGTTGATAAACTAGGTGGCAATGTAAAAACAATTGCTAACTTTTGCGGAATAGGTGACATTTATCTAACTTGTACCGATTCTAAATCAAGAAACTTTTCATTTGGTAAGTCAATTGCTCAAATTGGATTAGCAAAAACTCTTCAAATTAACAAAAAAACTGTTGAAGGTTTTTCAGCGACTAAAATTGCTTATGAGATTATTAAAACAAACATGATAGATGCGCCGGTTTTGGAAGAAATTTATAAGGTTTTATACAAAAATCAAAATCCAAAGCATTTTGTAAAAAATGTTATAAAAAAGATTATCAAATAGCAAAAACAATATAATATATTACATAAGGAGAAATAAGAAAAATATGTCAAAACCATTAACAATGAATCAAATCATTAAAAAAATTTCAGATCAAACTGATCTTCCTACTAAGAGTGTAAAAACTGTATTAAACTGCTTAAACGATGTAGCTTGCAAAGAAGTTAAATCAAGCGGAACTTGCAGAGTATGCAACTTAGGAAAATTAAAATTAATTAGCCGTAAAGCTAGAATGATGAGAAACCCTCAAACTGGAAAACAAATTAAAGTACCAGCTAAAAAAGTTGTTAAATTTAGAGTTTCTAAAGCATTAAAAGAAGCAGTTCTTTAATAGTTAGATAAAATTGATTAATAAAAACCAACACCGTGATTAAGTGTTGGTTTTTATTTTACAGTCTAGATAAATAAAAGTTCTTTGAAAAATTTATTTGAGATTGTTACGTTTGAAAGTATCTATAACAGTTTTATTAAATTCTTCTTGACGTTCTCAACGTTCATCTTGACGCTTATTAAACTGTTCTTGACGTTTATTAAATTCTTCTTGTTTATTCATAAATTGAATAAAAAGATTACGAAGAGAAACTTTTGGAGGTTTTCTACCACCATCAATTGTTTCGATTTTTTTAACTTTTTTTAAGTTAATAACACCAGGATTTGTTTTAGTTTCTTTCTTTTCAATATTGTAATGATATTTACTCATATTTAAATTATATAATATGCTATGCTTGTAAGTAGTATAAATTAACTTTTATAATCCAATAAACGGTAAATAATCAATTATCCCCGGAAAAGAAATTTCAATTAATTGACATTTATCTTTAATAAATTCATGTTTGATTGTATTAGATTTGTTGTTTTCTTTTCACTCAAGAATATTATCAATTGATATTAAATAAAATTGTTCTAAAGAATTAAAATACACAATAATAAACGCAACTCCTCCGTGTCTTTTATTGTTGATCAAATGTTTTAATTGGTGTTCTTTAATTAATGAAAGATCAAAATTATTGTTATTTGTTTGCTTAACTTCAAATTCAATGTGTTTACCTTTATAAATTCCACAATAGTCAACATATGACTTTGCCAATAGTTTGCCTATTATGGTATTTTCATTAAGTGTTTTAATTATCTTTATGGGTATATATCTTTTTTCAATTAAGGCAATGTCATGTTCATAATAATAAGAATTAGTTCTATTAACTAATTCTTCTGCGTACATGCCACGATTAGCATTACTCACTATCTTCTAAACCTTAAAATAAGAGACGCTATAGTTCAGAATAGACCAACAAAGTCTATTAATAATCTATAACCAAAAAACAAACTTAAATTATTGAATGCTCTTGAATCAGCGATTTGTGCAAATTCACTAGTTTTAGAGATCATTCATACATCATAAGAGATGTAACCCATAAACAATAAACAAAAGATTCCCATAATTAATGAATAATATCATTGGAATCCTGCATATGAACCACCAATAGATAACATAATGATCATTGGAATAAACATTAAAATCATTAATACAAATGTTACAATTCAACCAATACTTAACATTTTCATTAAACTAAATACAGCATTAGCGCTCATGAAATATCCAATAATGGCACATAGAATAAACATTATTCCTGAAACTCCAAATATTAAAATTAATGTTCAAGAATCTTGAGCGAATAATGAAAACAACATACCGAATCCTATACCTTGAGCTAAACAATACAACCCAATTCAGAATATGATTTTACTTGTTTTCTGGTTCAATAAATTTCTAAAGACTAACATTGAACCAAACATAGAAATAAAGATTAAAAGAATACTAATCATATAAAGAGAGTTAACTACAGATAAGTTACCTTTTTCATATATTTCATATTCAAATAATTTTCCAAATCCTAATCCAATTAAACAAATTAATAGGAATGATAGTCCAGCAACTAAAAAACTTCTTATTAATATAGAAGATTGAGTTTGGCTTACTACCTTATATTTTGCATTTAAATTTTCCATTTAATACTCCTTTGAATTAATTTAAATTATACTATTTAATAAATATTTATGAATAAAGTTAGACTTGATAGTTTTTTAGTAACAAGTAAACTTGTTGAATCTAGAAACAAGGCGCAAGACTTAATTAAAGAAGGAAACGTGACTGTTAATGGCATTGTTATTGACAAGCCTAACTTTATGGTTACTAATAAAGATGAAATAACAATTAACAATAATGATGATTATGTTAGCAGAGCAGCTTATAAACTTGTTCATGCAATCAATGAATTTAAAATTGATTTAAAAAATAAAGTTGTGTTAGACATTGGTTCATCAACTGGTGGATTTACACAAGTTTCTTTAATGAATAAAGCTAACAAAGTATATTCAATAGATGTAGGGACAGACCAAATGCATCAATCTTTAAGAAATAATTCTAAAGTAAAGTTATTTGAGCAAACTAACTTCAAAAACATTAAAAAAGATATTTTTGAAGAAAAAGTTGATTTTGTTTTGTGCGATGTTTCTTTTATTTCTTTGATAAAAATTATTGATAGGTTGTTAACGCTGTTTGATTATTCATATAATGGTGTATTTTTAATCAAACCACAATTTGAACTAGAAGACATTAAAATTAAAAATTTTAATGGTGTTGTTACAAATGAAGAAACAAGAAAAAAGATAATCCAAAAAATCGAAAACATATTGAATAAAAATCATTTTAAGATTTTAGGCTTATGTGAGTCCCCTATATTAGGTCGTAAGGGTAACAAGGAATATCTAATTTATGTCAAGTACAAATAAAAAAGTAATTATTCATATTGACATCAATGCATTCTTTGCATCATGCGAAGAAGCTAATAATCCATCGTTAAGAGGTAAACCTATTGTAGTTGGCGGAGTGACTAAACGCTCTGTTGTAGCTAGTCCAAACTATGAAGCTAGAAAATATGGAATTAAAGCTGCGATGCCTATTTTTATGGTCAAAAATCTTTGTCCAGAAGCGGTTGTTGTTTCACATAAATTTGAACTTTATGAATCTTATTCTAGACAATTTATTGATTTGTTACTAGAACACGTTTCTAATAAAATAGAATATGCATCTATTGATGAGTGTTACATGGATATTACTAATTTAGTAACCACTACTAACACTCCACTAAAGATTGCTCAAAAGATTCAAAAATTGGTTAAAACCAAATTAAGTTTAAATGTATCAATCGGTATATCTTACAATAAATTTTTAGCAAAAATGGGAAGTGACTATAAGAAACCGATGGGTATTACTCAGATTTTTTCTCAAGAAGATATAAAAAGGATAATTTGACCTCAACCGATTGGCAATATGTATTTTGTTGGTAAATCTTCTGAAAAAAAATTAATTCAAAACGGCATAACAACAATTAGAGATTTAGCAAAATGTAAGGATCTATCTTTGCTATCATCAATTTTTGGAAATAACAAAGATTATTTTATCAATAACGCTAATGGTATCGGAGATGATGAATTGGTCTACTCTTATGGAGAACCTAAATCAATCAGCAAAAGTAGAACATTGTTAAATGATACAAACGATTTTAATGAAATTAAAATCTATATCAAAAAATTTACTCAAGAAATATGTGATGAATTAAATTATTACGATTTAGAGGGTAAAACATTATCTGTATTTATTAAAAGTCCAAAATTCATTTTAACTTCTAAAAACAAAACTTTGCCAAGACATATTAATGATCAAGAAATAATGTATGTTTATTTTTTAAACATGTATACAGAATTTTTTTCTAATAGAAAAATTCGTTTGATTGGCGTTGGTATTTCAAATTTGAAAAAAATTGATGAGAGAGAAAATAATTTGTTTGATCAATCACCAAAACCAAAGACAAAAGTTAATAATATTAAAAAAATAATTGATGATGTAAATAATAAATTTTCTATAAATATTTTGAAAACAGCCGATAAACTTAAATCTTAACTAAGAAGTTTTTACCATTGTCTGTTAAACAACGACCTTTACTAGTTTTGTTGATATATTTTAATTGAATTAAATACGGCTCTATTTTTTGTTCAATTGTGTTTTCATCAATCATTATGGCATGAGAAATTGTTTTAATTCCTACAGGTGAATTAAATTCATTTAGAGATTCTAAATATTTTAAATCTAATTCATTTATTCCGTTTTTAATAATACCTAATCGTTTTAAAATAGTTTTTATAGAGACTTTATCATCTATTGTTTTAAAATCTTTTACTCTACGAATAATTTTATTAGCAATTCTTGGTATGCCCTTAGAGTTGCCTGCTATTAAATCTTTGTCTTTGTCTGAAATTTCAATTTTATATTTTTTACAATAAAAATTAATTATTTCTAAAATTTCTTCTTTACTATAAGGGCCAAAATAAATAATAATTCCAAATCTTTCTTCAAATGCTCTTGGGATCTTACCTAAATTAGTTGTAGCTCCAACTAATGTAAAATGAGGTATTTTAACTCTTGTTAATTTTGAGTTAAAATCTTTTCCTAAGTTTATGTCAATTGCAAAATCTTCAGTAATTGAATATAACAATTCTACAACTTGTGGATTTATTGCATGAATTTCATCGATGAATAAGACGTCTTTTTCATGCAAAGACAAAACAATATTAATAATATCTGTTGGTTTTTGAATATTTCCACCTTGTACAATTTTGATTTTTTGATTTAGTTCATTAGCAATTATTAAAGCTAGTGTTGTTTTGCCAGTACCTGCTAAACCATAAAATAAACAATGATCAAGTGTAGTATTATTTTTTAAAGAAGATTTTATGTAAACAGAGACATTGTCCTTTATCTCTTTTTTACCTTTAAACTCAGAAAGATTATGCGGTCTTACTAATTCCATCTGCTTTTATTGCAATGTATTTAATGGCATTTGAAACAAGATCTGACAAATCAATTGAAGTATCACCAATAATTTCTTTATTACTAATGACATCTTCAATTTCATTCTTTTGATAGCCCAACGATTCAAGAGCACTAATAAGCTCTGAAATTTTTTGATTTGTTTTTAATCCTTCTTTAGAAGAAATCTCAATGTTGTCAATCATTTGTCTTGCAACCTTTTCGTTTATAGATTGACATGCACTTAGCCCTTTAACATCTTTACTTAAAATCATATTTTTGATTAATGACAAATCATTTTTCAAAATTTGAATTGCTGTTTTTGGACCAATGCCGTTTAGAGATAGCAATTTTAAAAACATTTCTTTCTGATCATAGTTAACAAAACCATAATATTCTTCGTTAACAGAATTTTTATTTGTTAAAGAAGTATGTTTATGTAAATAAATTTTCCTTACTTTACCCAATTCAAATAATTCTGGGTTAGTAACATTTATTACATATCCTGTTCAATTACTTTCTACAGTAATGGTTTTTTTATTTAATGATGTAATTTTTCCAATAATGTATGAAACCATATTTATTTCCTTTCAGTGATATAAAAATAGAACTATATAAGTTCAAATTAATTTTGTAATATACAACCCAAATTATTTAGGTTGTTTTACTTCCTCATTAGATTTTTTAAGATTTAAACAAGTTTGTTTAATGTCCTCAAAGACATCAAGGTTGTCTAACAATGTTTTCTTCGTAGCATCTTTACCTTGTCCAATCTTTTTATCTTTGTAATAATATCATGCACCCCTTTTTTCGATAACATTCATTTCAAGAGCATAATCAATTATTTCCATAGTATGATCAATTCCTTCATTGAAATAAATTTCAATGTAAGCCCTCATTAAAGGAGGAGCTAACTTGTTTTTAACAATCTTAGCACATGATTTAATGCCAATGCAATCATTTCCTCTTTTAATTAATTCAGCACGTTTAAGTTCAATTCTAATTGATGAATAGAATCTTAAAGCGCGTCCTCCTGTGGTTGTTTCATTGTTGCCAAACATTACTCCAATTTTTTCACGAATTTGATTGATGAAAATTATTGTAGTGTTATATTTTGCAAGCAATGTTTCAAGGATTCTTAATCCTTTGGACATAAGTCTTGCATGCAAGCCAATAGTTTGATCAGAAATTTCTCCATCAATTTCAGCTTGCGGCACAAGAGCAGCTACTGAATCTACTATGATTAAATCAATCATTCCTGTTTTTACTAAAGCTTCAATCAACGCAAACGCTTGTTCTCCTGAATCTGGTTGAGCTAACAATAGTTTTGATAGATCAATACCATTTACTTCACAATATTTAGCATCTAATGAGTGCTCTACATCAATATAAGCACACTTGCCATTAATTCTTTGGCAAGAGGCAACCGCTTGCATAGCAAGAGTGGATTTACCAGAAGATTCATTTCCATAAATTTCAATGATCTTTCCTTTAGGATATCCTCCAACCCCTAATGCATTATCTAATTGCAAACTACCTGATGGGATTACATCCACATTACCTGCATTTTTTGAAAAACTTGAGATACATCCTTTGCCAAACTGTTCTTGAATCTGCTTAATAGCTTCATCAAATATTTTTTGTTCGTTCATTTTATTACATTTTCCTTTCAACTTTTTATTTTTTTTCATAATGGAACTAACAAAATACTATATTAGTATAAAACTTAATTCCTGATGTAATTGCATTAATTAATGCAATTCATGTTAATTAACACAATAAATAAACTCATTATTCAGTCTTAAGATTATTAACTCTTATCACA
Organism: uncultured Mycoplasmatales bacterium; assembly: GCA_910578525.1. Lineage (GTDB taxonomy): Bacteria > Bacillota_I > Bacilli_A > Mycoplasmatales > Mycoplasmoidaceae > Malacoplasma_A. The sequence goes on along the minus strand of CAJTRF010000004.1, from coordinate 13,426 downwards.
TTATCAAGTTTATTTTCTACATTAGTTAAACGAGAATCAATTTTATTAAGAGTATCAAAGATTCGTCTTTCCATAATAGCAGCCCATTTTGGTTGTTCTTCATGCGCATGATATAGATTACTCTTATGAGCAACTATAAAATTATCTTTGACAAACACATTTGAATCTCTGTAGTTAGTATTGTTAATAAATTCTTTCAGAGCTTCTCATGTATTCAATAAAATTATGTCTTGTTCTTTAAACATTTTGTAGTCCTTCTTGTGTTTTTTTTGAAGGCCACAAGTGTACTATTTGTGCCTTCATATATATACCTATGGTTCTGATAGGCTATTTTTGTAAAAAATATTTTTAGTTTATTCAAAAACCCCTATATTTTCAATGTTTTATGAATAAAAAATTTTTTTATTTTTCATCTATTTTCTTCTACAAAATAAAAAAATCATCAATCTAAATGCTTTAAATATAAGTGTTACTTATAATATTTAGCATGGGTAATAAAAAAGTATATATTACAACTCCAATATATTACGCATCAGGAAATCCTCATATTGGTCACTCTTATACTACCATCTTAGCTGATAGCTTAGCTCGTAGTAAGAAACTAATTGGTAATGATGTTTTCTTTTTGACTGGTATGGATGAACATGGTCAAAAGATTTTTGAAAAAGCTCAAAAAGAAAATAAACAACCTCAACAATTTGTTGATGAAATTGCAAATAAATTCCAACAATTATGAAAAGATTTAGATATCAATTACAATGTGTTTGCAAGAACCACTAGTAAACAACACTGTGATTTAGTAGAAAAAGTTTTTCAAATTTATACAGAAAAAAACTTTATCTACTTAGATAACTGAGAAGGCTTGTATTGTGTTCAATGTGAAGAAAACTATACAAAGTCTCAAGCTGTTAAGCATGAAGATGATAATTGTCTTTATTGTAAAGTAGGACATAAATTAAGTTACAAGAAAGAACAATCATATTTTTTAAAAATTAGTCAATTTGAAAATTGATTAAAAGAATATTTAATAAACCATCCAACATTTATTTATCCAAATAATAGATTAAAAGAATTGAACAATAATTTTATTAATCAAGGGTTGACTGATTTATCAATCAGTCGTACTACTTATGATTGAGGAATTAAAGTTCCTAATGACGATAAACATGTTGTTTATGTATGAATAGATGCTTTAATGATCTATTTATCAGGTTTAGGTTATTTAAGTAATGATGATAAAAATTATCAACATTACTGAAATGATGAATCTTGTGAAATTGTTCATTTAATGTCTAAAGAAATTACAAGATTTCACTGTATCTATTGACCAATTATGTTAGAAATGTTGAATATAAGAAAACCAACTCACATCATTTCTCATGGTTGAATTATTACAGACAAAGGTAAAATGAGTAAGTCTTTAGGTAATGTTATTGACCCTTTTGAATATATTCAAAACTATGGTTCAGATGCTCTAAGATATTTCTTAGTTAAAGAAATTTCTTTAGAAAATGATGGCGTTTTTTCTAAAGATCTATTTATTAATTGTTTTAATAATGATTTAGCTAATAACTATGGAAATTTAGTTTCTAGAACTATTGGTATGTTAACAAAATACTCTAATAAAGTTGTTAACAAACCTGATGACCAATACTTTGATAATAACGATAATGAATTAATCTCATTTGCTAAAGCAACGATTTCTAAATGTGTTAAACACATTAATGACAATAAACTACAGCAAATGATTATTGATATCATGACACTAGGTGATCATGCTAATAAATATATTGAAGACAAGAAACCATGAGTTTTATTTAAAGAGAATAAGACTAATGAAATCAATGCTTTCTTATACACATTAATTAATGTAGTAAGAATCATGACTTTCTTTTTATCACCAATCTTGACAAAAGGCACCAAACAAGCAATTAGTCAATTGAATTTATCTAATGAACAACTTTCTATTAATTCAATTGATAAGTTTGAATTGCTTGATAAACATACTGTTAATGAGTCTTCTCCTATTTATTTAAGAATTAAATAATTACTCATATTCAGTTAAATTAAGGTAAAATATTGTGGGGATGTCAAGGCTTCGACATGAATAATTGACTACCAAATGCAGTGGGGTTTGCCCCTTATAGCTCAAGGTCTTCTTAAATGCAGACAACAACAATGACAACGTTAACATGGACGAAGCATTCATGATTAACCAAATGTCAAACCAAAACCTTAATTTAGCATATTTAGCTTAATTTAACTTTGGAATAGGTATTAGTGTTTGCTATTTACATTAATACATTAACATAAATAGCTATATTCTTTGACTCCGATAAGAAGAATTAATCCCATCGGATTAGTTAAACATAGGTTCGTTTTATTACCTAATAATGTTTAATGAATGCTCTAAATTAAAACTAAACTGTAGACTTTGATAGAAGGTTATTTGTGGAAACGGGTTCAATTCCCGTCATCTCCACCATATAAAAAACACCAGGTTAATGTCTGGTGTTTTTTTAAAAGAATTATTGTAGTTTTTATATAATAAACTAAAGATAAATATGAACAAAAAAATAATTAAGGCGCTCGAGAGAGAGAGAGAGAGAGTAAGAGTTCATTAAACAATAGCTTATTAAACATAAGCATTTATAGGAGCATCATTTTATAGGTAATTACCTATAGAATGATTTTTTGTTATGTCTCAAAAACAGAACAAAGTTTTGAACAAAATCAATTATGATTCTGGGCAAAAAACTCCATCAGGAACTATAAGTAATGATGAATGCTATACTCCTCTCCAATCAATAATTGATGAAATCAAAAACTATCCATCAAGTTATTTTTTTAAAAAGAATGGATTATCACCATTTGATTGAGATTTGTTTTCCGATCACCCAGAAATTTATGGAATTAAGTTTCGTTTTAATGAAAATGGTGATGTTGATGAAGTAGTAAATTTAACATGTGATGAAAATAACCGAGCTTGTCCTTGTGAAACTGATACCATTTCTATAATTGATATTAGTTATGATAATAATGCAAAAAAATTTTTTATAAACGACAAAGAGGTCCATGGGCCTAGATGTAATTTTATAAAAGCTGTTTTAAATTATGCAAAAATTTGAAAACCAAAATCTTGAACTTTCTCAGGTTATAACCCAGCAAAATTACAAGGTATAGATTATAAAACTTATGATTACAAAGACTTTGACATTGTAATAACAAATCCCGCTTTTACTTGCATTAAAGATTTTCTTAATAAATTGATTCAAAGTAAGACAAATTTCATAATACTTTCAGATTTTCTCTCTCGGGGTAACCCGAGAGTTGGGCTTCACTTAATGCTAAAAGAATGTTATTTGGGATTTAATATTCATAACGATATACCATTTGAAAATTGGGACATTCAAAAAATGATAATTGTAAGGAAAAAGAAGATAGTAGCAACTGATTGAATAACATCTTATAAAGATGCAGAAGAAAAAAGGGTAAAATCTCCTTTTAAAAGTGGAATTAAATATGAAATTTATAAAGATGATTATCCAATTATGAAAACTGTAATTATGAAAGATGGAAGTCATCCTATAAGATTGAACAATTTTAAATCTTTGCCTGATGACTACTATGGATGATTCTTTTCAAGTGTTGGTGCTTTAGACTCATTAGATGGTACTAATTTTGAATGGTATGGAACGCATTATACTGCTTGGCACAATTCAAACCCAGATAAAACACCTTTTGATTTATCAAAATTTGAAAACAATAAATACAATGAAAAATGACAAGTTTTAAATGGTAAAAAACTTTTTAACGGAATAATAGCAAGGAGGAGAAAATAATGAGAAAAACTGTAAAAGAAATATTTGAAATGATTAATAATAAAGAACTTTATTATGATCAAACAACACAAAGGCAATTTATATATAGTAACATGACCATACAAACTGAAGATGGAGATATATCAAAAGCTGGTAATGTTATAAGGTCAATTCTTCAAGAAAAAATTCAATTACCTGCTTTATTCTTTTGAAAAAGAGATGATGGTAAATACAACATACATGATGGGAAGCAAAGAATTTTATCTTTATATTATTTCTGTAATCCCCTAAACTCTGAAAATATACAGGTCACAACAAAAATAAATGGCCAAGAATATTCGTTTAATAACTTACAAAAGGATTGACAAGATGAATTATTAAATTATAAATTCGACATTGTTGTTAAAGAAGGAAATAGAGAATTAGAAGAAAAAAGTTTTGATTTAATAAACACAAATTCTGTTCCTTTAACTGAATATGAATGTATCAGAGGACTTATGTATGGCAAATGATTTAAGGGTTTCGAAGATTTTATCTGCCAACAAGGAAAAATATTAGACAATGTACCAAGTGAAATCGGAAGAGGAGATCGTGCAATCTATTTTTTAAGAGCATATTTCAATGAACTAAAACCTTCTTCAAATTCATGAAATATTACAATAAGATACAATTTAAATATTAATAGAAATAATTCTTTTGACTGTAATGCAAATGATTTTCAAAGAGTTATAGAAATTTACAATCAAATCGCACAAGCATCAAAATGTGATATACAAATTTGCTTGCAAATTGCTCAATTCATTCAAAAAAATAAATGAAATATTAAAAATATTATTGAATATTACCAATTAGGAATTAAAGAAACAAATGACATTAAAAAATGAAAAATTGATGCTCATTACATAGCAATAGCTAATTTGATGTATAGAAACATAAAGTGTGACTATAGACGTTTTTTTGATAAAAAAGATAAATCTGTATTATTCAATCAAAAAGGGAAATGTTGATTTGAAGGTTGTAATGTTGACACATATGATGATTTACAAGTAGATCATATAAAGCCATGATCTGAAGGTGGAAAAACTAATTTAAAAAATGCTCAATTGTTATGCAAACAACACAACGCTTCTAAGAAGGATTTAAATTACAAAGACTGAAAAGGCAATAATGTTAATAAAGCCTTGGCAAAAAATGTTAATGTCGAAAGCATGAGTTATGTAGATGCATGGAATGCATTTGAAAAACTTGCAAAAAAAATTAATGATTTCTCATTTGAAAAAGTTCAAAATAATAGCAGAATCAATGTCGAAAGAATAAATGATGTTTCTAAAAAAATTAATTTATCTGAAGTTGAGTCTGCATTATTGCATGATGTTCGCAAAAAAAGAAACGCAATCTCTCATCGCGATGAAGCAACCATTATAATTTCAACAATACTTAATGACATTGACCAAAAAGCATTTAATTCAATTATCAAAAAAATGGAAGAATATATTGAATCTAATAAAAAATAATTTATTATTTTAGAATTTCTTGAAAAACACCAGGTTAATGTCTGGTGTTTTTTTATTTTCTAATTTCGCAATGTAATGTGATTAGTAAATGTTGTAATTCTTTCATCATTTGATCTATTTCTTCAGAAGAATATACTTTATCATTCTTAAAGTAAACTCTTAATGTGTAAGAATACTTGTTTTCATCTATTTTAAATAAATCAATATATTCATATGAAGAAATGAACGGAAGTTTTTGAAGACTTTCTAAAACTTGCATTGTATCGATATTTAATGTTGATACATATGAGATATCCTTGTATACAGTTGGAAGTTTGCTTGCATATTGAACATGGATATCTTGTGGTTTATATAACTTAAATAATAAATTTAAGTTTATCGTAATAAAGTAAATTGGTTTATTGTCTAAACTATAAGACTTTAAACAAGAATTTCTAATTCTACCAACATAACCCACTAATTGTCCTGAACAATAAATCGATAAAGTTTCTTGTTGGTAATAGATGTTTGATTCTTTAGTTGGGAAATAAGAAAATTCAATATTGAAAATTTTAGCTAAAGAATTAATAATTGATTTTAATGAAGAAACATTGTAAACAAGATTAATTTTATTAACCTTATCTAAATTAACTGATTGTTCACTAATACAAGTTAAATTTCATTCAGTATTATTTTGAGTGTAAATTTTTTGGATTTCAAAAATTGGTTGAATCTTATTTTTGTATGAAATGTTATATTTATAAATTTCTAATAATGATTCAATTAAATTCGTTCTTCAATATTCATGATTTGAATTTAATGGATTAGCAATTTTCATGTAATCCTTAATATTAAAAATATTAAATGTGTCTAATGAAGATTTATTTACTAAGTTATATGATTTAACTTCAGTAAAATAATTTTCATTCATTAATTTTTTAATTTCATTAATTTTGTTGTATTCAATATTTTGATCATTTAAGATTGGTGATAAGTTAACACTAATTCCACTTGCTTTGTTAATATCAACAACCTTTAAAATTTCTTCATAAATATCTTGTCAAATTTCAATATCAAGTCTATATGGAGGAACTATAATTTTATCATCTTTAAACGAATATCCATATTGTGTTAACTTAGAAGTAATTTCTTCTTTAGACACATTGACACCTAAGAATTTGTTTGCATCAGCAAAATCTACTGGAATAACCTTTGATTCTTCAAGTTTTAAGTTTTTGTAAACTATTTCAGCATTTTTAAATTGACTTAATGATTTTTCAATGTACCAATTAGACAATGGTTTAGATAATCTTCTACCAGAATCTAAATATAAATCATGTCTAACCATTGATGCTCTAACAAATCTAAAATCATAGTTACCAATTTCTACTAAGAAATTTTTAGTGTTGTTGTCTGGTTTATATTCATCAAAAGCTGTTATACCAGCTAAACCAACTGGATTATTTTTGTTGCTAATAACAAGATCTTCTTTAGAAATTTGAAGTTCTTTATTGTTTAGTTTAGCTTTAGCATTAGTATTAGATAATCCTACATTGATGCTTGAACCAACTTTGTCATAGTCATACACAACAATAGAAACGTTATTAAATAACGAGATTAAAGCAAGCTCATCTAAAAGATTGTTTATTGGAACAATACCGTTGTTCATTAAATAAGATTTAACTTGTCAATCTGATTCAGTAATTGAATTAACTTTAAGTTTTAACAATACTAAACCTTTGCATGTAGAATCTAATGTAACGTCTAGTTTATTAGTGTTAACTAAATTGTTAACTGGTAAAGTATTTTGATAATTAAAACCAAAATACCCACTTAACTCTTGACAAATAGAATAGATGCTATTTAGATCATTTCTATTTGATGGTAATGATAAATCATAAATTGTATCGTCTAGATTGATGTATTTGAATACATCAGTGTCGCCTATTTTAGCATCATCTAAAAGAATGATATTTGTAGCTTCTGTTGGACTTAAGTAGTCTACAAATAAAGTTAATTCGCTATAAGCACAAATCATTCCTTGAGACAAAATTCCACGTAATTCTTTGTATTCAATTACTCTGCCATCTACCATCTTGGCGCCTTGCAAAGCTGCAATTACATATTTATTTACTTGTAAATTTGTAGCACCACAAACAATTGTATGAGTGGTTCCGTTAGCATCCAATTGAACTTGACAAACGTTAAGTTTGTTTGCGTTAGGATGTTTTTCTAAGCTAATAATCTTACCAATAACTAAGTTATTTACTTGTTCATGATGAATAACTCTTTCTACTTCACATCCAGAGTTATTAAAAGCTTTAGCGATTTGTTCATCACTAACATTTTTTAATTCTGGAATTATCTTACATAAAGCTTTTTTAGAAACAATCATACTATTTTTTAAATTGATTTAGGATTTTGAAATCATTTGAATATAAATCTCTGATATCAGTGATTCTATATTTAATCATCGCTAATCTATCAATACCCATACCTGCTGCTAATCCGGTTTTAATATTTATATTAGCATTCTTCATAACATTGAAATGCAACATTCCTGCACCTAATACTTCAATGAATCCTGAATTTTTACAAATATTACATCCTTTTCCATTGCAATAAGGACATGTAACATCTACTTCAAATGAAGGTTCAGTAAACGGAAAATAACTTAATCTAAATCTAGTTTCTACTTTACTACCAAATAAATATTTAAGTAATTCATGAATTAATCATTTTAAATTAAGTAAAGATAATCCATCTTTAATTCATACAATATCCACTTGGTTAAATTGATGTGAATGTGTAGCATCATCATCATCTTTACGATAAACATTACCAAAAGATAAAACTCTAATGTCTTTAGATTTATTGTTGTTAATAACTCTTGCTGTTGTGGCAGTACAATGAGTTCTTAACATATCACCATTGTCTAGGAAAAAAGAGTCGTTTCCTTGACGAGCTGGATGGTCTTTAGAGATATTTAATAGATCAAAGTTTTCAACACTTGTAACTATTTCATCACCATATTCAATTCTAAAATTCATTTTTTTAAAAAAAGAAATGATCTCATTAGCCATTAAATTTAACGGAGTCAAGGTTCCTTTTTCAAAATTAGCCGTATTTAAATTAATGTCATAATTTAAAGAATAGTTTTTAGATTCAACTAATTCTTTAATCTCTTTAATTTTATTTTCTACAACTTCAGTAATTTTATTTTTTAATGAATTAATTAATAAACCAAACTCTCTTTTTTGTTCGTTGGGAGTAATCTTTAATTCGCTATATAAAGGAGTTAAATATTTTTTTGTAAAAATATTACGAACCTCAATTGCTTGTTTTTCGTTATCAATATTTTTTAACTGATCATTTAATTTATCAATTAGTTGGTTTATTTTAATGTCTTGCATTATTAGTAATTATTATATATATTAATAAATTGTTTAAGTGCTTCGTTAGTGCTAAATACACCAAAATCTTTGCCATCTTTAATTAACATTACTTTATTTTTAGCAACGCCATAAACACCAATGTTAGCACGTTTACATTCACCTACACCATTTACTGAACAACCCATAATAGCAATAGTTAATTCTTTAGGGTTAGTGTTAACATATGTTTCGATTTTACTTAGTAGTTCATCAAGGTTGTACTGACATCTACCACATGTAGGACAAGCTATTACATTAGCAAGATTTTGTTTAATTCCTGCAATACTTAATAATTTCTTTGCTACAATCGGTTCATCTAATGGACTACCAGAAATTGAAATTCTAATAGTATCTCCGATTCCTTGTTTTAATAAACCATATAAACCAACAGTGGATTTCATGGTAGCATCAATTATGCTGCCAGCTTCAGTTACACCTAGGTGTAATGGATATTTAATCTGTGATGCAGCTTTTAAATAAAGATCTTTTGTTACGAAAGCATTTGATGATTTTAAAGAAATTACTAAATTAGTGAAATTATTGTTTTCAAAGAATTTAATTCATTGTTTCGCACATTTAATAATATTACTAACCATTGGTTTAACGTTTTTTGGTAAAGATCCCGTATTAATCCCGATTCTAATAGCAGCCTTGTATTCGTTAGCTATATTAATAATTTGAATTAATTGCTTTTTATTAGAAATATTGCCAGGATTGATTCTAATTTTTTTAGCCCCTAATTTAATAGCTTTAATAGCATATAAATAGTTGTAATGAATATCAGCGACTATTGGGCAATCTACTTTACTACAAATTTCTTTGAGACCTTCAAGGTCTGATTCATCAAAAATAGCAACTCTAACTAATTCACAACCATTTTTAACTAGTTGTTGAATTTGTGATAAAGTATCACTAACATTTGATGTTTTAGTGTTAGTCATACTTTGAATTACTACTTTGTTTTGTCCACCGATGGTAATGTTACCAACATGAACTTTATTTGTTTTATTTCTTAAATAAAGCATTTAAAAAATTATAACTTCATTTGGTTATGATATTTCTAAATTAAATGTATAGCCATCGAATATCAAGCTATGCTATATGCTTCTGATAACATTATTGAGATTGCTAGCAAATCGATTAAAACATATCTGCAAATAAAGTATTTTAATGATTTATCTTTTAATCCTTGGGTTAAATTATTCTTCCCCCCCCAAGTTATGTATTGGTCATATCTGTTAAATCCATTTTCTGATGAATAATAACCTAATCAATATTCAAAATTAGTAAAAAACTTTGTTAAACCATATGTCATTTTTCTAGATTTGATTAAATGGTATGCAATTCAATATGATGATGTGATTAATAATGCAAAAACAAAATCTAAAAAATAATGAACCTTCAGAGTAAATGTAGCAAAACAGACACTTAAGCAAAATAATACCATTAACGATGTTAATATTCCTTTAATTCATGAAATAGCTTTAGTATTATTAGCCTTAACATTAAATCCTAACGTATGATCTTCATTATCAAAATAATTAAAATCAATAATTGCATATGTTAATACTAATGTATTGCTACAGTGATCTGAAGGAAAACATGAATAATGCGACATGTTAAGTAAAGTGCTTTGTAATGATTTATATAATCATTCGTTATTTCCTGATGCAATTATTGCATTGACTTGTGATAGTCCATAATCTTCAATCGATTCAGAAGACACAGGATAAAGAATGTTTATTGCAAAATTAGTGGAATAGATAACGATTGCAATAGCAATCAGTTTTGAAAATCTCCTTTTACCATAAACAAAATAAATTATCATGGGTATCACAACTCATGATACATTACCTAGTTTATAAAACATAAGAAAACCAACATAAATTGGTATTTTTTTATCAATTGATAAATCTAATGAATGTAACTTTCAGTTTGTTCTTGTTTCAAATATTTTTTGAAAAACACTACCAATATTTCACTGATTAGCAGTGATAGCATGAAAAATTAACCCAAATAAAATTGAAGCAAATAGCAGATTATGAATTTTTAAATAGTCTTTTAAACAAAATTTATTAACTTTGAACACAATTTACTAATAGTTGCTAATTAACCAATATTAAAAAATTATAGTTGTGTTTTACTATTAAATAAAAAAATACTAGGTTTAATTTCATTTTATGTGTGAATAATCAGAATTTAATAGGAGTACAACCTTAAAAAGACTATTTTTTAACTTAATTTATGTGGATAAAATATAAAATTTGTTGCAAAAAAAAAAAAAAGAGAGTATTATTACTAATATATATGAGAAAACTTTTAAAAAAATTTTTATTATTTTTAGGCTTTAGTTGCATTATTTCTAGTGTAATAAATGTTACTTCTTGTTCAAGCCCTAGTGATAAACAACCAAAAAGCATTCGTATTAAATATGATAATTCGTTTGATTCACCAACTATCATTGGGTATATTGGTATAGATGAAACAATAGATGATAAATTGTTTTCTACAGTTGTCAGTCCATCAGGCGCACCTAATGATGCAACATTTACAATTGAGGATGGAACTGACTCAAGAATTAAAATTGGTGGCACAAACAATAATCAATTAGTATGAGGAAATTTTGCTGAACCAACTAATATTACTTTTAAAATAATTGCTACATCTAACATAGTTCCTACTGTGTTTGGTGAAATTGAAGTAACACTAAGCATTCAACAACGACCAAATCCTACATCAATTGAATTAACATATTCAGGAGAATCAACCGATTTAGTAGCAACTATTAAAGATACAACCAAATCAATTGGTAAAATTTTCTCTCAAGTTATACCTTCATATGCTCGCCCTGAAGTTACATATGAAATTAGAAATAACGATAGTTCTGTTAATATCTCGTTAGATTCAGATGGATATATTACTTGACCTCAGTTTCAAACACCAACAAATCAAGATATTCATTTTGATGTAGTTGGTACTGCAATTTATGGCGGCGCAACTAATTCAATATCTTTTACATTGAAAGCCATTTATGCTCAAACTGCATCAGTTGAATTGTCATATTCATCAGAAGACAAAAACCTATGTGGATACATTGGTGAAAGTGGAGATACAGGAACTGACAAATTATCTGCAGTAGTAAAACCAAATAATGCAGACCAATCTGTCACTTATGAAGTAAATATTGCAGAAGAATATAAAGATAGTGTGTGAATTAGTTCAGATGGTCAGATTGAATGGTCAGAGATCAATAACACTATTGATTCTATTCCTTTTTCTGTTATAGCAAAGAGCACTGCTGATTCTTCAAAAATTAGTGATCCTATTAATTTTGACTTAGAAATTACAAGAAGAAATCCAACAAGCCTTACGGTTAACTATTCTGAAAGCACAAATTTAGTAACTACAATTCTAAATCAAACAAAATCAACTGGTACATTATCAGTAAGTGTTGAACCAGTGTTGGCATTTGATGATTATGAATGAATTATCAATGATCCTAATAATTTAGGAATACAAATTGATGAAAATAATTACATTACATGAAATGCGTTTAATGAGCCTACAGATCAATCTAAATCATTTAGCACACAGGCTAAAGCCACACACGGTGAAGCACTAAGTAATGTTGTTAATTTTACAATTAAAGCTGTATATCAACCATTAGCTGTAAATATACTATGAAAAAATTCATCGTCATTAATTCCTGTTGCTTCTGGCATCAATGGACAATCATCTACTATTAGTGGTTTGTCAGCAATTGTCAACCCTAAACCAGGAACAGATCAAGATGTAATTTGATCAATAGATAATACACAATACTTTTCAATTAATGAAAGTGGAACTATTACTGTAAAAAATACATTCCCTGAAAATACTACTATGAAATCTACAATTACTGCAACATCTAAAATTGATTCTACAGTTTTTGCAACAACTGAATTTGAATACACATCAATCTCAAGTAATGTATATCCATATGAAGATATGGAAATTGATTCTAATGGTAAATTAATAAGTGTTAATGTTGATAAAGCATCAGAATATACTGAGTTTGTTTTCCCTGCTGAAGTTACAGCAGCTGATTGATCAGTTGCCAATTCTTTAAATAGCATTCAAAATGCTCCATCAAAAGTTAGCTTTGCTAAGGGATCTAAACTAACGAATGCAACCGAATGTTTATGATATGATTGTATAGAAGTTGATTTTTCAAATTGTGAAGCTCTAGAAAATTTAGATCAAATAAATAAAAGAACAAATGAATTTGATACCAATGTTAAGTTACAAAAAATTATTTTACCTGTAAATATAAAATATTTCACAGGCTTGGCACTTAAAACTTGTCGAGATCTTTACATGATTGTTTGAGATGGTGGTGGTAAAGATACCCCTTGTCAATTGAATTTAAGTCCAACAGAAGATGAACCACACATTGTGCCTACAGGATTCGAGTTTACTTCTGTAAATTGAATTGATTCAGCTGATTCTGCTAAAGGAAGATTTATGGTTCAAAACACAACTAGTGGATATCAATCATCGAGCCTAATGCAACAATTCTTTAATTGCATATACAGTACACAAGGAACTCCATTTAATTCTTCTCATTGATCAGCTGTTTAATTAATAGATTGTAAAAGTTAATTTACACCACTTACAAGTATAGCATAATCGTTTGGAG
>CAJTRF010000003.1:72533-77278 GCA_910578525.1 uncultured Mycoplasmatales bacterium | reverse complement strand
ACTTGTAGTTGCTAATGGAAGAGATACTAATAACCCCCCCCCAAGAGAAATTGATGTAATTAATTTAATTATTTTAGAATTCATATTTTTTTTATATTGATAATTATATTCTTTTATTTTTTTTTTAACAAAACAATAAAAAAGAATGCTTTACATTTTTATTTATAAGATAAAAATTATCTTTCAAAAATAGTAGTTCTAATTAATGGCTTTTTACGTTTATGTTTTCAAATAAAACTTGAAGCTACAACTTCACAAATTTTTCTAATCTCTGCACTTTCAATTGGATTATTTGATTTCTGCATTGCTTCTTCAATACTTGATTTAATCGAATAAGAAATTTTAGTCATTAAACCGTAATGTGCTTTTGCATATATGCATCCTCGTGTAGAAACAACTGGATTTTCAATAATCTTCTTGTTTTTCTTATCAATTAATAATGTGATATTAAAAACACCATATTGCGATAATGTTTTTCTACATTTTAATAATCCATCAGAATCACTGTTAACATTATTACCATCAACATAGACATCATAAATGTCTATGAATTCTTCAGTAGCTGTTGCCACATGATCAAGTAATTCAATTTTTTGACCATTTATTACTTGAATTACATTGTCTGGTTTAATACCAGCAGCAGCTGCGTTTTTTCTTAACGCTTTTAACATTTTGTATTCACCATGAATTGGAATTAAATACAACGGATTAATTAATTTAAACATTAATTGTTGTTCAGTTTCCGTAGCATGTCCTGAAGCGTGCAACTTTGTTTCGGCTCTATTTGTAACAATAGTAATGTTCTTCCTAGAAAGTTTGTTTAACAATCTTTCTACGCTTTCATAGTTACCAGGAATTGGATTAGATGACATGATTAATAGATCGGTTGGTTTGAATGTAATTCAAGCATGTTTACCCATAGCCATTTGGTTTAATGCAGCCATTTCTTCTCCTTGGCTACCTGTACATAAAACCAAAACTTCATTATCTGGATATTCATTAATTTCACGAGTTTCGATAAACCAATCATCACTAACATTTAAAAATCCAACTTCAATAGAAGTTGATATATTAGTCACCATACTTCTTCCAATTAAACAAATTTTTCTATTGTTTTTAATAGCAATTTCAATAATTTCTTCAATTCTTCCTAAGTTAGAAGCAAATGTAGAAACAAACACTCTTCCTTTTGCATTATCAATGATTTTTTTAATTTCATTAATAATGTAACGTTCGCTTGTAGAAAAGCCTTGTGTTTCTGCATTAGTAGATTCACATAACAAAACATCAATTCCTCTTCTACCTAAGTCAGCCATTTTAGTAATGTCTGATTCATCTCCTTGTGTAGAAAAATCGAATCTAAAGTCACCAGTAGAAACTATTTTTCCATTTGGTGTTTCAAAATAAATACCAAAAGCATCAGGAATAGAGTGACACACTCTAAAGAACTCGATTAAAAAATGTTTAGTTTTTAATACTTTAAAGTCATCAATATTTTCAAAAGCAAAATTTTGAAGATCTTTATGTTCTTTTAATTTCTTCTTGATAATTCCAGCAGTTAACTTAGCAGCATAAATTTTAGGAATGCTAATCGACTTCAATAAATAAGGAATACCACCAATGTGGTCTTCGTGGGCGTGAGTTACAATTAAACCTTTTACTTTGTTTTTATTTTTTACTAAATAGTCAAAGGGACAAATAATTGAATCCACTCCTAATAAACTATTACTATCAGCAAACTTGATACCGCAATCGATAATGAAGATTTCATCTTCGTGTTCAACTACGTACATGTTTTTACCAATTTCTTCTACTCCACCTAATGCAAATATATATGTGGGTGATTTTCTATTTTCCATATTGTTCTCCTATATTTTAATTCAGTTTTGTTCAACGTGATATTTATCATTTTTATTTATATGATCATAATATAACACACCATCAAGATGGTCAATTTCGTGTTGCAAACAAATTGACAACACTCCATCTGCATTAATAGTGATTGGTTTGTTATTTAATAAATCATATGCTTCAACAACTATCTTTTTATTTCTTGGAACAATCCCTTCGTGTTCTTGTTCTACACTTAAACATCCTTCACCATTTGATAAATATACAATTCCTAATGAACGCGAAACAATTCGAGGATTAGCTAATAAATATTGGTAATGTTCGTTACCAAAATCAAAATTAACATAAATGACTCTTTTAGCTAATCCGACTTGTGGTCCAGCTATTGCAATACCCGGACGAATACAATACTTTTCTTCATCGTTATTGTAGCAAGCATCAATGTAATCTCTCATCTTGTTAATATAAGAAAGATCTTGTTCTTTTAGAGGTAACTCTAAATTTGAACAAATACTTCTTAAAACTTTATTTGAATCTGATAATATTCAAGATTGTTTAGGTTCCATGTATTAATATTAAAATTAAATATTAAGATAATTGCATAAATATTATACACATTTCCAATATTTACTATAATATATTTCTATATGAACAAAAAAATTCAACCAAATTTAAAGCCAACTAAGTTCAAATGTGCTTCATGCGGAGCTGAATTTGTTATTTTGTCAACTAACAAAGCTGACTTAGTAACTCTTGATGTTTGTTCTAATTGCCACCCTTTTTACAAAGGTGGATTGTCTGATCAAAAGGTTAAAGGTCGTGCTGAAAAACTTTCTAAGAAATTTGAAGCTGGAAAAGTTACAAGTACAACAAAGAAAACTAAAGCAGCAAAAGTTAGAAAAACATCTAACAAGAAAAGTGCAATTTCGCTTGATCAATTAAACTCAGTAGAAAAATAACACCTTTAGCAATCTTCTATCTCTATTATTAAATAGATATTTATCTATTTGTATAGTCTTAGAGGATTTTTTATTTTATTATGGAATATAACAAACGATTATTTGAATCACTAGAATCAATAGCCAAGAAATTTGTAGAACTAAACCAAAAGTTAGAATCTGCAAATCTTCCTGTTAGTCAATTAACTGACATTAACCGTCAAATTAAACACACTACTCCTATTTATGAAAAGTTTAACGAATACAAAAAATTAATTGACAATGGTATTCAAGATGAAAAAATAGTTTCATCTGAAACAGATAAAGATTTAGTAGAATTAGCTAAATTAGAACTTGATGAAATCAAGTCTAAAATACCAACATTGGAAGAAGAAATAAAAATTTTATTACTACCAGTTGATCCTAACAACGAAAAGAATGTTATTGTTGAAATGAGACCAGGAGCTGGTGGTGATGAAGCCGGCATCTTTGTAGCAGATGTTTTTGATATGTATAAAAGATATGCAGATAAACAAGGATGAAAAGTTAAGATCATGGATATCTCTCAAAACTCTTGTGGTTATGACTATATTTTCTTTAACATTTCAGGTGAAGAAGTTTATTCAAAAATGAAATTTGAATCTGGTGTGCACCGTGTGCAACGTGTACCAGCTACAGAATCAAAAGGTAGAGTTCATACCTCTACAATAACTGTTGCTGTGTTACCTGAATTTGACGCAGTGGATGTTAAAATAAATCCTGCGGATTTAAGAATTGACACTTATCGTGCTTCAGGAGCTGGTGGTCAACACGTTAACAGAACTGAGTCTGCTGTTAGAATTACACACATTCCAACAGGTGTAGTAGTAAGTTGTCAAGAAGGTAAATCTCAATTTGAAAATAGAGATACTTGTATGAAAATGTTGTATGCCAAATTATGACAAAAACAAGAAGATGAAAGAAACGAAAAAATTTCTTCTATGAGAAAATCTCAAGTAGGAACTGGAGATCGTTCTGAAAAAATTAGAACATACAATTATCCACAAAACAGAATTACCGATCATAGAATTGGATTAACTTTAAATAAGTTAGATCAAATCATGCAAGGTAACTTAGATGAAATTATTGATCAATTAATCGCAGACGAACAAACTCGTCTAATGACAGAATTAAAAATCTAAGATGACATTCTTTCAAGCTTTTAATGAAATTAAAAGTAAATATCCTAATAATGATTTAGTTATTTATGAACTTATTTTTTATTTATCAAAATCTGTAAAATCAAAAGAAGATTTTATAAATAAAAGAAATGACGAAATTGATTTTGATTTTGCAACATTAATTTTGTTTGCAAATCAATATTTTATAGATAAAAAACCATTAGGTCATATTATTAAAAAAACTAAATTTATTAATTTAGATTTAGACATATATGACGGAATATTAGTTCCTAGAAATGAAACAGAACTGTTATGTATCAATGCAGAAAAAATAATCAATCAAATATTTTCTAAACAAGATAACTTTAATTTGGTTGATCTGTGTTGCGGAACAGGTAATATAGCAGTTTATTTAAAATCAAAATTTAATAATGCAAATGTTTTTGCAATTGATATTAATGAAATAGCATGTGTAAATACATTACATAACTCTCAAAAACATAATTTATCCATTAATGTTATTAATGGAGATTACTATGATTCAATTGTTAATAACAAATTAAAGTTTGATGTCATCGTCATGAATCCACCTTATGTAGCATTAAATGAATTGGATGAGACTATGACTAAATATGAAAATAGAATTAGTTTCATCAATTCTGATGATCCTAACGAATTCTATTACAAAGTAATAGATAACTATGAGAAATTAATAAATAATAAAAATAATTTCTTAATGGCTTTTGAAATTTCTTCTACTCAAAAAAATATATTAGAGTCTTATTTAAAAAATAAA
>CAJTRF010000003.1:0-72523 GCA_910578525.1 uncultured Mycoplasmatales bacterium | reverse complement strand
CCATTACCAGTTCCTAAAAGATTATTCTGGTAAATGAAGATGCTTATTTATTTGAAATTCAAATAAAGAAATTATTTTTTAGCTGGTTTTTCATTCATTAGTATTTCTAATGCTTCTTTAAATGAATGAACAATTTTTCCTTGATCTAATATTCCACCAACAACATATTGGTTTAGTCCATAAGGGACTAAATAGTCTTCATATTTATTAGCTGTTTTTTGTCTGATATCACTTGAAACACCAATTATTTTTTTACTTCTAATTCTATATTTTTCCAATAAATCTGCAGCTTGTTTATTATTTCTTTTAAGAATATCTCTAATATAGTTAACAGCTCAAGCAATCCCTAATTCGTAACATAATCCTGGGTCCATATTGCTTAAATCAGCAATAATATACTCACTTTTTAATACTTCTTTAGTGTCTCCTCAGAAAATATCTGATGCAGAAGGTAAAGTAGATTTGTCATTAAATGGTGCTTCAATTGGGTTATACCAATTGATATCAGTTTTTGCATTTAACTGTTTACCTTCTTTTTTACGTTGCGCAATTTCAGCTTCACTAAACATTGCACCTGCTATATAACCATGTTTCTTGTTTTCTACAAACTTCTTGCTCATATATAAAAATTATAGTAATAAAAAAGCCTTTATCATTTGATAAAGACTTCTAATTAATTTTATTTGGCGCACCTAGAGGGATTCGAACCTTCGACCCCAGGTTTAGGAAACTTGTGCTCTATCCAGCTGAGCTATAGGTGCAAGTAAATTAATTATAGTGTAGAAACCGTATTCAAAACTTAACACCTTAAAATTTAATAATTTTAATTCTAAATTAGAAAATTTGAAAAAATTTTTTTATTCATTTTTGCTTGAAAATACAAGGGTTTTTGAAGAAGCCAAAAAAATTTTTTACAAAAATAGTCTCTTTGAAGCATAGGTATATATATGAAAGGACAAATAATGAAAATAAAAGCACTTTTTTCTGTTTTACCACTTATAGGTTCGATACCACAACCGGTTTTAAATAACAATACTAGTTTAGTCTTGAATCAAGATGAACAAAATCCTACTGATCAAATGTGTCATAGTTCTGCTACACAAATTAATGCATGACATGGAATAGGTTGAGATGTAGGAGTTTATGGAGTGATTGATCATAATATTGAATTTGAACAAACATTTAAAAGAATGTTTGCATCTAACTATTTAAACGAATTAAATGGAGATTATGTAATAAAGTCAATAACTCAAACAACTAAACCAGATTTATCAGAAAATACTGGTTCATTTAAATTTGGCAATTTAAACTATGATAGAGACAAAAGAGTTCAAGACTGATCACTTCCATACAAAGATAATTTAGAAATTAAATCAAGTAATAACATCAAATGAGGTGTTGATGATACAAATCTGTATTTAAAAAATACAGAAGTTTGACCTCACAATGTAGGATATCATTCTATTAACGGTAAAGTTGTTTTCCAATATGGAAGCAACAAAGCATATGAGTTTCAAAGTGCAAAAGATGTTAATCTTAACATTGGATTTAATAAAAATTTTAATAATAAAAATTTTGATTTCTTTGGGATTCCATATAGTAAATTAAAAGAATGTCAATATATTTATGTTTTTCATAATTATGTGACAAGGTTTTTGTGATCATTAACTGGACAAAAAACTAAAAATAATTTATCTTTATTAAATACTCAAAACGATACTCCAAAAATAAATAGATATGATGTCTCTGATTTAATTTGTATTTGTGAACCAAACTATAGTAATGGAACAATTACTGTTAAATTAAATGATGAGTTTATTGATATATCTAAGAAAACAGGAATCAGAAATAAATGATTCAATCAAATTGATTGAACTCAATATTCAAACAGTATTAAACAATCTATGATTGATGGAATCAATCAATACAAAATTGGTTATGACAATTTTAAAGATATATTCACTAATGTAATTGACTGCAATAACATCGAACAAATGCAAACATATATTAATAAACACATTTCTAATGAATGTGATTTATTAAGAAAATATCAACTTGATATTAATTGTAATCCATATGAAACTTGCAAGTATTTGCAAGACTTTACTTCTATTAAATTAGAATATGAAATTCCTACCAAAGAAAATCCACAAAAATATAAAAAAGAAATAACAAATATTTCAAACAAAGAATTAAAAGAAGGAAAGAAAATTAATTTAACAAAAAATATTGATGGAAATTATGAATTCAAATTAGATAAACTAATTGAAAATGAATATTCAGATGTTAACAATTATGTAGGTCCAGACCAAAAAGACACTATTAGTGTTTGTAGTAATTTTATTGAAAATAAAAATAACTCTTATATATTGTCAAAACCATTCATTAAAGATGCTTCGTTTATTTCTTATTATCCAGAAGAGTTAGCAAAAGACTATCCATATGATCTAACTGACAATGAAGTCTTGGACAAATTTGTAAATGTCACTGACAATTACAATGATAAATTAAAGGGAAGTGTTTTAGATTCATCCATGTATAAGATTACGCGTGATGAGATAAACGGAAGGATCATGATTGATTTAAATATTAATGATAACAATAAAGAAATTATTTATGGTGGTATGAAAAAACCTGACATTAAACACGCTCAATTTGACGCGAATTTGTTTGAGTCAATGATTTATACTCCTCAACTAGATGAAAGCAAAATAAAGCATATTCTTGATGCTAATAACTTCGATCCTAACATTGTGAATTGCTCAAATTTCTCAATTGATTACGAAAATGAAGAAAAAGGAATTGCTAATATTAAATTGTGCAAAAGTGATAATCCTGATTTTTATGATTCATTAAAAGATATTAATTTTGAAATAAAAAATTTAGAACCATACTATATTAAACAAAATAATAAACTATCTAAATCATTAAGTAAATATAAACCAAGTAGTATTACTAAAGATATATTCATTAATAATTTTATAAATACTTCTATAGACTTTACTAGTCTCAATAAATTAGATATTAAACTAACTCCTAATGATTCAAAAAATATATTAAAGGCTCAAATTTACTATACTGATCATTTCTCAAAACAAGATGTTGCACTTAACTTTGAATACAAATTCAATTCATCGGAATCATTAAATAAATATTGATTATTAACCATTGTAGGCATAGGTGTCTTAATTTTATTCTTAGGTTTATATTACTACCGCAAAGATAGTATGAAACGTAGTTCTTATTAAAAAAGTTCATAGATCCCTATGAACTTTCTTTTTTTAGTTTGTAAACTATTTTACCAAAGCAAGAATTGCTTCTTCAGTGTTGTCTCCTGCTCTTTTACCTAATTTAAGAACACGAGTGTATCCACCATTACGATTAGCTTGTTTCTTAGCGTAGTCTTCGATAATTTTAACTAATTGATCAACAGACTTTTCTTTGTTAGGAAGTAAGATACTTCTTAACTCACGTTTTGATGCTAATGTGTTTTTCTTGCCTAATGTGACACAACGGTCAACATGTTTTTGAGTTTCTTTTGCTTTAGTGATTGTAGTAGTAATTTGACCATAAGCGAATACATCACTTACTTGTTGTCTAATTACCATTTGTCTTCAAGCAGAAGTTTTTCCTTTTTTATTTATAAAAGACATATTTACTCCTTATTTGTGCCTATTCAGTTTTGAATGTTAATCCGTAATCTGTTAATTTCTTTTGGATTTCACGAAGTGACTTATTACCTAAATTGTTAATTTTAGCAACTTGAGATTTAGTCATGTTAGTTAATTCTTGGATTGTGTGAATACCGTAGTTTTTTAAACAATTGTAACTTCTAACTGATAAATCAAGTTCTTCAATAGCAATAGATAAAGTGTTTGCTTTTTGTTCTTCAATTTGTTGGTTAATAATTTCAACTTCTTTAACTTTAGCGTCTAAGTCAATTAATGGAATGAAGTGTTCAGATAAGATTTTAGCAGCAAGTGCTACTGCATTTGTAGCTTCAATAGAACCGTTAGTTACTACATTCATAGTTAATGAATCACCAGTTACAGTTTTTGAAATCTTGTAATCTTCAACATGGTATCCAACTTGGATAATTGGAGAGAAGTTTGAATCAGTTGCAATTACTGAAAGTGAGTTAACAATTTCACGGTTTTCAGCAAATGTTCTGAAACCTCTTCCTCTTGTTGCATAAATTTCCATATCAAGTGAAGCTTTATCATCTGTAATAGTACAGATGTATAAGTTTTTGTTTACAACTTCCATTCCTACTGGAACTTCAATGTCAGCTGCTGTTACTACACCAGCTTTTTTCTTAGAAATGTGAAGAGTTGGTCATTGTTCAAGTTTAGTTGAAGCTAATTCTTCATCACTGAATGCAGATTCAGAAATTTTAAGAACTAAATTCTTTAAATTTAGAACGATTTGAGTAACATCTTCTTTAATGCCTTTAATTGCTTGGAATTCATGAGTAATTCCAGGGATTTTAATTGCAAAGATTGATGCTCCTGGGATGTTTGATAATAATGTTCTTCTTAAAGCGTTTCCAATTGTTGTTCCAAAACCTTTTTCTAATGGTTGTAAAACAAATGAAGTTTCTTTAGAGTCTTTATTATTGATAATTGGTTTAATTGTGTATTTTAAAAATTTTTCCATTGTGATTCTCCTTTTAATTAACGTGGTTTTTTAGGTGGTCTGCAACCATTATGTGGTAATGGTGTTGCATCAGATAATTCTGTAATTACTAGTCCTGTTGCTGCAAGGCTTCTAATTGCAGTATCCTTACCTTGACCTGTTCCGTTGACTACAACTTTAATAGATTTTAAACCCATAGCCATTGCTGCTTTTGCAGCAGCTGTAGCAGCAATACCTGCTGCATATGGAGTAGATTTTTTAGAACCTTTGTAACCAATTACTCCACTTGATGATCACGAAATTGCATTTCCTTGTTCATCTGTAATAGTAACAATTGTATTGTTAACTGTTGAATGAATATGAGCAATTCCATTAACGCTAGGAAGTTTTCTTTTCTTCTTAGCTTTTGCTTTAGTAGCAGTTTTTTTGTTTGTTTGTTTAACTGTTGCCATAACTCTCCTTTATTATTTAGTTTCCACTTTCTTGTTAGCAATTGTTTTACGTGGACCCTTACGAGTACGAGCATTAGTCTTTGTACGTTGACCACGAGTTGGTAAACCTCTACGGTGTCTAATACCACGATAACAATTAATTTCCATCAATCTCTTGATGTTCATTGCTACTTCTCTTCTTAAGTCACCTTCAATTGTTAATTTTAAAGCAACTTCACGGATAGCAGCTATTTCTTTTTCAGATAATTCGCTAACTCTTTTTTCTGGATCGATTTGTGCCTCAGCACAAATTTTCTTTCCTAATGAGATGCCAATACCATAGATACTAGCAAGGGCATAAGGAACTTTTTTATTGTTAGGAATATCTACACCTAATATACGTGCCATTTATTATTAATTCTCCTTTTTATCCTTGTCTTTGTTTGTGCTTTGGATTTTTGCAAATTACCATCACACGACCTTTTCTTTTTATAACTTTACAATCTTTGCAGATTGGTTTTACAGATGCTCTAACTTTCATAGTTTATATATTATATATAAAATTAACGGCGGTAAGTAATTCTTCCGCGTGTTAAATCATATGGACTTAACTCAACTTGGACAATATCGCCTGGTAAAATCTGAATTTTGTGCATCCTCATTTTACCCGACACGCTAGCCATTACTTCAATTCCATTTTGTAATAGAACTTTATAGGAATTAGCATTCACTACTTCCTTAACAGTTCCATCCATTTTTATTGCATCATTTGCCATTAATTTAATTATTTTCCTTTCTTTTATTTTGTAAGGATTTCACATCCTTCTTCAGTTACTAGAACCATATGTTCTCAATGACAGGTAAGTTTCTTGTTTTTTGAAATTACTGTTCAACCATTTTTTGGATCAATAACATATTGATCGGTGTCTGTCAATAACATTGGTTCTATGCACAACACCATGTTTTTTCTGATTGTAAGACCAGAATGAGGTTTTCCATAACAAGGGATAAGAGGGTCTTCGTGGACGTGGTTTCCACATCCGTGACCAGTAAAATCCTTTATCACTTCATAACCATGGGTTGTGGCGATTTCGCTAATTTTGGCACCAATATCACCAATTGTATTGCCTGGTTTTATTAGTTTTAAAGATTCATCTAGAGCTAACAAAGTAACTTTGTTAATTCTATTAGCTTCTTCATTATTTGAAGGAGCAACTACCAAACTAAATGCTGCATCGCAAACATGGCCTTGATAGGTAACCCCAATATCAAATGTTATTAAATCATTTGGTTTAATAATATATTTACCAGGAATACCATGGATTAGCTGTTCATTTACCGAAATACAAATGTGTTTGGGAAATTTTTCATATTGGTAGAAACTACAAGTCGCATTATATGAACGAATAGTTTCGTCTGCTAATCTATCAAGGGTGATTAAGCTGACTCCGGGTTTAGTGGCTTCAATTAACACTGCTCTAGTTTTTTTTCAAATCTCAGCAGCTTGCTTAATCTTGGCAATATCTTCTTGTGATTTTAAATAAATCATTAGAATTTTTTTATTGCCTCAAAAATTGGGTCGATTGATTTGTTACCGTCATATTTGACCAAGATATGACGGCGATCATAGTAATCAATTAATGGTTTAGTTTGTGAATCATAAACCGCTAATCTTTTGATTACTGATTCTTCATTATCATCTTTTCTAGTGATTAATGTTTCACCATCTAGATCACATTTATTTTCTACTTTTGGTTGGTTGAAATAAATGTTATAAATTGAATTACACTTAGGACACATTCTACGTCCTGAAATACGTTTAATTACAACATCATTTTCAATATCAATTAGAACAACCTTGTCTACTTTTGCAATTGAGTCTAAAAATTGAGCTTGTTCTACAGTTCTAGGATAACCATCTAAAACAATTTTATCAGCATGAACATTTGATAATTCTTGTTTAACTAATTCATTAGTTAAGTCATCAGATACTAATTTTCCTGATTGAATAATAGCATTAATTTTATTACCTAATTCAGTACTTGATTTTAGAATTTTTCTAAACATATCACCAGTTGATAAATGAACATAACCTAGTTCATTTTTTAATCTAGAAGATAATGTTCCTTTGCCACTTCCGGGTGCTCCTAATAATACAATTATCATAATCTTGTTGTACCTCCTTTTGTTGAATTTGGTTCTTGTTCAAAAGTACTAATGATTTTTGTTCTTGTAACGTTATATCCACTTGTTGTAGAAGCAGATTTAATTGAGTTTCATAATTCTAATGTACCAGAAACAATAATAATGATACCTGTTCCTCCTAATGATAAACCAGAAGGAATACCAGTTACTTTTGATAGTAAATATGGAGAAATAGCAATAATTGCTAAGAATGGTGCACCTATTCAATTAATTCTTGCTAATACTTTAGTGATTTGTTTTTCGGTATCCTCTCCATTTTTAACACCAGGAATAAACTTGCCTGATTTTTCAAAATTCTCAGCTAACTGAGCTGGATTAATTTGAACATACGAATAAAAGAATGAGAAAAGAATAATAAATACAAAGTATAAAGCCATTCCTACTCATGAATTCAATGTAAAATAATCTTGTAATATTCACTTTGCATTGTCTTCTGGTAAGAATTGAGCAATAGTACCAGGAATCGTAATAATTGATGAAGCAAAAATAACCGGGATAACACCTGCAGGGTTAAGTTTAATTGGTAAATAAGCTAAATCTTTGGTTTTAAAACTTAAACCTTGTCCAACTTGTTGAACCGGAATTTTTCTTGTAACACCATTAATGAAAATAGCAAACATTAAAACTATAACAAAGAATGCTAAATATAAGATATAAGATAAAGCAACTGTTAATTGATAAGTAGCTGCAGACATATTAATCTTTGATTGAATAAAATGGAATGCGTATGTAAAATCAGGAATAATTGAACCAACGATACCGCTTAAGATTAACAAGGTAACCCCGTTACCTACACCACGTTTTGTAATAATGTCTCCAATAAAAACACAAACATATGTTCCACCAGTAAAAATCAATAATAGTGAAACGATTTCACCAGCTGAAAATTCACTAATTGAAGAATGTCCAAAAATAGTAATTCCTTCGCTTGTTCCTGATGAAGAACCAGATTGTAAAATCATTGCAATTACAGCATATGCTTGTAATAAACAAAAAGGAAGAGTGGCAATTCTAGTAATAATTTCTAATTTTCTTCTTCCACGTTCACCTTGTTTAGCCATTCTTGACATTGGAGGAATTAGATCGCTTGATAACAATTGTACAAGAATTTGTGCAGTAATATAAGGACCAACTCCTACTGCAAATCATGACATCTTTGCTAAACCACCACCCGCTAGCAAGTTCATCATGTCTGCAAATGAACCACTTGAACGGTAGTTACTTGGTAATTTAATGAAAGGTAATGTTAATGTACTAATAAAATGAAAGAAAACTAATAATAAAGCAGTAATCGCAAGCGCTGAGATTACATTAATATTAGTAAAAATTTCTTTGAAAGTTACTCAGTAACTTTTATTCTTTTTATTTTCCATTATTTAGAGTAGTTTACTTTCCCTCCAGCTGTTGAGATAGCTTTTTCTACATTAGCAGAAACTTTGTCTACTGTAATGTTTAATGGTTTAGATAAAGTGATTGATTTTTTACCACCAATTAATTTGACTTTTGCTTTTGTAGAAGAAATCAATCCAGCTTTTACTAAAGTTTCTTTATTAACTTCTTCACCTAATTTAGCCACTTGTGTTAAAGTAACTATTTCGTAATTTTCTTGGAAGTTGTAGTTATTGAAACCAACTTTTGGGATCTTACGGTATAAAGGAGTTTGTCCACCTTCGAAACCTAATCTTACTTTACCAGATTTACGAGATTTTTGACCTTTAGTACCTTTACCTGAAGTTTTACCGATACCACTACCAAAACCACGACCGTAAGTCTTAGTTTTGTGATTTCTTGAACCTTTTGTATATTTTAAGTTATTTAATTCCATGTTTTCCTCCTATGATTACAATTCCTTTACGTTTTTATCACGTAAGTTTGCAATTGTTGATGGATGTTTTTGGTTTAATAAAGCATTAAGAGTAGCTTGAACCATGTTAGTCTTTGTATTTGATCCTAAATTCTTTGTGTAAACATCTTTAAATCCAGCATATTCAATAACCGAACGGATAGCACCACCTGCAACAATACCTGTACCTGGTTTAGCAGGTTTAATTAATACTTTACTAGCTGCTGCATAACCAATAACTTCGTGGTACAATGTACCTTTCTTGTTAATAATTACTTTACGCACTGAGTTTCTAGCATTTTTAGTTGCTTTTTTAATTGCATTTGGAACTTCAGTAGCTTTACCAATTCCATAACCTACTTTACCATTTTTATCACCAATAACAACTAATGCAGAAAAACGCATTCTACGTCCACCTTTTGTTGTTTTAGAAATTCTTTTAATTTCTACAGTTTGTGAATCAAAACCACTGTTGTTGAATTTTCCAAATGATTTCTTAGAGAAATGTTTAGAAGATTCTTTCTTCTTTCCGTTTTTTTCACCTTTGTGCTCAGTTGCTTTAGGTGTAGGTTTTTGTTCAGATGCAACTACTACTGGTTTTTGTTCAGCTTTTGCTTCTTGTTTAACTTCTTGTTGTATTACTTCTTTTTCCATGTTTGCCTCCATAATTAGAATTTAAGTCCATTTGCACGTGCAGCTTCTGCTACCGCTTTTACTTTACCGTGGTATTTGTTTCCACCACGATCAAACACTACTATTGTAGTGTTGTTAGCTACTGCTTTTTTTGCAATATCTTCACCTACTAAAGTAGCGTTTTTAATATTACAGCCTTTTAATTTTAATTGGCTAATTGATGAACTAAATAATGTTTTACCTGTTTGATCATCAATAATTTGAGCAATGATGTTTGTGTTAGTTTTAGTGACTACTAATCTAGGCTTTTTATTACTATTAGCCTTTAGATAATTAGTAGTTCTTTTGTGACGAAGTGCTCTTTGAGCTTTACGATTAAAATTTTGTTGTTTCATATTCTACTCCTATTTCTTAGCTCCTTCAGCTGTTTTACCAACCTTACGAATAATGTGTTCATCAAAATACATAATACCTTTACCATTGTATGGTTCTGGTTTACGAGTTGCACGAACGTTTGCTGCTAACTCACCAACTAGGAATTTATTAATTCCTGAAATGTGAATTTCAGTTGGAGTTGGACAAACTACTTTAAGACCTTCTGGAATATCAAAAACTACAGGGTGGCTAAATCCAATAGCAAGTGTTAGTTTGTTTCCACTAACTGATGCTTTGTAACCAACACCAACAATTTTTAATTTCTTTGTGTATCCATTTGCAATACCAAATACAGCATTAGCGATATTTGAATTTATAGTACCATGGAAGATTCTAGCTTGTTTTTCATCATTCTTACGTGATACTTTAATTTTGTTGTTTTCAACAATTTCAACTGTAATTAAATTTGCTGGATAATCAACAACTAATGTTCCAGTTTGACCAGAAACTGTAACATTGTTTGGTGCAACGTTTACATTAACACCTTGGGGGATAGCAATTAATTTATTTCCTTTTCTACTCATAATCTCTCCTATCAAACATAAGCAATAATTTCACCACCTAAGTTGTTCTTACGGGCAACTTTGTCCGTAACAACTCCTTGGCTTGTTGAAATGATAGCAATTCCTAAACCGTTTAATACCTTAGGAATCTTTTTAGATTCTTGGTAAACTCTTAATCCTGGTTTAGAGATTTGTTTCATACCTGTAATACTTGATGTGTGGTTTTTGTATTTTAAAGTAATGTTAGTTACTTTATTAGAACTTTTGTTAGCTTTAGCTATAGAAAAATCTGCAATATAACCTTCTGCTTTTAATACATCAAGAATTGATGTAGTTAAATTTGAAGTTTGAATAGTTACAGTTTGTAACTTTGCTTTTCTAGCATTATTAATTTTAGTTATTAAATCTGAAATTGGATCTATATACATATTTATTCTCCTATCAAGATGCCTTCTTTACTCCAGGTAATTCACCCTTATGAGCTAGTTCTCTAATACAAATACGGCATAAGCCAAATTTTTTGTACACACCATGTACACGACCACATCTTACACAACGAGTATATTTTCTTGTTGAGTATTTTGGTGCTCTTTTTTGTTTTGCTATTAATGATTTTTTTGCCATGTTTTCCCCTTATTTATTTCTTTTTGATTTAGCAAATGGTAAACCAATTGCTTCTAATAGTTTTCTTGCTTGTTCATCATCTTTTGATGAAGTTACAAAGGTAACATCAAACCCACGGATTTTCTTTACTTGGTCATAGTTAATTTCTGTAAAGATAATTTGTTCCTTGATACCAAGTGTGTAATTACCGTGCCCATCAAATGAGCTGTTTGGAATTCCTTTAAAGTCTCTAACACGTGGTAAAGCAATGTTAATTAAATTTTCAATGAAGTTTCACATTTTTTCACCACGAAGAGTTACCTTAGCACCAATTCCTTGGTTTTCACGTAATTTGAAAGTAGCGATCGCTTTCTTTGAACGTGTAATTACTGGTTTTTGACCTGTAATAGCTGTTAATTCTTGAACAACAGATTCCAATAATTTAGCATCAGTAGTAGCATCTCCTACACCTGAATTGATGACAATCTTTTCAAGACGAGGTAATTGCATAATTGATTTATATGCACCATCAGTCATTAAAGTGTTTTTAACTTGTTCTTGGTATTTTTTACTTAATGTTTTTTCCATAATTATTTACCTCCAATTACACTATTTGTTTTTTTAGCAATTCTTACTTTCTTGCCTTCTTTGTCTTTTGAATAAGAAATTTTTGAAACACCACGTGGAGACTTAGGTGCAACTAATGCTAACTTAGATAAATGAATTGGAAGTTCTTTATCTAAGATTCCACCTTTGTCTTGGTTAGCAGAAGGTTTATTATGTCTTTTAGCTACATTAATACCTTCAACGATCGCTAAGTTTTTCTTAGGAAAAACTTGAAGTACGATTCCTTCTTTTGTTGAATTCTTTCCAGATATTACTCTAACTTTATCACCTTTTTTAATTCTGTTCATATTACCTCCTATAACACCTCTGGAGCTAAAGAGATGATCTTGTTAAACCCTTTATCTCTTAATTCCTTTGCAACTGGTCCAAAGATACGTGTACCTCTTGGAGTATTATCATCCTTGATGATGACACATGCATTGTCATCAAATGCTACTTTGTTGCCGTTTTCACGTTTAACACCTTTTTTAGTACGAACGATAACAGCTTTAAACATTTGACCTTTTTTAACACCAGATTCTGGGATGCAGTCTTTAACTGATACTTTTACTATATCACCAACAGATGCATATCTTTGTCTTGAGTTACCTAAGATTTTAATAACTCCTACTTTTCTTGCACCTGAGTTGTCTGCAACATTCATTCTTGTCATTACTTGAATCATATTTGCCTCCTTATTTTGCCTTAGTTACAATTTTTTGTAAACGGTAAAACTTTGTTTTACTAATTGGACGAGTTTCAATAATTCTTACGAAATCGCCTACTTTAGCTTCTTGTTTTTCATCGTGAACATGGTATTTCTTGTGAGAAATAACTTGTTTCTTGTATAAAGGGTGTAAGTATTTTCTTTCTACATTAACAACGATTGTCTTGTTCATTTTTGTAGAAACTACAATTCCACTAAATACTTTACGTGTGTTTCTTTCCATATTAAGCTCCAATTACCTTTCTCTTTGTTTCAACGTTAGTTTTCTTTTTTTGAACTAACTTTTGGTTTGATACATTAGCATTTGCTTTTGCAAAGTTTGTGGCTTGGGCAGAATCGTTAGCTTTATCTAACTTGCTTGCAGCCACAGTTGACTCAGCAACACCTTGACCAACTGTTTTTGTTGATTTTTTAGATTTTGCTGTTTCATCTTTAGCATCAAGAGAATCTGAAACTACATCATTAATTGATTTAACTGTGTTGTTCTTGCGATCATACATAGTAATACCATGAGTACCTACTGTTAAATCAATACCACGAGAATTAAGAACTGTAAAAGCTTGAGCAATTGTACGTCTTATTTCTCTAATTTTGTGAGTTTTTTCTAATTCACCAGAAGCCATCTTGAATCTTGATTCAAGAAGTTGTAATTTTAATCTAACGATTAAATTACATAATTCTTCATTTGTTTTTTGATTTAGTTCCTTAATCATTCTTTAATTCTCCTTTCTTAACAACTTTTGTTAAAACATTTAGTTTGTTTCCAGCTTTTCTTAATGTATCTTTCATTAAGTCTTCAGGAATACCAGCTAATTCAAACATTACTGTTCCTTTTTTAACAACTGCTACTCATTGTTCAGGATTACCTTTTCCTGAACCCATACGTACTTCTAATGGTTTCTTAGTAAGAGATAATTGAGGGAAAATACGAATTCACATTTTTCCAGTTTTACCTAAAGATTTAGATAAAACAACACGGGCAGCTTCGATTTGCTTGTCTGTAATTCAATTACCAGTTGTTGCCATTAAACCATATTCACCAAAAGCAACATATTTGTTTCCTTTAGCTTTTCCATCGTATCTTGTACGATGTGGTTTACGATATTTTGTTCTCTTAGGTTGCATCATAATTATTTAGCCTCCTTTACTTGAGTGTTTTGTTGTGGTTTAGCTTGTTGAGTTTTTGGTTTGAAGTTATTATTTCTTTTGAAAGGTTTCTTTTTACCAAAATCATTTGAACGTTCTTTTTGTTTAATAACAACTTGGTTGTTTAAACCTTTAGCAAAAATTTCACCACGGTTGATTCATACTTTAACACCAATGATTCCATAAGTTGTTAAAGCTTGTTCAATAGCATAATCAATATCAGCTCTTAATGTTGTTAATGGAATAACACCTTTAGAGTAACCTTCTTCTCTAGCCATTTCAGCTCCACCCAATCTACCAGATACTGTTGTTTTAATTCCAATAGCACCTGCTCCTAATGCTTTTTTAATTCCGTTCTTTTGAGCCATTCTAAATGGTACACGGTTTTCAATAGCATCTGCGATTTCACGAGCAATAACTCTTGCACATGTCGCTGGATTTTGGTGAGCAATAACGTTTACGTTAACTTTAATTTTACGACCAACAATCTTGTTGATTTCTTTTGTAACTAATGGAATGTTAGCACCTTCTTTACCAATGATGATACCTGGTTGACCACAGTTAACAAATACATCAACATTTTTTAATGTACGTTCAATTTCAATATTTACTAATTGAGCTTGTTTATAGTTCTTAGCAAAGAATTTACGAATCTTTTCGTCTTCAACAATTCATTTAGCAGTTAGTTCTGGGTCAGAAGTGATTCAACGAGAATTTCAATTCTTGTTGATACCATAACGAAGACCATTTGGATTAATTTTTTGAGCCATTATTTCTTACCTCCTTTTTTATTAACTTTCTTAGCTTGTTTAGCTTTGATAGCTAATAAATCTTTAGATTTTTGTTTTGGGTCATCACTCAAAACAATTTCAATATGAGAAGAACGTTTTCTAATCATATTAGAAGAACCTTTAGCACGTGGTAAAGCACGTTTCATTGTAGGTCCTTGGTTAGCATAGATTTGATAAACATACAAGTTTTCTAAAGAAGAAAAACCTTTAGTATTTGTAGCATTAGCGATTGCTGAGTTTAATAATTTCTCGATAATTGGAGCGATTTTCTTTTCAGTGTTATCAAGAATTACTAAAGCTTCAGTAACTTTTTTATTTCTAATTAAGTCACACACTAATTTTGCTTTAGATGATGAAATACGTATATTTCTTTGAATTGCAGTTGCTTTCATATTTTATTCTCCTATTTAGCTCCTGTGGCTGCTGCCGCTTTAGCGTCTTCTGCCTTATTGTTAGAAGAGTGTTGTTTGAATGTTCTTGTAGGAACAAATTCACCTAATTTGTGTCCAACCATATCTTCTGTAACAAAGACATTGATAAAACTTTTACCATTATGAACTTGGAAGTTTAGACCTACAAATTCAGGGAAGATTGTACTTCTTCTTGATCAAGTTTTAATTGCTTTGTGTTTTGGATCTGCTTTAGCAGCTTGTACTTTTTTAAGTAAGCTAGTGTCAACAAATGCACCTTTTTTATTACTTCTACTCATGTTTGTTTCTCCTATTTATCATTTCTACGTCTAATTATTAATGCACTAGAAGCTTTCTTTTGTCTTCTAGTCTTAACACCCATGTGACGTTTACCTCATGGTGTACGTGGTGCATCGTATCCGATAGATTGTCTACCTTCACCACCACCGTGTGGGTGATCATTAGGGTTCATAACTGTACCACGAACTGTAGGTCTGATACCCATATGACGACTACGTCCTGCTTTTCCTAAGTTAACTAAGTTGTGATCTTCATTAGATACAATACCAATTGTTGCACGGCATTCATTTGGAATCTTTCTAAATTCACCAGAAGATAATCTTAAGATTTTGTATTCACCAGTTTCATCTTTACCTGAGACTTGAGCAAAACTACCAGCACTTCTTGCAATTTGACCACCATGTCCTGGAACTAATTCAACGTTGTGAACAAAAGCACCATCAGGAATGTTAGCTAATAACATACAGTTACCTGTTTTGATATCGCATTTGTTTCCAGAAACAATTTTATCTCCTACTTTGATATCTCTTGGAGCTAAGATATATTTCTTAGTTCCATCTTCATAGCAAACTAAAGAAATAAACGCTGTTCTGTTTGGATCATATTCAATTGTTTGAACAGTTGCTTTAATACCGTCTTTATTTCTTTTGAAATCAATTTCACGGAATTTTCTCTTGTGTCCACCACCTTGGTGTCTAGTTGTAATAATACCACGGTTGTTTCTACCAGATTGGTTTTGAATTGATTTAGTTAATGCTTTATGAGGTTTATTAGTATTAGAAGATAATACCTTCTTGTAATCAATAAGAATTGATGTACGTTTACCTTTTGAACGAGTTTTAATTGATTTTATTGCCATAAATTACTCCTTACTTCTTTTCTTCCTTAGAAGTTGGTTCAACTTCTTTTAATGAAGAATCAACTATTGGTTTTTCAGAAACTGTTACATTTTTAGCTTCTTTATTTTCAACTTGTTGTTCTTCAGCAGAGATTGATTTACCAACTGGTAAAGTTACATAAGCAATTTTAAATTTCTTTGTGTAACCTGGATTAGCAGTTCCAGTACGGAACTTAACAGGCTTTCTAATTTGAGTTGCTACTTTTGCAGGAGCAAATCCATAAATTGATTCAAAAGCTAATTTAATATCGTTCTTAGTAGCATTTAAATCAACCATAAAAGCATGTTTCTTTGGTTCAGCAGATTGTTGAGCGTATGATTTTTCAGTATGAACTGGTTTAATAATAATTCTTGAGAATTCCATATTATGCACCAACCTTTCCTAATTTATTAGCAGCTGAAAGTTCAATCACTAAATTCTTAGCATTTAAAATATCTCTAGTAGAGATTTGGTTAACTTTCTTAGCTACAGTTTTTTTAATGTTGCTAAATGTTTTAATTGCATTAATTGCGTTTTTAGAATCAGCAGCAACAAATAAATTCTTTTGATCATTAATTTTTAATGCTTTAAATAAAGCAACAGCTTTCTTTGTAGAAGGTTTTGCTTCTTTTAAATCATCAATGATAAATATGTTGTTAGATTGAATTTTTAACAATAAAGCAGAATCAAATGCTTTTCTTGAAACTTGTTTATTAACAGCAAGTTTGTAGTTTCTGTTTGGTTTTGGTCCAAAAACAACACCGCCACCTACTCAGTGAGGGTTACGAATAGAACCTTGTCTTGCATTACCTGAATGTTTTTGTTGTAAAGGCTTTTTACCACCACCTCTAACTTCACCTTTAGTTAAAGTTGAGTGAGTACCTTGTCTTTTGCCTGCGTTTTCAGCTAAAACTTGATCGAACATTGCTTGTTCGTAAACTTTAGTTGTGTTAGGAAGACTAAATTCAATTTCTTTAACTGATTTACCAGTAATATCATATAACTTGATCTTTTCCATATTTCCTCCTATTTGTTAGCTGTTTTAGCTTCGCTAGCAGCAGCTTTTTCAGCAGCTTCTTTTTCTTTAGCACGAGCAGCTGCTTCTGCTTGTTTAGCAGCAGCTTCTTTTTTAGCAGCTTCTGCAGCTGCAGCTTCTGCTTGTTCGTTTGCTTTGTGTAATGCTTCTTTGTCTTCAAGGTTTTCATTTTCTTTTAAAATTTCTTCCTTGATTTCCTTAGTAATAATTTTGTATTCAGTTTTCTTTGTTGGGAATTTAACTGAAGTTTTAATTGTTACTACACTTCCTGCTGGTCCTGGAATAGCACCTAATAATAAAATTAAATTACGTGCTTTCATTACTTCTAAAACAATTAAGTTTTGAATAGTAACTGTTTCGTGTCCGTAGTGTCCTGACATCTTTTTACCTTTAGGTACTCTTTGAGCTTGACTACCACCACGACCAAATGCAACAGAACCTTGATATCTATGAGGATATCCAGCACCATGTGCTAAAGGACCAACTTTAAAGTTTCAACGTTTAATTGCACCTGTAAATCCATGTCCTTTTGTAGTTCCTTGAACATCAACATATTGACCTTTTTCAAAAGCATCAACTGTAATAAAATCTCCAACTTTATAATTTTCAGTATTTTTAAATTCTTTAATGAATTCTTTTGGAGTGTATCCATTTTTCTTAAAAATACCAATATAAGCTTTTGATTTTCTTTGAGCTTTTTCAACATCTAAATATCCCACTTTGATGTTGCCATTCTTTTTAACTTCAAGTACTTGGTTTGGTTCACAACTTACAACTGTTGCTGCTAATTGTTTACCATTAACATCAAATACTTGCATCATTCCCACTTTAGTTCCGATTATGTTTTTCATAACTTCTCCTATCTTCTAAATTACTATAAAGTAATTTGAATTTCAACTCCTGATGGGATAACTAATCTCTTAAGAGCATCAATTGTTTGAATAGATGCTTTCTTAAGAACAATTAAACGTTTGTGGGTTCTACGTTCAAATTGTTCCATTGCTGGTTTGTATACGTGTGGTGATCTACAAACCGTAAAAATTTCCTTCTTTGTTGGAAGAGGAATTGGACCTTTAACTTCACAGCTTGTATTAACCGCGATTTCAATTATTTTCTTAACTGATTTGTCTAATAGTTCGTGATCATAAGAAAATAATTTAATTCTTAATTCTTGATTCATACTTTTTTGTTGCCTTTCTGATATTTATTTTCAACGCTTTTTTACACTTATTGAGTTCCCTAATACTTGACAACACACTTTGGTGTATCAGCAATCTCAATAGAAAGCGTATATATATAATACCATAAATCTGATAAAAATGTAAAAATATTTATTTGTTGATTAAAATCTTAACTAGCAAAATTTATATTTTTATAAATATATAATATTATCATAGTTTATAGTGATTTAAAAGCAATAACTAAATTAATAAGTAATTATTGCTCTTTTAAACAAAAAATAAATTAAGAATAATTGTGAGAAAGAATAACAGATACAAAACAAATAAAATAAAGTATGAAGATTTAATTCAATGGACATTTTTACTAATTAATGGTTTAATAAATGCTATTGTATGTATTAATTTATCAAAAGCATATTTGTTTCAATATTCTAAGCCATCACTAAAGATTCTTTCATTACAAGAAAAAGAGTTAATTGAAAAGACAACAAGTGAAATTACATATTTAAATTGGATGCATTTTGTTGTTTTGTTAAGAGATTTTGTTGATTGTATTGATGCAATAAAAAGTAGAAACGATGAACTGAATGTTGCTATTAATGAGTTTTTTGAGAAAACTACTTTTTTAAAGAAAATATTGAATAATGATGTTTATGAAGAACTTTCGTTTTTTATTCATAATTGAAGTACTTTGTCTTTTGGTGAGAATCACTCAAACAAAATTTTAAAAAAATATCAAACTGAAATTGAAGATGAATTAAAAAAAGATATATCTGAAATAAAAGCTATCTTTTTTAATCTAGCTTATATTATTTCTAATGACAACAAAACTAAAGTGAAATTTAAACCGTTAAAAGAATATAGAGGAACGAATATTTGAAATTTTATTAATTATGTTAAAGAAAATGCAAATTTTTTAAATTTTGAAAAAATTATTTTATGCTAATCCGATTATTTTCATAGCATTTAATTATGTCGAAAAGTACATCTAATTCAGTTAATCCGTCAAAATCAAAATCTTTAAATTTCTCTTTTAAATCTAAAAATTCCATCGGCACTCTTTTACCTTCTTTATAATACACTAGTTGATATCTGTAATCAGCGTGTTTAATTATTCCAAAAAAATAATCAGTAATTTTTTCAGAGTTTCTTAAATAACCTTTTTCAATGTGTTTTATAGAATTGATATATTCAATTCCACCACAAATGGTTTTAATCTCACAAATAATTGTCGTGCCATTTTTTGTTCGCAATATATAATCCGGATACTGTTCGTGTTTATTACCGTTTTCATCACGATAAATATAAGAGACACTTTCTTTAGAACGCTCATTCCTGTGAATAAAGTATAAAAAATCTTTGTTGTATTTTACAAAACTATCTAAATCTTGAAGAAAATGACGTTCAGGAGAATTATTGTTAGACGAGTTCGGATCAGAGTTATAAAAAAGTTTGTTTTCACCATTTATTGTTGTTGTTAAAATTTGAGATAAATGTCTAATCTCTGCATTCAACATATTTTCTTTTGGATTATTAGAAAATTGTATACGAGGTAAATTAATTTCTTTAATTTTTAAATCATATTTTGATTCTTTTTCAGAATCGGTTTGATAATGACGTTTTTGAGCAATAATTTTCTTAGAAAACGATATGTCTTGTAAAATTTTACATTTGAATAAAACAGAATTCATATAACCTATTTGTTTAAAGACTTGATTAAAAATTTTTTTTAGATATGGAGAATTTCTACGTAATCAATTATTAAATTCTTTTTCTAATTGAAATTTATTAGAGATTGTTTTTTCTAATCAATTAATTGTGTGTTTACCTATTTTCCCCTGTTTATCAAGAGATTGATCAATTTTTTTAACACTTAGATTACCAGAAAAAATTTTTTTTGGTATTTTAATATCAAGTGTTTTGTTCTTGTTTAACAAAGAAACAATATTGGTGCCTTTAATGTCTTTGTTAAACAAACTTATGTAGTCTCTTACAAGGTCATTATTGTGTTTTGCTAGATAACCTCTTCCTTCAACATCTTTTGAAGTTTGTGAGAGATATGTTTTTTTAACTTTTTCGTTTATAAAACTATCTTTTAATTTTAAAATTGAAGTTTCATATTGTTTTGCCGATTGATGGGCTGAATATAAATAACAAGTTAATATTTCTTTTTGCTCATCATCATCGAATTTATTAAAATTCTCTATATCACCTACAAATATATTTCTAAGAACTCTACCCAATGTTTGTATTCTCAAATTGTCGGAGTCAATATTTCTATATTGACTTAAAATACAAGCTCTAGGAATATTCCAACCAGTAGCTATTGCAAATTTAAAGATAATAACATCAATATCAGAATCGTTTTTTTGTAATTCATTTCTAGTTATTTTTCTAGACTTTAGTAAACCGGATGCTTGAAATGCTTCTTTGTTTTTGGACAAGGTATAAGCGTAGTTTAAATTGTGTTTTTTACAAATATTAATAATTTGTTTAATTTCTTCTTCACCTTTTGTTTTAGAAGAGATTTGAACCAAAAGGGCTGGTTTGATTATCTGGCCCTTGATATCACTTATTTTTCTATATATTCCTGGATGCTCATTAGAACCCCATAATTTTTTTAGCTTCTTACAAGCTAGCTCAAAAAGATGTTCCTCATTTTCATTGTCTTCAATATCTCCATCAAAGAGACTAATGTTATTTTTAATTAATCCGGCATCTTGAGCTTCAGATAAAGTCATGCAAACATGAGGAATCATTTGCTCTTTTCCGTTTTCTAATGTTGCAGATAATCATAATTGTTTATAAAAATATCTATTTAATTTTGAAAGATTTTGTGATGTGTCATTAGTATTTATCTTTGTTCCAATGTGGGCTTCATCCCTTATAAAAATTATTCTTTTGTTTTCACTAACTTTTTCAAGATAAGATTCTAATAATTTTAATTTAAATAAATTCGACCCATTTTTAAATGATGCTTCTCCAATCGTTAACACATCAGTATGATATCTTGGACGCAACGGTGTTGTCAAACCACTAGGTATATGCTCTACATTAAAATTACTACCTTTTAATTGAGAATTATATAAAGATTCATAATTTTGTTTTTCAATTCCACCAGTTGAAATTGAAGCAACTAAAAATAAGAAGTTTTCATTTGGATTATTTTTTTTAAACTCTTCAATTATTCTTGCTAACATTAAAGTTTTACCGCTTCCTGTTGGGGATTGAAAATATAAAGGATGATTTTTGTCAAACTGTTCAGTTGAAAGTAGCGAAACTACTTCATTAATCTTTTTTTCTTGAATTTCTAGCAACATAAAAATTATTTATTTAAATGATTTAATAAGATATTGAATTTTGCATTTATTATTTTTTTTCTTTCATCAAGAGAAAGAATATCTATATATCCATAAACGGATAAATCAATTATTTCATAAGGATTTAATTGACTTTCTAAAGAAATATCATATTGTTTTGTTTCTAAATAATCAAAATCAATATTAAAAGGGGTATTATGTGATAATCAAGGACATTCTTTTTTTGAGAGTTTTTTTCCATCCTTATTTGTTCCATATGAAATTCTAAAAATACGCTCAATTAATACATTTTCACCAATGTTTTCCCAACTATTAAGTGACGGTATAAAATCAAATTTTTTAGTAGCAAGTATAATTTTTCTTTTTTGTTTATCTTCGTTATTTAATTCTAGTATAGATTGAGCAGTTGTTCCTGATCCGGCAAAAAAATCTAAAATTAATGGATCCTTTTTTGCTTTGTATGAAGAGATTAAAAATTTAATCATATCAACATTCTTAGGATTCCCAAATTTTTTATTATTTAAAATTTCCCCTAATACTTTTGTACCATCACTAGAAGAATATTTAATTATTGATTGAATAGGGTGATCGTTTGTTTTAGAAAAACCATCTTCTATGTATTTTTTAGGATAAATTTTATATGATTCACTTTTTGTTTTTACAAAATCCAATAAGTTTTTTTCTAATAAATTTTTGGCATCAACCATCCCTCTTGATCAACACCCTAAAACATTTCCTTTTCTTAATGGAGGATAAATAGGAACAAAACCTTTTGAAATTAAAGCTTTGTCAAATGAATAGACTTTATCTATATTATTTTCTTTAATAATATCTTTGTCTTTTACATAATTATTAGAGAGAATTTTTTCATTTGTTTTAGGGTTATAGTAAAAAATGTACCCCATGCTCGGTCTATCTACTAGTTTATCATTACCAAAGGATGTATCAAACGGATACTCCCTATAATATGTACCAAAATCATCTGTATAAAATTTTAAATTTTGTGAATCTACATTGAATAGTACCTTCTTATTAGATAAATCATTTTTTGAATATACTAAAACATATTCGTGATTTTTTTGTATATTATGAGCTCCTTGTTGAAAATTCATTTTATCTCAAATAATATTACCGACAAATTGTTTCTTTCCAAATACTTCATCACAAATTATTTTTAAATAAGAATGCATATTGTCATCTATTGAAATAAAAATTATTCCATCATTAGATAATAAATCAGAGGCTACCTCCAGCCTTGCTTTCATAAAATTTAATCATTCATTTTGTTCTCTTAAATCTCTATAACCAAGAGAGCTGTTTCCTGTATTATATGGAGGGTCAATGTATATTATGTCAATGCCGCCGTTGTCTTGTATTGTTTTATCACAAAGTAAATTATTTAAAACATCTAAATTATCAGGCGCCAGGATAAATTGTTCTTTTTTTAACGTTTCAATTTCTTTTTTATAATCAAACGGTTTTTCTTTGTTTAACCTATCTATTTTATTGTTAATTTTTTCTCAATTTTCTTTTTCAATGGTATTATCGCAAATGATAACTTTATTATGAGTAGGAGAGATTTCACCTTTTTGATATTTTGAAGGTTCTAATATTGTTAAAGTATTTGTTGTAATTGTTGGTACTCTTTGAAAATTAAAACCTTCTTGTAATCCTTTAATTAAATTAGCTATTACATTAACTTCTTGTTCGTTTCTTGCTTGATTGACTATATATATATATATATCAATTAAGTTTAGACCATTTGTAGCAACTTCAGTTTGTTTTTCAATCAACAGACCTCTATTGCTTAAATCTTTTATCATTTCTATAGTCTTATTTTTTATATCTTGTAAATCCATAGATACTATACATTATAAGTGTATTATTAATTCTTTAATTTATGATTATTTATAATAATGTAAAAATAAAACGGATTATTTGCAAATAAATATTAGAATTAAAGTAAAATAAATTTAATTAGCAAAAATGTGTAAAAAAAATGATTGAAGAAAATCAATAGAAAAATATACAAGTCTTGATGAATGTTATGAAGAAATTGATCATTCTATTAGACGGAGAAATAAATTAGATATGGTTTGTTTTGACATATTAAATAACATATATAACTTACAAGAAATCAATCAATTATTTCCATATTATATAAAAACTCTTAAAAGGCCTGATTTCAACAATGAATTGATATTGAATGATTTTAACAACCTTATTTTTTTAATTTTTAAATCTATGGCTATTTCTATTCGTGAATTTAATGACTACATGTGAGTTTTTTCTAAAAAAAAGGAATATAAATCTATATTCGTCAAGATAGAAAATTATATTTTTATAAAAAGAATAATGTCTAAAGAAGCATATTTTGCTTTTTCTCAACTTTTACACAATTCAAATTATATTACTTCTACAAGACCTGAAGATTTCCTAAAGAATGACAAATATTGAAAAGCATTCCTAAATGATTGCTTAAATAAATTCACATTAGAAGAAATTAAGAATGAAATGGAAGAAATTCTTAAAGAATTCAAAAAAATTGATAATGCAGTAAAAACAAGATCAATAAAAATGGACAAATTTTATGATCATCCAGCATATAAATTAATAGTAACTATGATGGATGAAGTGCTTAAAACAAAAAACTAAAATAAGAACAAACAATAAAACTCATTTCATGTTCACTACAATATTTTATTCATCAACAAAAAAAGATAGACCTGAAACAGATCTATCTTTAAGGTAATTTTTAAGAAAAATTAACTAACGGTTGAATCATTCAACTACGTATGTTTCGTTGATTTCTTGGTTAAGTTCTTTTCTTTCTGGATATCTTACATATTGACCAGAAAGTTTAGCAAAATCAGTTTTAACGAATGGAAGAGTTCCTCTTGTTTCGTTTTCACCTAAAGCTGCCATTTTCTTAGAAGCTTCTTTAACTTCAATTGTTGAATTTAAAGGAACAATTGCTGAAGGAATTGAACATTTTTTACCATTTAATAGAATGTGACCGTGGCTTACCATTTGTCTTGCTGCACGTCTTGTCTTAGCAAAGCCCATACGGTAAACTAAGTTGTCTAATCTAGATTCCAATACGATTAATAAGTTCATACTTGTAGAACCTTTCATTTTCTTAGCGATTTGGAATAATCTTCTAAATTGACGGTCATTCATTCCATACATTAAAGCAAGTTTTTGCTTTTCTTGTAATTGTTGACCATAACCTGAAACTTTGTGTTTATCTGCACCATGTTGACCAGGGGCATATGTTCTTTTCTTTCCTTTTAAGAATTCCTTGTTATCTTCTAAAATAGAAAAACCTAATCTTCTAGATTTCTTAAAAATACTTTTTGTATATCTTGACATTTATATAACTCCTTATGTGTAGTGCACATAAGAGACCGATTTTAATCCTAGTTGGGTAAATTGATACTAATACTTTCGGCATTTCAGCATACTTACTTGTAACAGCTTACCTATCAATTTATTTAACAACTATATTAAATTGCTGATATGTGCAAAAGTTATTATATTGATTTTAGAAATAATCTATAAATTATTTTATTTAACTTAATTTTGTTTTTGTTAATTTCAAACTGTTTGTTTCAATTAAATCAACCATAACGACTTTTATGTTATTAACATCACCTTTCAATGTATTAACATCTGTTTTCAATGTATTAACATCACCTTTCAATGTATTAACATCAGTTCTTAATACATTAACATCTGTTTTTAGTTCATCAATAGATTGTTGATGATTATCTAATCGTTTATTAATTTGAGTAAACCCATTACGCATTTCTTCACGCATTTCAAACACAATATCTTTTAACGATATTTTATTGTTTTTAGGATTGACTTTTCTACCTGAAACTTCTTTCATTTGTTGCAATTTTATTATATCATCAATTTTTTCTAGAATTTTGAAACTCCTAGGTTTTCCTGTTTTAACTAATTTTTTATTTGACATATTCTCTTATATTTATCTTTTCATAAAAGATCATAATAGGAAAATACGAAAAAACTGTTTAGAATTTGTTTAAAATTTGTCTAATTATTTTTCAGAATTTTTCCAAACATTGCTTTATGTTACTAAGAGTAAGAAGTTTACTATTAATCCTTTACAATTCTCTTTAAAGGAGTGTATTCTAATTTAAGGGAATTTGCAATTGTAGAATTTGTAATTTTACCTTTATAAGTGATTACTGCATTACCTAAAACAGGAGAAGTTTCTAAATTAAAAGTATTTTTTAAAACTTCTTCTAATAGCTCAGTATTAATTTTAGAAATTAAGGCAGAGAATGTTTTTGGATAAT
Organism: uncultured Mycoplasmatales bacterium; assembly: GCA_910578525.1. Classification (GTDB taxonomy): domain Bacteria; phylum Bacillota_I; class Bacilli_A; order Mycoplasmatales; family Mycoplasmoidaceae; genus Malacoplasma_A. The sequence goes on along the minus strand of CAJTRF010000003.1, from coordinate 46,515 downwards.
AATGACTTACATTGCCTACATTAAAGTGAATAACATCAGCTGTTGTAAAAACAGCTTTTGATAATTTTGTTTGTTTAGATTCTGTTTGACTAGCAAAACCATAATCGCTAGCTAAATCTACAAACACAGCACCTTTGTTTATTGAAGTAATCATTTTTTCATTAAAAATTGTGTGTGTTGGTTCGTTTGGATCATTAGCTGCACAAACAACAGCATCAGCTTGTCTTAGCATTGAAAATAATTTTTCATAATCATATTTAAATACAGATAATGTACAATCATTAATCTTGCATAATTGTTTGTAATCATTATTATTTTTTACTTTTTCTAAATCAGCTTCGTTGTAATCAAATACAACTACATTGCTTCCTAAAGCAAGTGCTGATTTAATTAATGATTTTCCAGCAGCATTTGAACCACCGATAATAAATAAGTTTGAGTTAAAGTCTTCGACTTTACCAAAAACTTTTCCTAACCCTTTCTTTTGGTATCTAGATAAATAAAAACCTATAACACTTGCAGCCAATTGCCCTTTTAATTGTTCAGTAACTTTAAAGATGGATCCATCTTTTGTATATTGAATAGATTTAATTGATACCATAGTGGTATTGTATTTAAGCAATTGGTAAAGATATTTGTTTTCATTTATTGGATTTGCATAGTTTCAAACTATTTGTGTAGGAGTCAATTTTTTTAAAATCTTTGAGCAAACGCTTCCGATTTTGCAAATTACATGATAAGAAGAAATGTCAGACATATAGTTCTTCTTAATAGTTGCACCAGCAGATACATATTCATGATCAGGATATCCTAAACTACTACCGTAATTAGGTTCAATATAAATTTCTGCACCTTTAGAAGTTAATGTTTTAATATCATTTGGAACTAATAATACTCTTTGGTTTTTATTTTTTTCTTTTAATAATAAAAATTTCATATTAATTAAATTATATAGAGTATTAGTTAATTAATGATTTTAGATAATGTTCAATAGCTATCATTGCACGAACATCGTTGTTACAATATTTTCCTAAATTTTTTACATTAATTTTTCATTCTTCATCTGATAACTTATTAAAGAATCTTTTTGTAGAGGCATTTTGTGCTTCAGTACCATTATGGATTCCATCTAAACCTGTTTTGTAATTTACACAACCTGCAGCTTTAAAAATGTGGTTAGCATATTTTTCTACCAATGGTAGAACTTTTTTAATTGAATAAAAACCTTTAAGTTCTTTAAAGACAACATACTTGTTATCTTTGTTTATGATAAACGATTCAGCAATATCTACAATGTTGTCATTAATAATTTTTACTTTTTCATTGTATTCTGGTTCATTTATATATTCAGCCATCTCTCTAAGTCTAATTGTTTCAAAATTTTTATTAAAAACAATGTAGTCATATTCTTTACATTCTTCTAAATTTTTTGAAGGCAAACAAGCATCAATGATTGTTTTAAAATCATTTTTATTAATTCCATTAACAGGATCGATAACAACTGGTTCTATTTCTTCAAGGTACCCAAGTCCTTTACCACGATCAATTACAACAGACACTTGATTTACAGTTTGCATAAAAGGTGGATACTTATCCACAACTCTAATTGCTAAATTTAGAGATTCAAAATCAAAATAAACTTTTTTGTCTCTAATACTTTTAATAAATTCAATTGCATGCTCAGAAAAATATGGAGCATTTTTAGATTTTGAAATTCCAAATAAATATTGTTTTAATGCTGTAGGTTTATTTCATGTTTTACCATTAGCAAGAGTAAATTTGTTAGTTTCAAACAAATTAATAACTGTTTGAAATGGAACATTTTTTCCTTTTATCATATTGTATATTTTACAAGCAACTTCAAATTTGCATAACTTTCCAGAAAATTGAAAAGGCAAATAATCTAGATTATTTGAAAAATAATAATAGTCTCTTAATAGCAATCAAAAATCTACATCTTTGTAAGACATTTTGTATTTTTGAACCGGTTCATAATTTATCTTTGAAACATCCGGAATTGGTTTTTGCATTAAATCGTGCAAACGATCAATCGTCTCCCAAAATTGTTTAATATCAGCGCATATTGTTGATAGAAAATTACTCTTACCAGATGTTGTTTGTATCATTTCCTTAATTGATGGTACCTCATTTGAACCATCATCTTTATCTTCTCATATTAAATGTTCTTTTGCATAAGCTTTCTTTGCGCATTTAGCTTCTAAAGAAAGAATTTTATATTCATCTTTTTTTGTATAGGTATCAAAACTCTTAGGCGTTTTACCATCATGGCATTTATCTACTAAAACAAAAGATACTTGTCCAAAAGGTAATAGTTCATATTTAACAATACATAAATAATAATTTTCCAAAACAATATCCATTGAATCTTCAATAACATTAACTTGATAAAACAAATCAAGTATGTGAACAAATTTTGTGCTAGTAGTCCCTTTTGTTTCAATGATATAAACTTTACCATTTCTTTTAACAATAGCATCAGGCTTAGTAATTGCTTTTTTATTTTTAGTAATGAATACACTTTGAAAAATAATGATGTTATCATTATTAGTTAATAATTCTTTTGTTTTTTCAAAAGCATCTTCATTTGTTAAATGATCTTTTGATAAGTCAATTGCTTGACAATCAGGAAATTGTTTAGTAACAAACTTTCTTGATTCTTCATCTATTATGTTTCCTTCATAAACCTTTGGGTCTATATCAGCTAAATTCTTTAATTGATTTTCAGAAACAGTTTCTTTATATTGCTTATATAAAGAAAATGAATCATCTTCTTCTTTTATAGACTCATCATCTGTTTCGTCAAATTCATTAAATTTATTGTTACTTTGTTCTATTTCTTTAACAATTTCTTTATGCAAAAAATCATTGATTGCAATACTACCAACTAACAGTTGGTCATCTGTTCTATTAAAGCTATTTAAATAAAAGTATTTAGTAACATATTTTGCCATATTACAAAATCTTTATATTGTTTGTTTTTGTAAATTGAATAAATTCATCATCTCAAACAGATGCTACAACTTCTGCTATATGTAGCTTATCTAATAAATACATATAAAAGTTAGACAAATCAAATGCAACTAAGAACCTATGTTCTCCTATATCTTCACGTATAGAAATATTTAATGAGTAAAACTTTAACAATCTAATTCTTGATTTAATTTTAGGAATGTAAATATATAAAGAAGCAGATTCATTATTTTTAGTTAAGTCCTTGTTATTACATTCATTAAATTCATTTAATGTAGCATCATCTGTTCCTAAAATTAAAGTTGGACCTTTAGAACTTAAATACATATCAATGTATTGAGAATATTCTTCTTGTCTTAATCTTTTTGGAATAATATCTTTAATATTTGCAACATTAATGTTTTCAATATCTTTATCTGTAATGTTGTATTTCTTTAATAATTCTTCATTAAAAATTATTTTGAAACTATTCACAATAGATTCAACTAAACTTTTAGCTGAATCTTTAAATTCATTATGAGTTGTTTGTTGAGTTGTATATAAATACAACACGTCTTTAATTAATGAATCTGTATTTGTCAATTTGGAATCTCTATTAATCAATTTTGTTTTGGCAATAAGTGATTTGTCAGAAGAAATATTAAGTTTATTTCCAAGTTGTTTAAAATAATCAAAGTTTTCACTATTTACAATATAAGGTAGTTTTGATGATGCATTATCAAAAGATATCTTACGATAAATGCAATCATTCATATTTGTACCATCAACATGAGAAATCAAAGGATAATCAACTTGAATAGAATTGAATCTTTCTTCTAACATACTGATAAATGCAAGGTTAAAATCATTGATAAAACTTATAGTTTTATCTAAATCATATTTTGGTTTGTAATTAATTGGAAAATAAGATTTAAAGTTGTTAATCATAAATTATTTTTCATCACGCATGTGAGGAAATAATAATACATTACGAATCGTTGTGTTGTTAGTTAATAACATAACAAGACGATCAATTCCTAATCCAAATCCACCTGTTGGTGGCAACCCATATTCAAGAGCTTCAATGAAATCATTGTCCATTTCATTAGCTTCATCATTTCCTAAATCTTTTTCTTTTAGTTGATTTTCAAAACGTTGTTTTTGGTCAATTGGATCGTTTAGTTCACTAAATGCATTTGCATATTCTTTACCACAAATAAATAATTCAAATCTCTTAGTATACCTTGGATCTTTTGAATCTTTTTTAGCTAATGGAGATACTTCAATTGGATGACCATAAACAAACGTTGGTTGGACACAACGTTCTTCACAATAAGTTTCAAAAAACTTATTGATAATATGACCTCTATTTTTTTCATGAGGTAATAATTCGATGTGTTTTTCATTTGCTATTTCAATTGCCTTAGGATCAGAATCGATTTGATTAAAATCAATGTTAGTTGCTTCTTTAATAGCATCTACCATGTTGATTCTTTTAAATTTTTGATTAAAATCAAGATTTACACCTTTATATTCAAAATTTTGCTTTCCAATATTTTTTGTAACATACTTAATGATTTCTTCTAACAAATCCATTTGATCTTCCATAGAAGAATATGCAGTATATGCCTCAATAGATGTAAACTCGGGGTTGTGTGTAGCATCCATTCCTTCATTTCTAAAGTTTCTACCTATTTCATAAACTTTTTCAAAACCACCAACTACTAATTTTTTAAGAGCTAATTCTGTAGCTATTCTTAAATAATATTCGCGATCAAGAGCATTGTGATGAGTAACAAACGGACGAGCAGCTGCTCCTCCTAAAATTGATTGAAGAATTGGAGTTTCTACTTCAATGTATCCTAACGAATTTAAATATTCTCTAATTAATGAAACTATTTTGCTACGCAAAACAAATGTGTTCATTGATTCACTGTTCATGATTAAATCAACATAACGTTTTCTTGCCCTAACTTCTTCGTCTTGCAAACCATGGAATTTCTCTGGTAATGGTCTTAATGATTTAGAAAGGATTACTAAATTGTTAATTTTAACTGTACATTCACCAGTGTTAGTTTTCATTGGCGTTCCTTGAACACCAACAATATCACCAATATCTAATACTTTAGAAAATAAATGTCAAATTTTTGGATCACAAGTTTTTTTATTAATATAAAGTTGAACTGTACCATCAAAGTCTTTTAAAACAGCAAAAGTTTGTCTGATAGCCATAATTCGACCAGCAATTTTAATTTCATCTGTGCATTCATGAAGTTCTTCTTTAGAGTTATTTTTATATTTTTCTTTAAAAGAAGAAGAAGTAAAATTACGTTCAAATCTTTCGTATTTGAACGGATCATTTCCTTCATTAACCAATTGAGTTAGTTTATTTCTTCTACTTTGCTCTTGGTCAGTAAAATTGTTTTCCATAGTGTTTATATTATAAAAATAAAAATATTAAGGGCACTAAGTTATTTATTTTATCTTTTTCTTTAATTCTCTTTTTATTAAAGATATATTGTTAGAAGTCAATAAAGGAATTAATTCATTAATTTCTTCAGGTTTTTTATCTCACCATTTGAATTTTAAAAGAATTTTTATTAATTCGTTATCAAATCTTTTTTTAATGACTTTTGCAGGATTACCAACAGCTATTGAATAAGGAGGTATATCAGAAGCGACCGTACTATTTAAACCTATTATTGCGCCATCTCCTATGTGGATTCCTGGAAGAATTGTACAATTTTGCCCTATTCAAACATCATTTCCGATAATTGTGTCACCTTTAATTGGTAATTCTGAAAGTTTAGGAGCATTTTGTTTTCAAGAATCCATAATGTAAAATGGATAAGTGGAAACACAATCCATTTTGTGATTTGCTCCATTCATAACAAACTCTACACCTTTGCCTATTTGGCAAAATTTTCCAATGATTAATTTGTCGCCAACAAAGTCATAATGATGTGTGACATGTTTTTCAAAATCTAAATCGCTAAAATATGAAAATTCTCCAACAATGATATTTTTATTTTTTATTGTTGGTTTAATATGTATAACTGTTTTACAATTTTTAACTGGATATATTTTATTCGGATCAGGATCTCTTTTAATCATAAAAGTTTCTTTTATTTATTTAGTTATATTAAATATTTAACACTTTACATCTATAATCCTTTTATATGGCAAGCTCAGGAAATAATTTTTGAAACTTAATTTTTAAATGAAATAAAAGTTTTTTAAAGGCTCAGCAAATTAAAAAAGATCCTACTAAAAGACAAAAATCAATTTGATTTGGAGTGATTTCATCATTATGCGCATTCATTGGAATTCTTTTTGGAGTATTATTTGGTTTCTCTTTAAATGGTTTAGAAAGTGATAATGCATTAGCTAATATTTTAGGATGAATTGGTTTAGTTGTTGGTGTAATAGGATGGATCGGTTTAATAATTGAATCATTTATATATTGATCATTCCAAGTGTCAATTAATAAAAAACCATTTACATGAATATCTCTTGTATTAATAATAATATTCATGGTCGCTGCTGTTATAGCTGCATTTATCATTTCAACTCATTGATAATAATATATTAAATATAAATAAAAAACAAGCCTTATGGCCTGTTTTTTAAAATTGAAATATAAAGTGCGATTTGGGACCACTCAAGTTTTGAGGGATTTATATAAAAAATATTTTAATTAGTTATTAGATCAGCTTTGTTTAATAATGTTTTCAGTTGTAGAATCTCCAGCTAAATCTTTCTTTGAATACATGTCTTTTTGACTTCTAGCACCTCAGTGTAAAACTTGGTGTTTGCTTGTATCACATGAAATTTGACCATTATCATCAATTGTTACATATAAAGCACTAAAAAAGTCATCGCCATTATTGTAACGATTGTCACCTGAAAGAAATCCACATTGAGTTCCAACGTGTTTAGAACTAATAAATCAGTAAGGATTTGCAACAGAACCATCATATGTTAGATGGTGATTGTTTAAATTAATAGTGTCAGTTGTTGTAAATGGAATTGCAGATCAACTTTTAAATGTACCATCTACTCATCCATCAACCGTTACTCCTGGAAGTTCTTTAATTGAGAATATAGATTGGCTAGAATGGTCGTTTTTAAATTTCAATGTACTATTTGCATCATAATGTACAACATAGTTTAATGAAGAAGCCATCATTTCACCATAGAATTCTGAACCATTTACAAGGTAGTCATAATCGATGTGAATTGAGTTACTAGATCGAATAGAAGATGAGCTTAAAGATACTGTGTATGTGTTAGCTACTAAAGCATTGCTATTGTTAACTACACATTTTGCCATGATAGCAGAATTGTTGTTTTTACCAACTAAAGAGCATGCAGAAATTCCTCCTACAACTCCGAAACCGCAAGTAACACTTGCTATAGTTTTGATTAATTTTTTATTCATATTTTTTCCTTTTTATAAAAATTTTAATTTTATTATATCACAAATCAGAAATTTTTATAAAAATGTAAAATAGCACAAAACTTTATGGCCTGTTTTTTTATTTACTAGTTTGTTCTTGTGGTTTATTAGTATCTGGTTTTGGTAGATCAATTTTAACATTTTTAAATCTCATAATGATTTCTGCAGTTATTTTTTGATCTTGAATCATTTGTTTGTAACCTTCAAATTGATTTTTGTTTTCCAAGATATCTCTAATAGGATTGTTAGTCATCTTGTAATAATTTTGTAATGAATTCTTAGTTTCTTCATCAGTAGTTCTGATGTCTCATAATTTTGCCAATTCAGAGAAAACTAGAGTTTTCTTAAGAGTAATTTCAGTAATTTCATTAATCTTTTCTGCAGGAGCATTCTTGTAAATAGTTTTTACTCTTTCAGAATATTTTTCAATTTCACTTTTGTCAATGCTAAATTCATAACATGTAACAATGTAATTCATGATTGCATTGAAAATGTTGTCTCTAACAACTAAGTTGAAAACTCTCTTTTCAACTTCATCAGGAGTAGCTTTTGGATTAATGCTCTTCATTTGGTTACGTTGAGCTTCAAGAGTATCTGGATTAGCAAATAATTTCTTGATTTCAAATTTTTGGTTATAGTCTAAATCTTTAATTTTTTTAATTGTTGATAATAATTTTTCCATAGTAATGAGATAAATTATATATTAAACATGGTTTATTATATTTTTAATTGGTTTATAAGAAAATCTATGAAAACCTTTAATTGGACCATACTTCTTGATTTCTTTAACATGTTCAAGTGTTCCATAACCTTTATGTTTACTAAAGTTATATTGAGGGTACTTTTTGTTAATCTTAATCATATAGTTATCACGTGCTACCTTAGCTAAAATAGAAGCTGCAGCAATGCTAATTGATTTAGCATCTCCTTTAACAATTGATTGTTGTTTAATTTTTAAATTAGGAATTTTTTCAAAATCAATTAAAGCAACATCTGGAGAAACTTTTAACATAGTTAAGGCACGACGCATTCCTTCAATAGATGCCTCTTTAGGATTTAGTTTATCAACTTCTTCTGGATCAATAAAAATGATTTGGTAGTCTAATGCATCTTTAATGATGATGTCAAATAATTGTTGTCTTTTTTTAATAGACAATGTTTTTGAATCTCTAATATGATCATTTTTATATTTTGTTGGTAGAATGCAAGCGGCCACTACTAACGGACCTGCTCAACACCCACGACCAGCTTCATCTACACCAGCAATGTGTTTAGCATTTTTAAGAAAGAATTTATTTTCATAAAGGTACATGTTAGTTTTCATAATTTACCTTGCAAATCCTTCCATTCATAAACATAGAATATAAATATTCTAATGCTCTTTCTTTATCAAGTGTATTGCCATTTAAAATGAATTGGTATTTTTTACATACATTTTCTAAAAAATGTTCAAAATTGCCAAATTCATTTAATTCAAATTTTTGTTTAATTTGATTAGGATATTTATTGCAATAAAATTCATAGGCAAATTTAATTACTTCATACATTGGTACTACTTCTTTTTTAATACATCCTATCAAAGATAAAATGTATCCCGTAGTGTCGTCATCAATGTTTTTAAATAGTATTCCAGGAGAATCATTTAGAAATAACATATTATCTATTTTTACTAGTGTTTGTTTTCTTGTTACCCCTGGATAGTTTTGAACTATTAAATTATTTTTATTTAGTAATAAATTAATAAATGAAGATTTACCTATATTAGGTAAACCTAATACTAAAATATTAAATTGAGGATTTAATAATCCTTTAGATCTAGCTTTATCAATCTTAGGCTTTAATTCTTGTTTAATTCTATTAAGAATAAGTTTTCTTGCTTTCTTGTCATTTGTGGAAATGTTCAAAAAACTATTATCAACAATTGCAAGATCTTGTTTAACAGCAATTGTTAATACTGGTAAGTTAAAACTTTGTAATAATTCATGATTACTAGAAATATGTGGGCAACGCGCATCCACAATTTCTATTAACATATCAAAATTTTTCTTTTTGGTTTGCAAATCAGCAATGGCTTTTGCCATATGCCCTGGAAACCAATTAATCTTCCCCATAGTTTATTCTTCTGTTGATCCTTGTTGTCAAACATTGACAGTTCCATCAATGTCATCAATAATTGTTGCAACAATTAAACAATTTTTATCAATGTCTCTAATGTTGTTAATTAATTTTGGTAACTCAATATACATACAAATAGTCATCAACATTTTATGTTGTCTCAAACTATAACCGCCTGTGTTATCAAAGATAGATAATGGGTGAGTGTAATTATTTTGGTACAAATAATTACGAATTTCAGTTTGACTATCTGAAAAAATTTCTACTTTAACATTTTTATTTAAAGGGAAATATTTGTTTAAAGTAAAGCCGAAAATAATAATACTTAAATAAGAAGCAAATAGATTTGCTGAGAAGAAGAATTGTCAACTATAACAATTATTATCAATGATTCCAGCCGACAAATACGAACCCATTGTAGATCCAATTACCATTGAAACAGTATTAATAATTACTAATATATTACTAATGCTTTTCCCTTTTTTAGTAGCATAGTAAATTGAAAGAGTATCTAATCCTGCTGAACAACTTCCAATTATATAAATAATTGAAAAAGCTGTTGATGACAACAATCCATAAATACTAGCTGTTAAAAATAAGAAAAAAGTTTTAATTGGATCATGTTCTGTATCAAATAGATCTGGATGGCCACTAAAATAAAAAGGCATTACATATACTTTGTTTTCCGCTAAAACATTACTAGACTCTGAGATTGTTTTACCAAAAATAAATATATCATTAACACCTTTTATTGAAGATAATGCAAACCCTGACAATGTATTAAAAAATAAATAAACTAATGTAAGTTTAGTGAATGTTTTACCAACTTTGAAATAAGAAAAAATAAATAAAGGGATATTTAAAATAAAATATGTTATTCAGAATAACAAATTGAAAGTTAGTTCAGCAGTACTCTTGTTTACACCGTTGTGATTCATAACAGTATAAACTAATCTAGAGAATCCTTGGATAATCGCTGACAAACCTGTATTATATAGTCCAGTGTTTTTGATTAAAAATTGAACTATAACTGCCATAATTATTCCAACAAGAATAGCAGTTAGATAACGTTGTCAAGTAGAAAGTTGATAAAGTTTTTTAAACTTTATACTTCCATTTTTAACTTTAACGTGGTGAAAAGAACCAACTTTAAAATTTTTTGTCTTTGGATTCTTGTTATTCTTATCCATGACTGACTAGAAATTATTTCTTAGCTTGTTTAATACGAGCAGATTTTCCTGAACGTTCTCTCATATATGAAATATAAGCACGTCTAACCTTACCACGTCTGTTAACATCAATTTTAACAATTAATGGTGAATGGTAAGAGAATGTTTCTTCAACACCAATTCCAGAAGATTCTTTACGGATAGTAAATGACTTAGATAGTCCTTTACCTGTTACTTTTAAAACAATACCATCAAATCTTTGTACTCTTGTTTTGTTACCTTCAGTAACTTTAACATGTACAGAAATTGTGTCTCCTGAACGAAATTCAGGTAAATCATCTCTCATTTGAGTTTTTTCTAATTGATTTAGAATTTTTTTACTATTAATTTTTTTCATGAATTATTTTCCTTTCTTCATAATGTCTTTACGCATCCTTTTTGTTTTTATTAATCTTTGTTTATTTCTAAACTCATTAATATGTTTGTGATTACCTGACAATAATATGTTTGGTACTTTATGTCCTTCAAAATTTAATGGTTTTGTATAGATTGGATAATCTAACAAATTATTATTGAAGGATTCAGATTCTAATGAATCTTTAGAGATTACTCCTTTTAATGTTCTTGTGATTGAATCCACTAAAACCATTGCAGGAATTTCTCCTCCAGTAAGAATATAATCACCTATTGAAATTATTTCATCAACATAATGAATAATTCTTTCATCAAACCCTTCGTAATGACCGGCAATAATTATTAAATCTTTGTATTTTGCCAGTTGTTTTACTTTAGTTTGATTGTATTGTTTGCCTTGGGGCGACATTAATACAACATGTGAGTTTTTTGTCTTAATTGATTTCAAACAATCAACTATTGGTTGTAATTTAAGCACCATTCCAGCACCACCACCATATTGGTAATCATCAACTTTTTTATGTTTGTCTTTAGAAAAATCTCTAAAGTTAATAATTTTAATCTCAACTTTTTTATCATGAATTGCACGGGCTATTATTGATTCATCAATAACGCCTTTAAACATTTCAGGAAACAAAGTTAAAACTGTAATGCGCATTACTATTTAGCTTCAGTTTTTACTTCAGCAGTTTTTGGAGCAGCAGCTTTTTTAGGTGCAGCTTTTTTAGTTTTCTTTGGTCTACGGTGTTTCTTAGCCTTTTTAGAATTCTTAGTTTTTAAAAATTCAGCTCAGATACCATTAGTCTTAAATAAATTAAGAATTGTATCAGTAGGTTGAGCACCTTTAGATAAGAAATCTAAAGTTAATTGACTGTTGATAACAGTCTTACCTGAAAACGGTTCATATGTACCTAATATAGCAATGAAACCACCATCTCTTTTTGTTCTAGAGTCAGTAGCTACTATACGGTAAAATGGATCTTTATGTTTTCCAAGTCTTGTTAATCTAATCTTTACCAAGTTTATTTCCTCCTATTTATTATGTGTAGTGTATTATATACAAAAAATAAAAAGCATATTAAGTATTTTTACTTTATATGCTAATTTATTAAATTTCATTTAATTTATTCTTTTGTAGGAGTAACTGGTTTTTTATTTTTAATTAATTGAGCAATCTTATAGACTATGAACAAAAGAATTAAGATCATTGCTATAAATCCGAAAATCGATAGTGTACCTACTCCGATTGGGTTTGATGATCTTAGCACAAACCCTGAAATTTGATCAGCTATTCCTAATATAGAAAATAAAATTATTAGTCCTACATAAACAAAATACATAGTATTTTTAAACATAGGGTTTTTAACAATTTTTAAAACGTTATCTTTATTCATATTAAACAAACCATATTCAATTTAACAAACAAACATAAATATTATAAAAATATTAATCTATAGATTAATAGATTTTAATTTGAATTCTTTGTTATTTAAATAGTTCAAAGTTGAAGCGTTCGTTTTAAAACAAAATTTAATTTTATATGCACATAAGTGTTGAAAGCCTTTTGTTTTTTTAACACTATCATTAGAATATTTTTGTTCGCCAACTAACGGATGGCCAATAAAGGCCATGTGAGCTCTTATTTGATGTGTTTTACCTGTTATTAATTCAATTTCTAACAAACTAGTTTCTTTATCATGAGAGATAGTTTTATATTTAGTTATGATTTGTTTTGAATCTTTACTAATAGGTTTCTTAGAAATCTTAACCATTTTAGTTTTAGAATTTTTTGTTAAAAACCCTGTAAGTTCATCTTGTTTTGGATCAATAATCCCCCAAACTCTTGCATAGTAAGTTTTTTTTATTTCATGATTTTTAATTTTTTCATTAAGGATTCTTAATGATTCCGCATTCTTAGCAGCTATGACAATTCCGGTTGTATTACGGTCAATTCTATTTACAAGACTTGGTGCAAAGGAGTTTTCATTTTGATAATCTCATTCACCTTTTTTAATTAAATGATTTTTTATTCTATTCAATAGCGTGTCTGTATTATTTGTTTCATCTTCATGAACAACTAAACCAATTGGTTTATTAACTAATAAAATATTGTCATCTTCATAAACAATCTCAATTGGCTTATTAGTTAATAAAAAATCTTTTTTATTGTCGTTAGACAACAGTTCATCATTGATATATAAATCAATTTTGTCATTAAGCTGCAACTGATAGTTAATAGGTACTTTTTTGTTATTAACTTTAATTCTTTTAATTCTTAAGTATTTATAAATTTGAGTTAACGAAAGTTTAGGAAAAACTTTCTTTATAAAATTATCTATTCTTTGATTAGCATCATTTTTATTAACTACAACAGATTTCATATTAATTAATCTTACTTAAGATTATTCCAGCAGCAATCGCTACATTTAAAGATTCAACTTTAGGGTTTGTATTAATATATATTGATTGATCACAGACTCTAATTTCTTTATGGTTTAATCCATTCCCTTCATTACCAAAAACAATTGCTATTCCTTTTGTTAACTTAACTTTATTAACATCGGTTGATTTTTGATTTAATGCCGTTGCATACACTTTAATGTGATTTTTTTGTAACAAAGAAATTACATCAAAGTAGTTGTAATATGTAGCAATCGGAGTAATACCAATGTATCCCATAGTGTTCCTAATTGTTTCTGGATGGTACAAATCCACTGAATCATTGGTGATATAGATTCCATCTATATCAAAAGCACAAGCCGTTCTAATTATTGTTCCTAAATTACCAGGGTTTTGAATTTTATTCAAAACTAAATATTTACCATTGGTTTTAATTTGAATCTTGTTTACTTTCTTTTCAAAGATAGCAATTGTACCATCTGAATTTTTCAATAAGGAAATAGACTTTAATGTTTGATTACTAATTAATCCTACATTAGGTAGTGATTTAAAATCATTTAAATATTTAGAATCAGAAGTAATTAATAAATTAACTAATTTATATCCTTGAGACATAATGTTTTTAATTACTTTTGCTGATTCACAAATAAACATGTTTGAACTATCACGATATTTCTTATCAGAAATTAATTTTTTAGCAAATTTTGCAAGTTTAGTGCTAACTATTGGTAATCCCATATAAACAATAATATTATATGGTCATATTTTTTTTATAATAATATTAACTTTTGGAGACGTACTCAAGTGGTTAAGAGGACACCCTGCTAAGGTGTTAGATCGTTCTACGGTGCATGGGTTCGAGTCCCATCGTCTCCGCCATTTATAAAAAACAAAATGCAAGAGTCATTCTTGCATTTTTTTATTTAGTAGCTTTAGCCGTTAATACTTCAACACCTTTTTTAGTAACAAGGATCGAGTCTTCAATTCTCACTCCACCGAATCCTGGTTCATATATTCCAGGTTCAATAGTAATTATTGAATTATCTAAAATAGGTTGATGATATGTCGGTTTAACATTTGGTAATTCATGAATTTCGATACCAACACCGTGCCCTGTTCCGTGAACAAATAAATTAGCATATTTTTTGTTTGCAGAAATATGATCTCTACAAACTGCATCTAGTTTACTCCCTAAAATACCTACTTTTGCTGCAGCAATACCTTTTTTGTTTGCTTGTAAAACAAGGTTATACATTTCTAACATTTTCTTAGAAGGTTTGCCTAGCCAAAATGTTCTTGTAATATCTGAGCAATATCCTTTGTAAATACAGCCAATATCACAAGTGATAAATTCATTTTTCTTTAATATTCTATTGGTTGATTGGTGATGTGGATTAGCAGTATTTTCACCAAAAGCAACTATTAAATCAAAACTAGTGGCAGTTGCTCCTTCTGCTATCATCTTAACAGTTAGTGCTTGTTTTACCATTAATTCTGTCATTCCAGGTTTAATGGTTTTTTTAATAAAATCAATTGCTCTAACAGCAATATCCATTGACTTTTTTATAAAAGCAATTTCTTCTTTAGTTTTTTGCGCTCTTAAAATCATTGTGTCAGCTGGAATCAATTTAATTTTTAATGGTTTTAATACATCATTAAAATCAATGTAAGAGATATAGTCTCTTTCAAACATCAATGTTTTAATTTTAAGTTGTTTAATTAATTTATTTAAATCAGATGGTGTTTTATATAAAACACATTTAATATTTTTTAATTGGCTCTTGCAACATTCATAGTCACGAGCATCAATTAAATAATAAACATTATTTTTAATTACTATTGCGTAACCAAAAGTAGTATTCACTCCAGTAATTCAAAATCTGTTATAGGTAGAAATAAAAATAAAACCGTCGGCTTTATTTTTATTTAATAACTCTAAAACTTTAGTTTCTTTATAAGAAAGAGAACTAGCATTCATTACTTAGCCTTAGTTTCCTTGTGAAGAGTAGTTTTTCTGCAATGTTTGCAAAATTTCTTAAGTTCTAATTTTTCAGGTGTAGACTTAGGATTACGGTATGTCAAATAATTAATATGTTTGCATACTGTGCATTCAAGTCTTACTTGTCTTTTAACTGCCATAATTTGTTTTATTATTTAAAATATTATAAACATATTTTACATTTTATATTTTATTAATATAATAGACACATAAGAAAGGAATTAATGTATGGACCTGTGGAGTTGCATTTATATATTAGTAGATAGTTCATTCATTAATTCTATCTATTAGTTTAAATTGTAAATCTCATGGTCTTTCTATAAAAAACAGAAAGATTATGAAAAAGCAAAGAAATAAAAGTTTTAAAAAACCTACAATCTCTCAAACTTACAACAAGATGTTGTTAGAGTTTTCTAGTCAACCAATAGATAAGACTATAAAACAATTAAATTCTACCAACACTGGTTTAACTCAAAAACAAGTAGAAAAAAATTTAGAAAAGATGGGTAACAACTCTGTTGTTGCTAAGCAAAAATTTCAAAAAATAAAAATGTTAGCTTCTGCCATCTTTACTCCATTCTCTATTGTTTTAATGGTTATTGCAGTATTAAATATTGCAATACCAGGACCAGATCACTCAATTAGTAGAGATAGTTGAATCTGTTTCGGTATTATCATTGCAATGGTATTAATTTCTTCTGGAATTAGATTCTTCCAAGAAATTAGAAGTTTCAATTCGTCTGAAAAACTTAAAAAAATGATTACTACTACAACTGCGGTTGAAAGAGAAGGTGTTAAAAAAGAAATTCCGATTGCAGATGTATGTGTGGGTGATATTATCCATTTAGCAGCAGGAGACATGATTCCTGCAGATCTAAAGATTATTAATGCTAAAGACTTATTCGTGTCTCAAGGAGCACTAACAGGTGAATCAGAACCTATTGAAAAGTTTGCTACTAATAATTCCGATTCTCAACAAGCTTTAGATCGAAACAATTTGTGTTTTATGGGTACAACAGTATCAAGCGGTACTGCTAAGGGAATAGTAATTTCAGTTGGCCAAGGAACATATTTTGGTAAAGTAGCTAAAAGTATTCAAAACAAAAAGCCTAAAACAAATTTTGACAAAGGTATTAGATCAGTAAGTACTTTACTGATCTGTACAATGCTTGTATTAGCGTTAATAATTTTTATTTTAAGTGGTACCATTGTTAATAAAAACGGATGAATAGAAGCACTTGAATTCACATTAGCAGTTGCAGTTGGAATCACTCCAGAAATGCTTCCAATGATTGTTACAGTTAATTTAGCTAAAGAATCGTTTAAGTTATCTAAACAAAAAATTATTGTAAAAAAAATAAATGCTATTCAATCATTTGGAGCAATGGATGTTTTATGTACTGATAAAACAGGAACATTAACAGAAGACAGAATTGTTCTTGAACGTCATATTAACTTAAACGGTAAAGAAGACAATAGAGTTTTAGTTTATGGTTTTTTAAATAGTTATTACCAAACTGGTTTAAAAAATTTATTAGACTTAGCAATTATTGATAAAGCTAATGAATGTGGTTTAAATGAAGAAGTATTAAACTTTAAGAAAATTGACGAAATTCCTTTTGACTTTCAAAGAAGAAGAATGAGTGTTGTCTTACAAGACAAAGCAGGCGAAACCCAATTGGTAACTAAAGGTGCTATTGAAGAAATTGTTTCAGTATGTTCTTATGCTGAAATTAATGGAGAACGTAAACCATTGGATGATAAATTAAAAATGAAAATTAAAGAAACTATCAATGATTTATCTGAAGAAGGTATGAGAGTAATAGCGATTGCTATTAACAATGATAAATTCAATAAAAAAGATGGTTTTAATGTAGGCGATGAAAAGAACTTATGTTTAATTGGTTATATCGCTTTGTTAGACCCACCTAAAATGTCAGCAGCAGGTGCTATTAAAGCAATGCAAAATAGAGGTACAAAAGTTAAAGTATTAACTGGTGACAATGAATTAATTACAAAGTATATTTGTAAAAAAGTTGGTATTAAAGTTGACAAAATCTTATTAGGCTCAGATATTGAAAATATGAATGATGATGAATTAAAAGATGTTGTAATGGATGTTAACGTTTTTGCTAAATTATCCCCTGAACAAAAAGAACGTGTAGTATTAGCTATTAAATCTAAAAAACATATAGTTGGTTTTATGGGAGATGGTATTAATGATGCACCTGCCATGAGAGCTGCTGATATTGCAATATCAGTTGATACTGCAGTTGATATCGCTAAAGAATGTGCAGACATTATTTTATTGGAGAAGAACCTTATGGTTCTTGAAAATGGAATCATTGAAGGTAGAAAAACATTTGCCAATATTATTAAGTACATTAAGATGACAGTTTCAAGTAACTTCGGAAATGTATTAAGTATGTTGATTGCTACTATCTGATTAAGATTTGAACCAATGCAATCAATCCAAATTTTAATTCTTAATATGATTTCAGACTTCTGTCAATTTGCTTTACCGTGAGATCATGTAGATAAAGAATACTTTGAAAAACCACAAAATTGAAATGCTATAAGCATTTTAAAATTTATGTTGTTTATAGGCCCTATTAGTACTATTTTTGATATATCAACATTTGCTATTATGAGATATGGATTAAATTGGGGTGGTAATGAAGAAACACTTAGTTTGTTTCAAACAGGTTGATTCTTAGTAAGCTTATTAACTCAAATGGGAGTTGTTCTAGTATTAAGAACAAGTAAAATTCCACTATTTCAATCAAGACCAAGTTTACCAATTACATTATCAATTACAAGTCTAACATTAATCGGAATAATGTTTGTAGTAATTCCCGATCTTAACTTCGGAGGATTCTCTTCATTATCTCACAACTGTCCAGAAATGATTGGTTATGCATTAGCTATTTCTTTTGGTTATTGTTGCACCGCTCAATTAGGCAAGCTTTTCTACAAGAAAGCTTTTCATGAGTGGTTATAATAACTATATGAAATATAGTTACACTCCTAGAGGAGTTTGTTCTACTCAATTTGATTTTGATATTGAAAACAATATTATTAAATCATGCAAAATTACTAATGGTTGTCCAGGTAACACAATGGCAGTTAGTAAACTAGTTATCGGTAAAACAGTGGATGAAGTAATTAATACTCTTAAAGAAATTGATTGTAGAGGCAGAGGAACAAGTTGCCCTGACCAGATCGCCCAAGCATTAATTGAATATAAAAAATAAATAAAAAAATCCTCATCAAGAGGATTTTATTAATATTTACGTTTGTTGTATCTTGCAGCTTCTTTAGATTTTTCTTTAGCTCTAAGACCTGGACGTAAGTAATATTCGTGTTTACGAGCGGTTCTTCTAGTTTCACTAGTAATACGACTAAATTTTTTTAGTGCATCATTTAATTCACCGTCTTTAACTACTACTTTAGACATCTTGTTGTTTTCACCACCTTTAATGTTTGTAAGATATTATATATAAAATTTATTTTTTTAATAATTCTTTTAGTAATTTCATAGAAACAACTGGGTTAGCTTGTCCATGAGTTTCCTTCATTAATTGACCAATAAAGAATTTTTCTGCACGTTCAGGACGTTCATTATACTGTTGGACCATATTAGGGTTGTTTTGAATAATTTTATTTAAAATATTAGTAATTACATTTTGATCAGTAATTTGTTTAAATCCTAATTGTTCAATTAAATCTTTAGGTTTTTTATTTTCTAAAATAATTTTTTCAAAAATTGTTTTAGCTTGCTTACCATTAATTTTGCCTTTATCAATTAATGAAATCATCTCAATAATTGAATCAATTTGTTCATTAGAAATTATTTCTAATGACTTTGCTTGTTTTTTTAAGATAGCTACTAATTCAATCACAATTCATGTGATAGCTTGTGTAGGATTGTTAGAAGTAGTTGCTACTTTATTAAAGATCTTATAAAGATCATAATCATCTAACAATAAGTTTATTAAGGAAGAATTGATATTTAAATCTTCAAGTTCTTTTTTAATAACACTTGGGTATTTGTTGATTGTACCAATTGCATTATTAACAAAGTCAGTCGTTAATAAAATATGAATAATATTTGGTTCAGTAAAGTATGAATATTCAATTGCATTTGTTTTGGCACGCATGAAAACAGTTGATTTTGTAGCATCATCTCATCTACGTGTTTCTTGCTTTATTTCATTGTTTGTCAACAACAATTGAGATTGACGATCAATTTCATAATCAATTGCTTTCATGATGTTATTAAATGAGTTGATGTTTTTAATTTCAACTTTAGTTCCTAATTTGTCAGAACCTCTTGGAGCAATTGAGATATTAATGTCAGCTCTCATTGATCCGTCTTCCATCTTAGCATCAGAGATGTCTAAGAAAGAAACTATTCTCTTTAAATTATTCAAATATTCATATGCTTCAACTGCTGAATGAATATCAGGACGAGATACAACTTCAATTAAAGGAACACCAGCACGATTGTAATCTAAGCAAAGTTTATCACCAATCATCAATTGCTTTGCAGTATCTTCTTCCATGTGGATTCTTTCCACGCCAATTGATTTATTAGAAATATCAATTTTTCCATCTTTTCCTATTGGATAAAATTGTTGTGTAATTTGAAATCCTTTTGGTAAATCTTGATAGAAATAATTCTTTCTATCAAATCTTACATTTTGATCAATCTTCATGTTTAGTGCAGTTGCCAATCTAATGGCTTTTACAACAGCCATTTCATTAACTGAAGGCATTGATCCTGGTAAAGCTAAATCAATTTCATTGATGTTAGTATTAATCGGATCATTGTGGTTATTTCTACTAGGAGAAAACATTTTGCTCTTAGTATTAAGTGCAATATGTACTTCAATACCAATTGTTGGTAAAAAATTATTCATTTTTACCTCCTAGTATTCCTTCTATTGTGTAAGCAATATCAAAAGTTTTTTGATCTTGTTTTTGTTTACAATTAATATTTATTCCATAAGGCATATTGTTATATTCACCACATGGAACAGTAATTGATGGTAATCCAGCAAAATTACCTAAAATTAAACAATCATCAGCATGACTACAATGGTGTATGTCTTTTTTAATAGATTCAATTGTTGGAGCAATTGATGAAGCAGATGGAATTAATAATCCATCTACATCATCTAATAAACTATTAACTAAGTTAATAAGTAATGTTCTTACCTTCTTGGCATGAATGTAAACCAATTCAAAGTTAGTGTCACTAGTTACATATGCGCCCATAATAAAACGTTTCTTAACTTGTCTGTTAAAAAATGTATTACGGTTATTAAACGTAACAGATTCATAATCATTACCGCCCACATTTTCTCCAAATGGAATTCCAGTAAATGACCCATAGCAACTTAACCCTTCAACGTTACTAATCACTTGATAAACAACACCAATTGAATCTAATAAAGAAAAATCTGTTGATTTTTCTACAATTGTATGTCCTGCTTTTTTTATTTTATCTAAAGCATTTAGATAAAGTTTTCTTTCATTTGGAGCAATAGCATCTTCTATTCCTCTAATGACAGCAATCTTCATGTTCTTTAATTCTTTTAGGTCATCAAAGAAATGGTGGTCTAATTTTTGACTTGTGTAGTCCTTTGGGTCAAATTGACAAATTTGATCAGCCACAAGAGCACAATCAGAAACTCTTTTAGCAATCACACCAATATGATCAAGACTTGGAGCATATGGTAAAACACCATAACGAGAGACTAAACCATAACTTGGCTTGTAACCAACTACTCCTAAAAACGAAGCAGGTCTTCTAATGGAATCGCCTGTATCACTACCAATTGCAAAATCAACAGCACCAGAAGCTACTAAGTTAACACTACCTGAGGAACTACCACCTGCAATTCTAGAATGGTCTAAAACGTTTAATACTTCACCATAAGGTGACTCTAATCCCGTTCCAGCCATTGCAAATTGATCCAAGTTACATTTTGAAGTTAAAATAGCATTAGAACTTTGTAATAACTCATATATAGTTGCACTATATGGAGGAACATAATGCTCAAGCATTTTACTAGCTCCTGTGGTTCTTATACCTTTTGTAGATACATTATCTTTTAACGAATAAAAACAAGCACTTAATGGGTTATCAGTTAATTTAAAATGTTTTAAATTAACTTCAACAGGAGTAATGATAGAATTTGTGTCTTTAATACTTTCAATCTTTTCTAGGTAAGAATGATATAAATCAGAAATATTAATTTTTCCTGATTTAAGTTCTTGGTGTTTTTTAAGTATTAAAGAGCGTTTCATTATTTTATAGTAATATATTTTTCTAATTTGTTTTTAGCATTTTTAGTGAATTCTTCTGGGTGCTCTACAATTATCGGTTCATCTTTTCTTAATGTATTACATGAAGTATCAACACAATAATCTGTTTCATGAACATTTGATACATTTATAGTTTGCATCTTTTCTAAATTTCTTAAAAATTTTGAAAAATCCTTAGCAAGAACTTCAGCCTGTTCTTCATTAAGGTCAAATTTATATTTTTTAGCTATTTCTTTTAATTGTTCTTTTGTCATATTAGTCGATGTGGATTGGTGTATAAATACTTTCAACAATGTCTTTGTTGTAATCATATTTCATTGATGGAGAAACAATCCTATATATAGGGAAGATAATAATGATATTAATTGGTGTCATAAAACATAACATTAACAATCTGAATGCAAATCAGTAATCATATGGTAATGTAGAAAAATCTAGGTCAAATACTGGCATGATTAAGACTTCAACTATAGCTTCACATGTGATTACTGTTACTAATACTGGTGCAAAATAATGAAACCAAACAGTTATCTTATCAAAATCAATTCTCTTTGAAATTTTATTTAAATCATTTAATGCCAGTTGTCTCTTTTTTTCTGTTTTACAAACTCAATCAATATGTTTGTCTGCAATAGCTTGACTATTATGTTGACGCATTAATTTATGTTTGTTTTTTTTAATAGGGGCAATATATTTAACGTCATAAATAAATTTCTTGAAAGAATAAGCAATCTTTCAAAAATCTAAAGTTAATCCTAGCATTCATAAACTTATAAAACCAATTACAAAAACACATGAAAAAATAATTTCTAATGTTTCTTTTCTAAATGTTATATCAACACCAAATAAGCCAATTGTATAAACATCTAAATCATTGACAAAAACAATAAAACAAAGTAGTAAACAAAAAACCAATGCCATAAACAATGATGACAATGATAAGAAAGATAATTCTTTCTTTCTAGATAAAGTAATTATTGTTCTAATAAGTCCTGAAAAATACCCATATGCCATGGCTACTATAAAATAACCATAATGGAACATACCAGCTGTAATCCCTACTGTTAATAGGTCTGTAAATGCACCAATAAACAATCCAATGATTGGTCCAAATAATAATCCACCAATCTTAATTAGAACTCCTTCAATAGTACTTCTTCAACCTGGATAAGCCCTAAAGATTACAGCCATAAATCCAGCAGACAAAATTGTTAACAATAAAATTGAAGCAATAGAAATAGAAATTACCATTGCAACATTAGTAATTCCTTTTACCGACATCTTAGGAAAGATGTAGTAACGTTGTTTTTTAAATAAACGATAGTAAATCTTTTTAATAAACAATAAGATAATTGTTGCTAAAACAAACGCTCCAAAAATAGCAATAACATCTATTGAATTAATAGAAGACTGACTTTGGTTACTCCCGTTTTTAAAAAAAGCTAGGGTGTTTAGCATACATATTTATAAATTATTATATTTATCAAAAAATTATCTTTTGATTATTTTTTTCTAAAATTTCATTAATCTTCGAAAAATGTTTGCAACCATAAAACCCATGATAACAACTTAAAGGCGATGGATGAGCAGATTTCAAAACATAATTATTTTTGTTTGTTAATAATTTTTCTTTTGCTTGTGCAAAATTACCTCATAAAACAAAAATAACTCCATTAAGGTTTCTATCAATTTCTTTAATAATGTTGTTAGTAAAAGTGTTCCAACCAAATTTTAAATGTGAGTTTGGTTTATCTTTTGTAACACTTAAAGCATTATTCAATAACAGAACACCCTGTTTTGCTCATTTAGATAAATCACCATCTGTTTTTATAACATTTACATCTGACTTTAATTCTTTATAAATATTCTTTAAAGACATTGGCAATTTATCATTACTAGTAGCAAAAGCTAATCCGTTAGCCATTTTAGGAATGTAATATGGATCTTGTCCAATAATTACTACTTTAGTGTGTTCAAAATCAAAATAATTGAAACATGCGAAAATTAATTCTTTTGGTGGATAGCAAATATTATTAGCATAAGCTTCATCTACTAAAGTAGACAATTTATCTCAATAATCTTTCTTGGTTTCTTTTTGAATTACTTCTTTTCAAGAAGTGTTTACATTAATCTCCATTAGTATGTGATTAAACTATTAACATCACAAGTTCAATCATTACCATTCTTTTTAGAGAAGAAATATTTAATTCCATTTAAATCTGATGTAGGATCAGATTTACGATTTGTTAAGAATTGAATTAATTTACTTTCTTTTTCTTCTAACTTTTTAGAGTCTAAAAAATATACAGATGTATCATCTTCTGACTTAGGTGAGTATACATTTTCATCTAATAAAAAATATAAAGGATAAATTCCTGTTACTCCTGTGAAAACAGGAATTTTTTCTTTTACTTCTGTTCCGTCTTGATCATTAGTAATTGTGTATAAAGTGTAAGAAGCTAATCCAACGAATGTTGAATTATATATGTTAGTTCCGTTAATTAAATTTTTTAATGATGGTTCTTTGTTGAACTTGTCAAAACTAAAATCAGAAGTAGATATGCTAGAATTTTCGATATTAACTTTCATATTTAATGAACTTACTTCTTTTGTAGTTTGTCCTGTGATATCAAAAAATTTATTTCATGTTTTGCTATTTGAAACAGCATTATCTACTTTTGATTTATCAGTGATTAATCAATTGTTAGGTAAGAAATCTTTGTTAGGTGGGGCAGGGTTGTATCAATTGAATGTTAAATTATTAACATTAAATAAGAATGGAATTGATCTATAACCTGAAACAATTTGTTTAGTATCATCATCTGGATCTTGCTTTGTTTCAGCATATGGATATGATGTATCTAACATGTCTGTTTTATCAGCATAGTTTGTTAAGAAACCAAAATGATTACTTCCTAATCCAGTGTTCAAAACTTCAATATCACACGCAGATTGACCAAATTTTAATTTTGATTTAGAACTTGAAATTGAATTTGATAAATCATAGTTAAATTCAAGGAATTTTTTGGCACTAGCAGAAGTTAAATCATTTAAGCCAGTTACATTGCCGCCATACATTTTTTTAAGATCATCAGTCTTGTGGTCATTATCAGCAATGAAACCATCTACCATATGAAGTTGGTAGAACAACATGTAACTAAGTAAAGTAGAAGCGTTTGATGAAATGCTATTAACTGCTGAAGTTGTAGCACCTATGTTATAGTTTCTAGCTGCAAAATGATTTATTTTCTTAGTCTCATCACTTGAATCTTTAGTAGTGTAAGTAAATCTAAATGCATTTTGATCGTTTGAAGAATATCATTCTTCTTGCATTTTTGGTAAATTAGAAGGGTCTAAATCACTTTGTAATAAGTCATATGGCTGAGCATAACTGTATAAAGTAGTTGCAGAAGAAGTAGAAGATGGATTTAGATAATAATCATAATTACTTGGAATGTAATCAATATTATTATTGTTTGCATCTTTTATAGAGGTGTCAGCATTTCTAAATGGACTATTTGCTTTGTTCGGTCCACCAACTAATACAGGTAAATAATATTGTGAAACTTTACCACAAGATGTTAAAGTCATTGTAGGAATAACTAAAGTTAAAGTTAATCCCAATAAACCTAAATTTTTAATTTTTTTACTTTTAGAAAAAGACATACTTAAATTATATTATTGATTGTTATTATTTTGATTATTATCAGAAGGCATCGGTAAGAAAGAGCTTGATGTTTTATCAAATATTAGATTAATATTTGCAATTTCACCATTACGGTGTTTTGCAATAATAAATTCTACAATAACACTGTTGGTGTTTTGTGTTTGGTCTTGTTGGATAACTGGTTCTTCTTCAGAACCTTCAAGAGTTTCATTTTGCTTATATTGTAAGAAAGTTACAATATCAGCATCTTGTTCAATAGCGCCTGATTCTCTTAAATCAGATAATTGTGGACGAGCGTTTCCTTTAACACCAGCTCTTTGTTCAATCGCACGTGATAATTGAGCAATAGCAATAATTGGTGCGTTAATATCTTTGTCACGAGCAATTCCTTTAAGAGTTCTTGAAATAAATGCAACTTCCTGTTGACGGTTATTTTGAGTAGCTCCTTTAGGGCCTTTTAACAATTGTAAATAATCTAAAACAACTAATTTAATGTTGTAATCATTACTAATTTGTTTAAGTCTTGATTGAACATCAAGAATTGACAAATCACTTGAGTCATCAATTAAAATAGGTAATTCTTCAATAGAATTAATTGTTTCATTAAATGATCGCCATTCAAGATTTGAATAATTCTTAATTCTTGATAACTTAACTGGTAAACTTCCTTTAATACCAACCATTCTTGAAAACAGTTGGTCTGCACCCATTTCTAATGAAAACATTACTACTACATCTTTTTTACCATTTTCTGATTTTTCATTTTTTTGAACAATACTATCGGCTGCATTAATCAAAAAATTTAATGCAAGAGCAGTTTTACCAACACCTGGACGAGCAGCTAAAATCATTAAGTTTCCGTCTTGAAATCCATTAAGTACACGATCAATGTCTTGATATCCAGAAGTAACACCTAATAATTCAGATTTAGAATTAACAACTACTTGAATTCTTTGTTGATATGTTTCAGATACCTCAGCCATATTTTTAAATTTAGCTGATTTTTTAGCTCCAATAATTGACATGAAGTTACGCTCGATTTCATGAATTTGATCATTAAATGAAACGTGATCTATTTTTGTATCAAAAATAGTTGAAGCAAATCTATCTAAATTTCTTTTAATAGCTTGTTCTTTAATTGTGTCAATCTTGTCATCAATATCAACAGACACTGTAAATTGTCTATTAATATTATTAATTGTTTGAGAATAGTTAGAGAATTGTAGTTCTTCATGAGCATCTAAATATGTAATAACACTGTTTGCATCAACCGTTTTTGCTTCACGTTTAAGTGAGCAAGCAACAGAAAAAATAATACCTAACTGACTGTTAGAAAAATCTTTAGGGTCTAATTTTGACATTGCATTATCTAAAGAAGCTGGTTCATTAAGAATGCTGCCAATAACCATGATTTCAAGATTTTCGATTGATTGATCAATTGCCATGTTAGATGCCTCCTTTGTCTGAATTACTTAGTTTGTTCTTTAACATTAATTTTTAATTTAGCAACTACACCTTTATGTAATTCAATTTGGATAAAATGAATTCCTAAATCAAATGTTCTGTCATCATTAACTACCATATATTTATGGATAGCAATGTTTTTATTTTTTAGTTCATCAATAATTTGACTAACAGAAACACTACCAAATGCTTTGCCATTTTGAGCTTTTAAAGAAAAATTTAATTCTACTTTTTCAATTTTTTCTTTTAAAACAACAGCTTTGTCATATTGTTCTTTTTGAAAATCTGCTTCTTTTTTTAAAACAGATTTTAAATCTTGCATATTTTTTTCATTAACTACAACTGCAAAACCATTACGAATAAGATAGTTTTTTGCATAACCATCTTTAACATTAACAATGTCATTAATTTTTCCTAATCCTTTTACTTCTTTTTTTAAAATTACTTTCATTAATTAAACTCCTTTTATAGTTGTAGTAACATTTAGTTTATTTCAAACTAAATAATAGCAGTATGTTAAGAATACACCACCTGCAAAATTTCCTAACAATGACATTAAGATACATTGATAGAACATTTTGCCTAGCAGTCCTCAATTACCATCAAAGATTCCATAGAAACCACCAATTGTTGTAATGAACATGTTTGCAACAACGTGTTGGTAACTACAAATAGCAAATGCTGTAATCATAACTAATGTTGTCAAGAAACCAACTACTTTATTTTCGAATATTGAAAGAGAGATTACACACCCAACAACTAAAAAGTTAGTAATGACAGCTGATAAGAATGTCTTTCATCATGACAATTCAATTTTGGTTGTAGAAATTTGTCTCACAAGATTAGATGTACCTTCTGAATCAAGCAAACCAATACCATAAATCATGCAAGCCATAAACAAAGAACCTAAATAGTTACCAATAAATGTATATAAAAGATCCATGTAAAAAACTTTTCTTGAACATTTCTTAGTTAACACTCCTGCATAAATTGAACAATTAGCAGTAAACAGGCAAGCTCCTACAAACATGCACATTAAGATACCAACACAGAAAATAACTGATCCAAAAAACTTTGTTAATCCTGAAGTTGAACTTCCTGTATCGTTTCCCACAATCATAATCATTGCTACATATCCCATAGCAACAAAAACACCTGCTAGGAATGCAAGAATAATTTTCTTTAGTCAATGAAAATCTTGCTTAGCGATTCCGCTTTGTTCAAATTTTTCTCATTTTAAATTCGGCATAATTTGCCTCCTTATTCTTTTACGAATGGTAATAACGCTACGATTCTTGCACGTTTAATAGCATTAGCTATCATTTTTTGATGTTTAGCACAGCAACCAGTAATTCTACGTGGTAAGATTTTACCATTGTATGCTAAATATTTGTTTAGTAATTCAGTATCTTTGTAATCTACAAAAATTACACCTTGTTGACATAAAACACAAGGTTTTTTCTTCATAAATACTTTAGATTTACGTGGTTTAGAATTTTTCTTATTATTTTGCATATTATTTATCTCCTTCATTTAATTCATCATATCATTCAATTTCATCATTTGTTGATGGAGTTGATGTTGTTTTTTGATCACTCATTTCATTACTAGTGACTATATTTGTTTTGAATGCATCATCAATAGATTTCTTTGGTTGATCATTTTCAATTGCGTTTGCAAATTCATTATTTTGTTTCCTAGAACCAATTGAATTTATTGTATTAACAACAATTTCAGTATTATAAACTGTTTGGTTAGACTGTTTTGAGATGTAACTACGTCTTGTTAGTTCGCCATCAATAGCTACTAAATCACCTTTCTTTAAAAAACTATTAATGAAGTTTGCTGGATTTGCTCAAGCAATGCAAGGAAAGAAATATGTTTCATCTTTCATTTTATTGCTATTAACAGCAATAGTGATTTTAGATTGTTGAGTACCTCTTGAAGTAACTGACGCCACTGGGTCAGCAACTAGTCTTCCAACTAAAAATACTTTATTCATAATTATTGCTCTTTCTTGTTGTCAACTATAGAATTAATTTCAGTTAATTCTTTCATTTGTTTTTCTCTAGCTTCTTTTTCAGCTGCAATCTTAGCCATTCTTTCTTTATATTTTTTAGCTTTATTTTCACTACGTTTTACTTTCTTAGGGTTGTTTAAAGCAGTAGCACCATAATCTTTATCTAAGTTAATGATTAAGTTTCTAATTATTGCCTTATCCAATAAAGCTAAACGTCTGAATTCAGCAATTTTTGCTGTATCAGATAGTGAAAAATTAAGTTGAATATATCAAGCTCTTGCATTACCGTTGATCTTGTATGCTAGATCTCTAAGACCTAAAGATGTTTCTTTATAGTCTTTTTCTTTGCTAAATAGTTTTGTTAAACTCTTAATCGAATCTAAAGCTTTAGATTCTTCAAGGTTTCCATCAACTAAAAGCATTATTTCATATTTTGCCATAGTTATAAATCCTCCTTTATGGGCATGCCTAATTATTAGGCAAAGAAATCATTTAACTAATATTCGTTGGTTAAATGTCCCTTTATTATATAGGAAAAACAAAATATCTAAAAAATAAAATTTCCATATAACACTGGTTGAAGTGAGATGAGTAATGTTTTTCAACTATTGCTCTTTGTGTTTTTTGTGTTACATATAACATCATAATCATAATGCAATCGTGTCCTACTTCTATATTTGATTGTGTACGATACTACGTGCAACTGCTTTCACACATAAATGTGTCTCATTCTCAGCACATATTTAAAAAGCTGCAATCTTGTTGTCTGTGCAGCTTTTAATTTTGTCTATTTTTTTGACAATTTATTTCTAGTAAATAGTTTCTTAATACCAATAGTAGTGTATTTGTCAGCATAAGTTCAAATAACTGCTACTAGTATTGTAGTAACACACATAACAAGGAAATATAAGAATCAATTTATTTTAATTAAAGGAAGCAACACATCAATAAATAAGAAATTAAAAATATAGAAATATAGACTTATAGAACTAAATCATTTTAAAACTTTATTCTTGTTTGTAAATAGTAATGAAAAATAAATTAAATCAACACAAAACAAGAAACACGAAATATTCTCTTGCATTACTTCAAGCGGCTCTTGGAAAATAATAATTGGAAGAATAGAAAATAATACAAAATATTTTCCATATTTTAATAGTAATGAATCAATTTTTGGTTTAAAAATAAAATATATTGTTCCTAACATGAAGCAGAAAATTCCTCTCATGTGGATCCCAACATTAAAACCATATCGGTTATAAGTGAAAATTATTACACTCATAACAACTACTGGAATAGCGGCTGATAAACATAAAACTAAATCTTTATTTTTAACTTTATAACAAATTAAATTAATTGTTGAAAACGACAGATACAAAACTAATAATGTATTTAAATATCAAGAAGCACCATTTAATCTATCAATTCATTCAAAACCAAAAATTCTCAACGCTACTTCAACAGCTGGTAAATCTGATTTTAAAAAATTAACAAGGTAAAATAGAATATTTGTTAATATTAAAATTAAATAAATTTTAGGCATTTTAAAAAAATACATCTTTTTTAAATAACCGTTATTGTTCTTTTTAAATTGAAGTGCTAACCCATAACCACTTAACATAAAGAACATTCCTACTGCTAATGCTCCAAATGAATTTAAAAGAATATTAAAAAAGTCATAAGAAAAGAATTCACAACCATATGGTTTATCAATGGTAGTTAACCCGTTCTCTGATAATACACGACCTAATGTGTGTGCAATAAACACAAAAATACACCCAGCACCTCTAAAACTATCACACTCGTGTTTTGAAAAGTTGTTTTGTGGTTCTGGATTTGTTTTAACACCTCACAAAACTAAGATAAAAATTAAAGCAATGATAAGAATCATTAAAATTATTTATTTCCTTTTTCTTCAATTTTACCAATTTTCTTTTTTAATTCAGAAAGTTCGCTACTTAATCTTTGATTGTTGTAACCTTCAGCCTTTAATTCATCAATTTCGTTTTGCAAACGTTCAATAGTTTTATTTTTTTCATTAACAGCTATGTTTAATGCATCTCTCTCTTTTTGAGCATTTTGTAAGGAAGCTAATAAACTATTAGCTTGAGTGTTGATTTCTCTTAAGTAATTATTTACATAATCAAAAAATGCATCAACATCTTCAGGATCATATCCTGAATGGATCTTTTTATTGAACTTCTTGTTCAATATTTCATGCATCATTTGATCTAATTTATTTGTCATATTTGTACATATATAATTATATAAATATGGTTTCTTTTTCTAAACAATTAACTGATAAACAATTTGAATATATTTCAAAAAGAATGTCAAAATATGAAATTGGTGTTACTAACATGTATGTTGCACATGCATATGAATATGACAAAACAAAAGTTTATTTATATAAATCTAAAAAATTGTTAATTCAAGGAAAAAGTGTTGATAAAATTTTAAAATTTTTAAATATTAGTGTCACTAAACAATCAACTACTAAATTACCTATTAATTGTTCATTTATCGGCTGTGACGAAGTAGGAACCGGTGATTATTTTGGCGGAATAGTTTGCACAGCTTGTTATATTCCGGTAGAAGATGAACAAACAATTGCTAAATTAGGAGTTAATGATTCAAAAAAATTAACTTCAATTAAAATGCATCAAATTTATGATGAACTTATAAATTTATTAAAATTTAAAAAAGTTAGTATTAAATTTGACTCTGCAACCTTAAACCCTGAACAATACAATAATTTATTTAATAAATTAAAAAACGCTAATGCTATTAAGGCATATTGTCATAATGCAGCTATTAATAGACTTTTAGAAAAAGTTGATAAAAACAAAAGCATCAAAATTGTTTTAGATCAATTTGTTAATGAAAAAAAATATTATGAATATTTAAAAAAGGCAAAAGTTAAAGCGCAAAAAATTGATATTTTAACAACAAAGGCTGAAAGTAAATATTTAGCAGTTGCATTAGCTTCTATTATTTCAAGGGTTTTATTTGAAAATCAAATGCAAGAATTATCTGCTAAAGCAAAAGTTAAAATTCCATTTGGTAGTGTTGATCCAACTGTAAAAAAAGTAGCTCGTAAACTTGGTAGTAAATTACCTAAATTTGCAAAGCTACATTTCAAAATAACTAATGAATTAAATTAAGCGCAATATTTTTCTGGATGTTCTTTTTTCATTTGTTCAACAAATGCATCCTTATCAATTTTGCCATACTTATTCATAAGTTCAACGCATTCATGATATTCTTTAGTTGCTCATTCAACTTCTTGGAAACCTTTAACGATTACTTGTTTCTTTTGTAATCTCTTATAAGTTTCAAAGAAATCTTTAATTTCTAATAATAGATGTTCAGGAAGACTTGCTAAGTTGTTGTATCCTTTGAATCTTGGATCACAATCAATTACACCAATTAACTTAGTATCAGTTTCACCACCATCAATCATTTCCATAGCTCCCAAGATTCTTGTAGGAACTACAACACCTGGCATAAATTCTTGATCAGCAATAACTAAAACATCTAATTCATCACCATCTCAGTCTAATGCTTCAGGAATAAATCCATAGTTTTGTGGATAACTAGAAGGACCATATAGAATTCTATCAACACTTATCTTTCCAGTTTTTCTATTGTACTCGTATTTAACTTTTGAATTTTTAGGGATTTCAATAACCACATCTAATGTTAATTTTTCCATAAATAATTTATTTATATAAATTATATATTCATCTATTCATTACACATATATAATTTATTTAAATGCTCAGGTGGCGGAATGGCAGACGCAGTAGACTCAAAATCTACCGATAGCAATATCTTAAGGGTTCAAGTCCCTTTCTGAGCACCATTTAATAATTAAAAATATGCCTCGTAAACACTTGGTTGCTAGTCAAACAAATAGCAAACAACAACAAAATGCAAAGATCTGACAAAAACTTGCCAGAGAAATTAAAGCCGCAGTAAAGGTTGGTGGACCAAATCCTGAAGCCAATCCAAGATTAAAAGCTGCTATTGAAAAAGCTTTAAGTAAAAATTTATCAAGAGAATCAATTGAAAAGAATATCAATGGTTCTCAAAAAGATGAATCAGAATTAGTTAATTTAGAATATGAATGCTATGGTCCTAATGGCATTCAAATTATTGTTGATGCATTAACTGATAATCCTAATAGGGTCGCTAGTAACTTAAGAGGCTATTTATCAAAATTTGATGCTAAAATTGCCAAAGCAAATAGTGTTAAAAGTTTCTTTAATAAATACGGAGTAATTACTATTGTTAAAGATGACAAAGTAAATATGGATAGCATTATGGAAACTACTATGGAATATCAAATAGTTGATATTGTAGAATATGAAGATGCATTTCAAGTGTTGACTGAACCAGATGATTTTTATAAAGCAAAAGACGCTTTAAAATCTGCAGGATTTAATGTTTTTGAAGCAGACATTAAAATGATCAGTCAAAACATGATTACTTCATTACCTGATAATATTAAAGAAAAATATGATCGTTTTATCGCTTCTTGTGAAGATGATGATGACATTCAATCAGTTGTAAGTAATTACGATCCAGAATAAACTCACAGACTCATGTGAGTTTTTTTAATAATTAATTTTTTCAAGATATAAACCACAACCTGGCGCCTTTCTAATACAACTTCCTTTTTTTGGATTAGATAGCAATCCTCTTAATGAGTTTATATCTTTTTTATTTTCATTAATATCTAAAAAAGATCCAACTATCATTCTCACTTGGTTTCTTAAGAAACCGTTCCCGTTAATTCTGATAATTAACAAATCTTTATTTTTAGTAAAAGTTATAGAATTAACTGTTCTAACAGTATCCTTTAATTCGCTAGTACTAAATGATAAAAAATCATGTTTACCTAACAATACTTTTGAAACCTTTCTTAATAATGAAACATTAATTTTTTTGTTGTAGTTATATAAATAGTCATTATTAAACAAATCATATGAACCTGTTTTAATAACATATTTATATGTTTTATTTAAGGCGTAGTGTTGGGCATTAAATTTGTCATCAACTACTTGAATAGATTTAATTCTTATAGAATTTGGCAATTGATCATTCATTGCTTTTTTAAAATCCATATTTATTAAATCTTGTTTAATTTTAAAACTAAAAACTTGATTTATAGCATGCACATATGCATCGGTTCGTCCAGCTCCAATAATTTTAACTTCATGTTTTAAAATTTTATTTAACGCATTAATAACAGTTTGTTGAACAGTTATTACATTTGGTTGGATAGCTCATCCATGGAATTTACTTCCATCATATGCTAATGTTACTTTGTAATTCATATTAACCTAAAACGGTTATTGCTTCAATTCATGAGAATGGAGCAAATACACAACCAAATGCTGTGAAGGTAATCATAAAACCTAATAATGTAGTAATAAATAAGAAGAAGCATCATTCGTATCATTGAATAGAATAACTACGATATCTTGTTCTTGAATATCTTGGATTATATGAACGAGCTTCCATAGCATTTGCTAGATCATCAGCTTTATGGAAAGCAACACTAAACATTGGAACTACTAAAGATACAATAGCTTTAACCTTATCTTTAAAATTACCATTTGAGAAATCAACACCTCTTGAAGCTTGAGCTTTAAGAATCTTTTGAGATTCTTCAAGAAGAGATGGAACGAATCTGATTGCAATCGAAATTGTCATTGATCATTCATTTACTGGAACTTTTAAATATTTTAATGGACTTAAGATATCTTCAATAGCAAATGTTAACTGAACACTTGATGTTGTTGATACTAACAATGAGACAATTGTTACCATCATAAAAATCTTAATTGTAATATATGTTGTGTTAGTAATTACATCAGAAGACAAACAATATCAATTCTTAGTGTAATATAGATATAAGGTGTTTTTTGATATACCAGGAATGCCAGCAAAATCGTTAGATACAATTGAAATATATGAAACAGAACTATCAGTTGGTTTCATAGTATACAAACAAGTTGTACCAACATTGCCACCCCATAAAAACCCAGATAAGAAATGAAAATCTGTAGGAACTATTCCAGAAGATGTTCCAACATTTATAATGACGTTATTTCCAAACATTCCATAGTTACCATAAAAGAAAAGTCAATGAATATTATTATTCAAATAAAGTAATGAAGGCGA
Organism: uncultured Mycoplasmatales bacterium; assembly: GCA_910578525.1. Taxonomy (GTDB): domain Bacteria; phylum Bacillota_I; class Bacilli_A; order Mycoplasmatales; family Mycoplasmoidaceae; genus Malacoplasma_A. The sequence goes on along the minus strand of CAJTRF010000003.1, from coordinate 11,313 downwards.
TTTAAAAGCAATTCAGTTAATTACAAATAATAATAAGAACATTACACCGCATGAAATCAAAATTGCTTTCATTCTCTTTCAAGGAAGTTTAGAAGAAAATCATAAAGGAAGAATAATTAATAAACATATTAACTGACCAAAAAAACCAATAGGTAAAAAAATCATTACTATTAAAAAAATAGTGATCATTAATTTTAATGATGGATTCATTTTGTGCATGAACGTTTTACTATGGATAAAGTTAGAAAAATTATTCATTATTTCTTACCTCCTTTCTTAGGAGAATTTTTAACTATTTCATAAATACAATCAGCTAATTGGTCAACATTTTTTGGTCTCATTTTATACAATTCATTAAATTTCTTGTCAATCTTGACAAGTTCTTCAATGACTTTAATTACCTTTGGCTTATCTAAGAAATTTTCATAAATCAACTTATTGTTCGTGAAAATATCATATGGTACACCAGAAGCTAATATTTTTTTATTACCGACAACAGTTACCTGATCACCAATTCATAAAACTTGATCCATTACATGAGTAATAACATAAATTGTTTTACCAAGCTTCTTAAGATTCAATATGATATTCATCATATCTTTTTCGCCTGCAGGATCTAACCCGGCTGTTGGTTCATCAAAGATAATGATGTCAGGTTCAATTGCTAAAATGCCAGCCAATGCAACTCTACGTTTTTGTCCACCAGACAAATTAAATGGAGAACGTTGTAAAAAAGAAGAATCTAATCCTAGCATGTTAAGATATTTCTTAGCACGTTTTTTAGCAGTTTCCTTTGAAACACCTAAATTAACAGGACCAAACATAATATCTTTTTCGATTGTATCTTTAAATAATTGATATTCAGGAAATTGAAATACCATTCCAACTTTCTTTCTCAAGTTTTTAATTTTTTTGATTTTTTTCTTTTTACCTAAGATGGATAAATCACTAATAAAAATATCACCATATTTTGATTTTAATAACCCATTAAAGTGAGACAATAATGTAGTTTTACCACTTCCTGAATTACCAATGATAAAATGAATTTTATCAGAATCAAATGTTTTAGAAAATTTATCAAAAACTACTTTTTGATTTGGTGTGCCTTCATCAAAAACTACCTTTAAATCTTTAATTTTAATTTGATTATTTTGCATCATATAGTTGACTAATTAAATTTTCTAATTTTAAACTAGGTTTAATATTTTTCATTTTAGTACTTAATTGTTTAGACAAATCTAAATTAAAAGGAATATCTAATTGAATTTCTTTTAAGAATTTTTCATTTTCAAACACTTCAGCAGGTGAACCAACTTTTTGTAATTTTCCACCTTTTAAAATTACTACTTTATCAGCATTAACTACTTCTTCCATATCATGAGTAATACTTACAACAGTTTTATGATATTTATTTTTAAGTAGCAGCATTAATTGTTTTAATTCAGCTTTTCCACGTGGATCTAACATAGATGTAGATTCATCAAAAATAATAATTTTTGGATTAATAGCCAATACAGAAGCAATTGCTACTCTTTGTTTTTGTCCACCAGATAATGTTTGAGCATCAAGTTTTAGCAAATCAACAATATTTATTGCTCTAGCCACTTGTCAAATGATTTTCTTCATTTGCTTTGGATTTACTTTACGATTTTCTAATCCAAAAGCAATATCATCTTCTGGAGTCAAACCAATAAATTGGTTATCTGGATTCTGGAAAACAATACCTACATTATCACGTAAGTGTTTTAAATTTTGTTGATTAATAACTTGATCAAATAATTTAATTGTTCCTTTTTGAGGTTTTAACAATCCTGTTAATACTTTAGATAATGTAGATTTTCCTGAACCATTATGCCCAATAATGCAAACATATTCATTTTCAAAAATAGTGAATGAAACATCATCTAAGTTAATCATGTCTTTTGTATATCCAAAAGTGATATTAGAAAACTCAATAGCTTTATTAGGCATAATATATATTTTGATATTATAAATAATTAGTATTTATATAGATGAAAATTATTTTTTAATACTTAAATGTAATTCATCTAATGATGATTCATCTACTTCTCCAGGAGATTCCATCATCAAATCATTACCATGACTGTTTTTAGGGAAAGCAATCACATCTCTAATACTTTCGCTACCAGTTAATAACATCACTAAACGATCTAACCCTAAAGCGATTCCGCCATGTGGAGGAACACCATATTTGAAAGCGTCCAACATAAATCCAAATTTATTTTGGATTTGTTCTTTTTCTAAGCCTAATGCTTTAAACATTCTTTGTTGAACATCAGTTGAAGTAATTCTAATACTTCCTCCACCAATTTCATAACCATTTAAAACAATATCATATGCACGGGCTTTTGCATTCTTTTGATCAACATCAAAAGTGTTAATGCAATCAGGTGTAGGAGAAGTAAATGGATGGTGAGCTGCTACATATCTGTTTTCTTCTTCACTATATTCATATAGTGGTCAATCAGTTATCCAGCAGAATTTATAATCTTTTGGATCTTTAAATTTTAAGAATGAAGCTAATTCATTTCTTACTGAACCTAAAGCTTGATTAGCAACAGATAATTTATCAGCAACAATAAACATTGTTCCATTAGAAATATTGTGATTAGAGAAAATATTTTTAATAATATCGTGTTCTACAATATTTTTAATTGAGCCTGATATTTCATTGTTTTTAAGTGTTAAAAAGATTAAATCAAAAGCTTTATTATCTTTAGCTAATTTTCTTAATACTTCTATTTCTTTTTTATCAATTATTTGATCAACAATAATGTATTTAATTACATTATTCTTTTCAAGGTTTGAAGAAAATATTTTGCAAGTTGATGACTTAAAATATTCATTTGCATTATTAAGTTTTAAATCAAATCTTAAATCAGGTTTATCACTACCATAATTATTTATTGCATCAGTATAAGCAATAATTTCAAAAGGAGTTTTAATAGTTATTCCAAACACTTCTTTCATCATTGATGAAAACATTTTTTCAGTGTTTTCCATGATGATCTTTTCATCAACAAAAGACATTTCAATGTCTAATTGAGTAAATTCTGGTTGACGATCCGCTCTTAAATCTTCATCTCTAAAACAACGTGCAACTTGAAAGTATTTTAAAAATCCAGCAACCATTAAAAGTTGTTTGTAAATTTGAGGGGATTGTGGAAGAGCATAAAAAGAATTTGGATTATTTCTAGTTGGAACTAAATAATCACGTGCACCTTCAGGGGTTGGTTTAGATAAATAAGGAGTTTCGATTTCAATAAAATCTTGTTTAACTAAATAGTTTCTTAATGAATTAATTATTTTACTACGTAAAATAATGTTTTTTTGAACAGGACTTCTTCTTAAATCTAAATAACGATATTTTAGACGAGTGTCTTCTAAAGCATCAGTTGTTTCTTCAACAATGATTGGTGTAGTTTCAGATTTTGAAATTAAAGTAAATTCTTTAAGTAAAATTTCAACATCACCATTTTTGATTTTTGTGTTAGGAGACTTTCTTAAATTTACTTGACCAAATATTTTAACAACTGATTCTTTTGGTGTTGAATAAATTTGTTCAAAATACTTGTTGTTTTCTTCAACAACGACTTGAACTAATCCATAACGATCATAAATATCTAAGAAAATTAAACTTCCTAATTTTCTATTTTTTCTTACTCATCCTTGAATAGTAATATTTTGGCCTACAGCTGTTTTATCCACCATTCCACAATAACGTCAATTTATCATAACCTTAATTATTTTATTTTAGATTTTAAATAATCTATTAAATTATCAGCACTAACATTTTCTTGTGTCATATTTGTTTGATCTTTTACAACAAATTGTGCTTTTTCATATTCTTTTTCACCTAAGATGATTACAAATTTTGCATTATTTTCTTTTGCATATTTAAAATGTTTTTCTAATTTAACTGAATCAAAATTTGTAACACAACTAAAACCAGTAGTTTTAATTAAATTAGCAGCTAATAAAGCAACTCTTTTAATTTCAGCTTTATCCGAAATACATGCTATGCATGTATCTGCAGAGAATGGTTTACATAATTCTTGTTTTTCTGCTTCTAATTGAATTAGGATTCTTTCCATACCGATTGCAAAACCACAGCAAGATAAATCTGTACCACCTAATTCTTTAACTAAACAAGAATATCTACCGCCACCAATTAATGTTGGCTGACCATCTAGGATTTTTTCATTTGAAGTGATTTCAAAAACGAAATTTGTGTAATAATCTAAACCTCTAACTAAAGTTGGATCAATAGTAAAATTAACTTGAGCCATCTTTAATAATTTAACCAATTCTTCAAAATATTCTTTTTCTTCTTTTGATAAAAAATTATCGATTTTTGGAGCATTTTTAACAAAATCTTTTTTGCCATCAACTTTATCATCCAAGATTCTTAATGGATTTGTGTTGATTCTTTTTATTGAATCTTGGGTTAAATCTTTTTCATATTTTTTAAAATATTTTTTTAACTCAGCAATTCATTTTGAACGAGTTTCAAAATTACCAATATTATTAATAGAAATAGAATAATTCTTTAATCCTAAAATTCTTAAAAAGTTATTTGCTAATATTAAAATATCAGCATCATCATAACAATTATTCGTACCAACACACTCAATTCCAATTTGATTAAATTGTCTTAGACGTCCGCTTTGTGGACGTTCATAACGAAACATTGGACCAGTGTAATAAACTTTAATTGGTAATTGTTTAGAATAAATTAATTTTTCTTCAATTAATGCTCTGATTACACCTGCTGTACCTTCTGGTCTTAATACAATGTGTCTATCACCTTTGTCTTTAAAATCATAAAATTCTTTAGTGACTATATCACTTGTATTACCAACTGATCTAACGAATAGATCTGCAGATTCAAAAATTGGTGTAATAATTTCTTGATATCCTGCTCTTTTAGCTAATAAACTAAAAATACTAGATAACATTGAGAAATTATCTGCATCTAATGCGTATCTGTCTTCAGTTCCTCTAATCTTTGGGAATTTAACCATAAAATTGTAAATAATTTATATTTATTATATGATATATATATAATTCTTATTACTTATATGAGTAAGTTCAAAGATTTTTTTAGTAGAAAAAGAAAAGTGGTGAAACTAGTATCTTATTGTTTCTCTAGTTTTCTTTTCTTAGGTATTGTAGGAGCTGCAATCGGTACAGGATATGTAGCAAAAAAAGATTTTGAAGAAGGATCAGACTTCTCAAAATCATATAACTTGCGTTATGAATTAGATCTTAAAAATACCGAAAACCCTAATGAATCTGAACCAGCTCCAAGTGAAGAAGATGTAAAAAAAGCATTAGATCAAGCTGTTGTTGCTTATTCAAAATATTTAAATGATGAACAATTATATACATCTAATATTTATCCTGAAATTAGCAAGGACAATGAAGGTAATTTACAAGCCTTCATTAATGTAACTGTTCAAAACCAAAAAATTGAAGATCCAAGACCTTCTGCTGAAAAAGATGCACCAAAAATTGATAGAAACCCTGTAGAAATTTATTTTGACAGCATTTATTCATCAAGATTAAGCATCTTTTATCATCCAGATTCAAATAATGAAAAAAACTACATTTTAACTAAAGAAGATTTAGTTAATAATGATAAATCTTTTTATTTACCTAGTAATACATATGAAAATTCTTTGTTTATTAATGTTGATTCAAGAGCAGCTAACGAAAAAAACGGTATCAAAGAAATTAAAAAAATATTTAAGAATGCAGCAGATTCGAAGGAAGATGTAAAACCTCAACCATATTTATATGTAATTAATGATCAACAAGGATTCTTAAATAGATTAAATTACATTTTAAAAGTTGCTGAGTTTTCTAAAAAATATGGAAGCGCGAATAGATATTACTATGATATCTACACGAATAGATATTACTATGATATCTACAATTATTACTTTACAGAAAGTGAAAGAGAATTTGCTGAAGATTATTATAAATTTAATGGTAATTCATGAAGAACCATTCCTGATCTAGAAGTGTATAATGGTGAAGCTGCATATGATGACACAGGTGTAAGCCATGAGCCTTTAGCCTATGGTTCAATCTTCGGTGATATTAAATTTAATGATAAACATCATAATTTCATTGAAGGTATTGAAGATGATTTAGATAAACCATTAGTTCATACAGGTAATCTTAAATATTCTTTTATGAAAAAATGAATCGTTGCTATTTTAGCAAATGGTTCATCAGATTCAAGTGGTGACTATACTAAATTCTTCCCTGATAAAAACCCTATTAAGAACACACAAGATTCGGATGATAAATGAATTGTCCTTACTTCTCCAACTACAAGTAGATTTGACACAGAATTATTAAAGAAAGAATTTACTACATATTCTTTCCCTTATCCAGTAAAAGATGTAACGTATGATAACTTTTATGGTGATTGATACGAATTACTAACTGGTATTGCTGGTGATGGTGCCAAATACAATAAAGCAACAAACATTAATGAAATATCTATTTCATTATTTAATAACATTATTGGTAATACCCCATTAATGTCAACATTAATCGTTCTTATTGTTGTAAATTTATTAATTGGTATTATTGTTTCTCTTTTATATAAAGTACCTGGACTATATGCTTTTGGTACTACAAGTTTTACTACAATTTTAACGATGTTATTGTTGTTCCTTGGTGGACACCAATTTACTGTTAGTTTAGCAATGGGTTTGATTATAGTGCTTGCACTTGGTGCTATCTCAGTAATCAATTTATTTGAAAGATTAAAGAAACAAATAGCAATGACATATGACATGCAAACGTCTACAAAACGTGCATTTATGTCTGCAATAATGCCATGTATTGATTTACATATAATAGTTTTACTATTAGGCATTGTATTAACTTACTTTGGTCCGTCAATTTTAATTAGTGCAGGTATAGTATTAATCATTGGTTCATTATTATCATTTGTTTTCAACTTTGTATTTATATGAATAATGCTTTGAATTAATTTTGGCAATTCAACAAATGAAAAAGACTTTAATGTTTTTGTTTGAAAAAGAAATAAGCTTGTAGCTAAATTAGAAAAGAAATCTGAGCAAAGTGCTAATTTAAACAAAATGACTTTCTTTGGTAATCAAATTATTGAAAACAAATCTAGAGGAAGCAAGCTATTAAATAGATGTTTTGGAAAGACTGAAATCTTCACATGAAAGTCTGCAATTTATTGAGGTATTTCATTGTTGGTAGTTATCGTTGGTATTACATTATTATTTACTATTGGAGTACATCCAAGTTATTCATTCTATGGTGGTACTAGATTGGTTATTTGATATAGCGGCGATATGTTTGATCTAAATAATTTCAAAACCCGTATTAATGAACATGCATCTTGATATAACATTTCAGTAGAAGGTAATTATGTGTATGCTTATACATCTCAAAGTTTTAGTTATAGTGAAGTGATGGCATGAAGCTTACCTTATGACACTATAAGAGTTGAAACAGTTTCAAATACCACAATAATGAACTTTGTTCATAAAGATATTAACTTATTGTTAATTACAACTGCTTTTATTTGCTTATATGCATTTGTTAGATTAGGATGAACATCAGTAATAGGTATCTTTATTGGTACTGTGTTGCCATTGTTGTTAACATTATCATTTGTAACTATTTTCCAAATCTACTTTGATACCTATATTGTTTATGCTGCTATCTTCGCTTTTGCGATTAATGCAATGCTAGTCTTTAATGTTCAAGCAAACATTAATAATACATGATTTAAAGAAAAAGCAACAGATTGAGCAAGTATCAAGAAAATTGTTAATGGTCAAATTAATAGTTCATTACAATATTTTGTTGTTATTGGATCTATATCATTAGTGTCAATATTTGCTTCAATTCTATGTTCATCAGTTACATTAACATCATTTAACTACTTAATCTTAATAGCTTTCGCTATTTCTATCTTTAGTTCAATATTCTTCGCTCCTTACATTACTTCATTCTTTGTATGAATTAAAAATAAATACTTAGTAAACATTACAAGTAAAGCTTTATTAAACAAAAATTATGATATAATTGATGAAGAAGTTATTGATGGTATTAACAAAGTAAATAAAGAAAAAGTTTACTTATAATCCATGAAACAGTCAAAATATCTTAAATATTTTGTTGATGTTAAAGACTTTCCAAAAAAAGGAATTATTTTTAAAGATTGAACTCCATTAATGAATAATGCTAATGCATATCAATCATTAATTAATAATTTATATAAAAAAATTAAAAATTTAAAAATTGATGTTATCGTTTCAGCAGAATCTAGAGGATTCTGATTAGGTTGTCCATTAGCTATTAAAAAAGGTGTAAGATTTATTCCTGCACGTAAACCAGGTAAATTACCGCGACCTACTATCTCATCTTCATATGATTTAGAATATGGTAAAAACACCATTGAAATTTCAAAAGGTGATATTAAGCCTAATGACAAAGTGTTAGTCATTGATGACGTAATAGCAACCGGTGGAACAATTGAAGCAATTATTGATCTAGTAAAAAGATCAAAAGGAAAACTTGTTGGATGTATGTTCATTTCAACAATACTAGGCTGTGACGGTTATAAGAAACTATCAAAGAAAACAAAAATTATCCTAGCTGATTAATTATGAAAAATTATTTTTTAACAACAAATAACAAACCAAGTACTGGAATGTTAATTACTTTAATTATCCTTATTGTATTATTAGTTTTACTAATAAGCTTTTTAATCTTCTTGTATTTTAAAAAGAAAAAAATAGGTTATAAATCTAATAAAAACCATATAAATTCTGGAAATAATTTCTTAGAAAAAAAGAAAGCCGAACTTGAAGAAGAAATTTCTTATTATCATGAAAATAATAAATTATTACAAGAAAAACTTGAACAAGTTACTGGTTTAAGCTTTAATCAAGCAAAATTAGAATTACTTCACTCTATTAGCCGTTCTCTTCCTCAAATAAAAAAAGATAAACTTAATCAAATTTATCAAGAAATAGATAAAAAAGCCAAGAAATATTCTGTTGAAGTTTTACTTCAGGCAATGGAAGGAATTGCAGATGAATGTGTTAACGAAAACACAACCTATACCGTTCCATTAAAAGATGAAAGCATAAAAGCTCATATCATTGGAAAGGGTGGGAACAACATTAGATTTATTAAAGAATGTTTAGGAGTAGATATTATTGTAGAAAAAAATTCTGCAATTACTATTTCATCATTTAATCCACGTAAACGTGAAATCGCTAAACGAGTAATGCAAATTATTGTCAATAAAAACATTAATCCTATTACCGTTAAGAAAATATATGATGAACAAGTAGCTGAATTCGAAAAAGAAGTTTATTTAGTTGGACAAGACGCTGTTATTAAATTACACATTTCTGATATGAACAAAAAACTTTATTCATATATAGGTAAATTAAATTATCGTACTTCATTTTCACAGAATGTTTTGCAACATTCTGTAGAAGTTGCTAGAATCTGTGCTTCGATAGCAAAAGATTTACACTTAGATCCTATCAAGGCTGCTAAGATTGGATTGCTACATGATATCGGTAAATCAGAGGACTATGAAATAGATATGGATCATGTCAAACAAGGTGTTAAAATCATTAAAGATTATTTCCAAGATCCTGATTACATCAATGCAATTAAATCTCATCATAATGAGATACAAGCTAATAATCCTTATTCTTGAATCTTAAAAATTGCTGATAAAATGTCTGCTGCTCGTCCAGGAAGCAGAATTAATGATAGTAGTAAATTTATTGAAAGAGTAGAAACAATTGAACAAATTGCTTATTCTTTTCCAGAAGTTGTAGAAGCTCATGTATATCGTGCCGGCAGGGAATTATTAGTTTATATTGATCCTAATATAGCAATTGAACCTGATGAATATAAAACCCTATATGACAAAATAGAAAAAAGGTTAAAGAAAGACGAACGAACAAATTATTTATCAATTCAAATTACTATTTCTCAAAAAAGAGTTTATTCAAACAAAACAGCAGCAGTTATTAAATAACTACTCTTTTAGTAAATAATCAGAAGTAATAAAATCGATATTCATCTTTTTAAGAGTATGAATTCGGTTTTTTGTATTAACTGTTCATACACCTACCAACAAACCATTCTTATGAAATTTATCAATTAATTCTTTATTAATTTTGATTCCTCAATCTCTAGTGCTTGGTGAATCAAAATCACCGATATCAATTGAAATTCTTCTTTCTAAAAAGAATTCAAAATTACGATAAATAACTTTCTTATTTTTTGGATCAATAATAGCCATTATTTGTAAATCATTATGTAAATTTTTTATTTTAAACAGCAAATCATTATCTAATGAAATTAGATAAACTTTATTCATTGGAATACCAGAATTAATAATGTATGCATACATTTTATTAATTGTTTCTTTTGTTCATAAATGACATGAAGAACAATTTTTAATTTCGATAAAAGCTATTTTTTTATAGTTTTTACAAATTTTCAAATAATCCTCAAAATGACAAGGAAAAAATTTAATATCTTTATTTGCAGGAGTAAAGCTTCCTGGGTTATCTCTAGGATAATTTCTAGAACCTTTAAGTTGTTTATTTTGAATTTCTTTTCAAGAATAGCTAAATACTTTTCTAATTGAATGTTTAAATGGTTTAGAGTCATGAACACATACAAATTGTTGATCTTTAGTTGGTCAAATATCTGTTTCTATTCCATCTAATTCGGTCTTAGCGGCCGACAAAAAAGATTCGAATGTATTTTCTAATACATTCGGATCACTTGGTAACCCTCTATGACCAATATATTTTGTGTTATTCTTGAACACAAATTGCACTTATTGGGCAAACACTTTCACAAGCTTTGCAACCAACGCATTTACTTTGATCAACGGCAGCTTTGCCATCTGGACCAATTGAAATTGCTGCATGTGGGCAAGATGCCACACAAGCACCACATCCTATACATGAGGTTTTGTTAACTTTTGCTTTTCCCATAATAATAAATATTATATTAAAATCTACATTGTTATTTGCAAATTTATGTATTATATATATAATAGAAATATTAAATGCCGACTTAGCTCAACAGGCAGAGCAACTGACTTGTAATCAGTAGGTTGTTGGTTCGATTCCGATAGTCGGCACCATTTACAATTAAAAAAACCACAAGTGATTGTGGTTTTTATTTTTTACTAGACTGTAAAACCTATTTTACGCCACTTTGGAGTAAATATGGGGAAATGACACA
>CAJTRF010000002.1 GCA_910578525.1 uncultured Mycoplasmatales bacterium | reverse complement strand
ACTGCAAAAATTGTTAACACAGATTATGGAACACAATATTTTGATAAAGAAGTAATTTCATTGTTAAACAAGAGACGAATCTTACACTCTTGTGGATCAGTTGGAAAATCAACAGACAATGGTTGAATTGAAAGATTCTGAAAAAGATTAAGATGTGAATGTTTAAATATACATGATACATATAATGCATCAGCTCTATATTTACACAAAATCTTAGATGACTATAAAAAGTTTTGAAATTTTGAACGAGTTATATCAACACTAAATTGATTAACTCCAAACGATTATGCTATACTTGTAAGTGGTGTAAATTAACTTTTACAATCTATACTTCTAATTTTGTGAATTCTGTTATATAAGAAGCAACATCCTGCAAACAGAATAACGGTAAATATGATTAAGGGAATTTCTATTGAATTTAATTGACATTCTTCAACATAATCATCATAGTTTGAAACAACGCCATTCAAATTATTGATTTTTTCAGATTTGATTGTAATTTCAAAATTACCTGAAAAATCATTACCTGAAATTTGGATTTTATCTAAGTTATTAGATAGTGGTTGATTATATAAATTTAATTTATCAATCTCAGCTGCTAATTTATTAATTACATTATTAGTTTTATCTTTACTAGTTTTTGTTAGCATTGATGGTCATAATTCAGAGCTCTTGTATACTCTTTGTAAAAAATTCAAGAAAAAATAATTATTTTGCGAATCTGGTTTAGTAAAAAAACGATAAGTTGTAGTTACATTACCTTCAATTGTAAATGAACCAATATCTTTGAATTCATTTTCAATATTTGTAATATCTTGGCTAGTTAACTTATTGTTATCCAAATCAATTGAAAATGTTCATGTAGATTTATCATCTGGTAAAGATCCGTTAACAAATTGCGATGAAGCAATGCATGACAAATAATTATTATCTAAATCAAATTTAATAGAATTAGCAGATGCTTTGGAATTCTTAATAATGTTATAAAATGTGTTTTCTGGAATAGATGTTAATCCATTACCGTTTAGATTAATTCAATTAAGATTAATGAAAGATGATTCATAATCTATATCAGCATCATTATATAAATATGGGTTTAGGAAAACGGCAGCTAACAATTGTTCTGGAGAGTTACCAGATGTATCGTTAGTAAACAAATGACTTAAATCAAGTTTATCAATGATTGAAAGTTTATTAGTTCATTTATTTGTTTCTGTATTGTATTCTAAAACTGGATCATCAATTTGAGAATTTGCTTGTTTTGCAATTGGAGTAGCAATTGTATCTGAAACAAATAATTGCTTAAAACTAATTGAAGTTAATTCTCCTTCATCAGTTTTTCTAATTAATTCAGGAAAATATTTTTTAAAACCATCAATTGATGAATCAATAAATTCTTTTGCTGTATTGGGATAAATAGGAGCAAAATAATTTTTCATCAAATCATCATCTTTCAGAGATGGTGGTGTTAAAGTAGCATCTGCATTAAAATCAAGATTAGAACTACAAACAGTTTTTGAGGAATTAATGTTTGTGGTAATTGCTGGAGTTAATAAACAAAAAGATGCAGATGATATTAAAAAAGATAGAACAGTTTTATTAAACTTCATAACATTAATATTATATTATTAATGTTATTAATCCTTAATAATCTTTCTAAGAGTATTTAGCTCTTTTTGTAATTTAGTTTGAATTTTTTCAACAACTTGTTGACCTGAAAAAGTTTTATTATTAATTGCTTGTTTAATTCTTTCTTCTCTTTTTGCAATAACTGATTCATTAACTTTATTTGAAAAATCAAAGAAGTCAGTAATAATGTTAATTTCATTATTATTGGTGTAAAACATTCCACCATTAATTACAGCAGAAACTCTGTTGTTTCTAATATCACGAATATAGCAGACAGAAGGAACTATAGCACCAATTAATGGAGCATGATTAGCCAAAATACCAATATAACCTGTTGATGTTTTTAATTCAATTTGTAAAATTTCGTCTTCAAAGAAGACACCTTCAGGAGTATTGATTTTTAATTTAAATCTGCTATATGCCATTATTTTTTACCAGCTCTTGTCCTTACTTCATCAATTGTTGATGCAAACATAAAGTGTTGCTCGTTAATACTATCGCATTTACCATCGATAATTTCCTTAAAACTTCTAATGGTGTCAGCAACTTTTACATACGCACCTTTGTATCCTGTGAATTTTTCACCAACAAAGAATGGTTGTGATAAGAAATTTCTGATTTTTCTTGCACGGTTAACAATTAACTTATCATCTTCAGAAAGTTCATCCATACCTAAAATTGCGATAATATCTTGTAATTCTTCATACTTTTGAAGAATTTCTTGAACAGCACGAGCTACTTTATAGTGTTCAATACCAACTATGTTTGGATCTAATAATCTTGAGTTAGATTCAAGTGGGTTAATAGCAGGATAAATACCAAGTGCTGCAATTTTACGATCTAATACTGTTTTAGCATCTAAGTGAGTAAACGTTGTAGCAGGAGCGGGGTCAGTTAAGTCATCAGCTGGTACATATACAGCTTGAATTGATGTAATAGATCCATTCTTAGTAGAAGTAATTCTCTCTTGTAATTGACCCATTTCATAATCAAGAGTTGGTTGATAACCAGCAGCTGATGGCATACGTCCTAATAAAGCAGATACCTCACTACCAGCTTGGGTAAATCTAAAAATGTTATCAATGAATAATAAAACATCTTGCTTTTGTTTATCTCTGAAATATTCAGCCATTGTAAGAGCAGTTAAAGCAACCCTCATTCTAGCACCAGGAGGTTCATTCATTTGTCCAAAGACTAAAGCTGTTTTATTAATAACTTCAGCATTTTTCATTTCATAATAAAGGTCATTACCTTCACGAGTACGTTCACCCACACCGGCAAATACAGAAATACCACCATGACCTTTAGCGATGTTATTAATTAATTCTTGTACCAATACAGTTTTACCAACACCTGCGCCACCAAATAAACCAATTTTTCCACCTTTAACATATGGAATTAATAAGTCAATAACTTTAATACCTGTTTCTAAAATTTCAGTTGTTGTTGCTTGTTCAGCAAATGTAGGAGGTAAACGGTGAATAGGATCAAATGAAACTTCACTCTTAGGCATTGGTCTATTGTCTATTGGTTCACCAATGACATTAAACATTCTACCTAACACACCTTTACCTACTGGAGCTTTGATTGGGCTACCAGTGGCAGTAACAATGTCACCTCTTCTTAGACCATTTGTAGAACCCATAGCAATACATTTAACTACATCATCACCTGCAACTTGAGAAACTTCAAGAACTAATTTTTCTTTATCAATCATTACGGTTAATGCATCATAAATCTTAGGCAAATTGTTAGGTGTGAATCTAACGTTAACTACTGAACCTAAAACTTCAACAATTCGACCGTTTTTCTTAGGGTCAAATTTAATTGCTTTACTTGTAGTTTTTGTTGTTTTAGTTTTTTTACTCATTTGTACCTCCTGCAACAATTTCATTTATTTCTTGAGTAATTTTTTCTTGTCTTGCTCTATTGTATTGTAACAATAGAGAATCTATTAATTCTTTTGCATTCTTAGTAGCTGTATCCATTGCGTTTCTTCTTGAACCGCTTTCACATAATCTTGATTCTATAATTGAAGCAAAGATTAATGTTGCTACATAAGAAGGCATCACTGCATCTAATATCGATCTCTTTGATGATTCATATTCAATCTCTTGTTTTTTTTCATTTACTAAATCAAGAGCAGTAATAAACTTATCTTTTGATTGATCATCTTTAAACAATTCAGTATCGAATGGTAATACATTGATTTCCACAGGATTAAAAGTCATAGAATTAAAGAATTTTGTATAAACCAATTTAACATGACTAAATTGTTTTGTTTGAAATAATTCCATTACTATTCCACTTAGAGGAAGAATCTCAAGATAATTTAAATTCTTATCTGATACTTCAATGCAGTATAAAATCTTGTTTTCACATCCATGAGATTTTAAATAAGAATAACCTTTTTTTCCAATAACAATGACTTTATCATCAGGTTTTAAACGTTCAATAACAAATTTGGCTACATTGATATTAAATGCTCCACATAAACCTAACGATGAAGAAACTAAAACATAAAGTGTTCCTTTATCATTATTAGTTTGAAGTTCTTTTTTGTAAACTAAATTACTTGCATTAGCAAGTGGCTTAATAATCTCATAGAAGTCATGGCAATAAGAAGCAATCATTTGGAATTCCTTTGATTGTTTATGAATATTAGCAGTAGCAATTAACTTCATTGCTCCTGTAATCTTTGAAGTTGTCTTCACAGATTTAATTCTCTTCTTAATTGACTCTAATGTTTGCATTGTTATTTAGTTTTCTTTTTAGAAGATTTTGTTGATTTTTGTTGTTTAACTTCTTGCTTTGGTTTTTCAACTTTATTAACAACTTTTACAGGTTTGTAATCTAATTCAGTTGGTTTACCATATTTACAAATATCATAGTTTTTAAAACTTGTAATGTATGATTTTAAGAACTTACTGAATTCAACTCTAAATTGTTCAATTAAATTATCATCAAAAGCTTTATTCTTTTCAAGAGTAGATCTAATTGCTAATTTTTTAAAATGACTAATAGTGTCTTGTTTAAATTGAGAGATGCTTTCAACAGGGATTCATTTAATAAATCTATATTTGATAGCAAATAACAAGATTGCTTCATCTATTTGATCATATGGTTGGTTTTGTGGTTGTTTAATCATTTCCATAATTCTAGCACCATGTTCCAATACACGTTTAGTTTCAGTATCTAAATCACTTCCAAATTGGCTAAATGCATTTAATTCTGAATATTGTGCTAATTCAAGTTTTAATGAACCTGACATTTGTTTAACAGCTTTAATTTGAGCAGCTGATCCAACACGTGATACAGATAATCCCGCACTAATTGCTGGTCTTTGACCAGCATTAAACATAGATGTTTCCATAAACAATTGTCCGTCAGTAATTGAAATTACATTTGTAGGAATGTACGCTGAGATGTCACCAGCTTGTGTTTCAATAATTGGTAATGCAGTAATTGAACCACCACCATTTTCTTTATTCATTCTTCCTGCACGTTCTAGTAAACGTGAGTGTAGATAGAATACATCGCCTGGATAAGCTTCACGGCCTGGTGGACGTCTAAGTAATAATGAAATTGTTCTATATGCAACTGCGTGTTTAGATAAGTCATCGTAAACAATCAATACATCTTTGCCTTGACGCATTCACTCTTCAGCGATTGTTACACCTGTATAAGGTGCAATATATTTAAGAGCTGGCAAATCTGATGCAGTAGCAGAAACGATTGTTGTATATTTCATTGCATCATGTGCATTTAAAGTTCTTGCTAATTGGGCAACAGAAGAATTCTTTTGACCAATAGCAACGTAAACACAATATACATTCTTACCTTTTTGGTTAAGAATAGTATCTAAAGCAACTGTCGTTTTACCAGTTTGTCTATCACCAATAATTAATTCACGTTGACCACGACCAATTGGAAACATTGAATCAATAGATAAGATACCTGTCGATAAAGATTGATCAACAGATTGTCTTGCCATAACACCAGGCGCAATTTTTTCAATTGGTTCAAATTTAGTTGAAGAAACTTTTCCTTTACCATCGATTGGTTCACCAATTGGATTTACAATTCTACCAATCAATGAATCTCCTACTGGAACACTCACTACAGTTTTTGTTCTTTTAACAGGAGAATCTTCTTTAATGTCTTTGTATTCTCCTAACATAACAACACCAACAAAGTCAGTTTCAAGGTTAAGAGCCATTCCATATGATCCGTTTTCAAATCTTACTAACTCATTTAACATTAAGTTAGTCAAACCTGAAACATAGGCAATACCATCACCTACAGAAATAACTTTACCTTCTTCTTCAAAAGTTGCTTTTGAAGAATATTTATTAATTCTAGCTTTTATTGTTGTAGAAAATTTATCACTATTACTCATAAACTAACCCCTTTGTTGAATTGGTGATACACACTTTTGTTTAATAACATCCAATTTCTTCTTAAACGTATTATCAATAGATAATTTTTTTGATTCCACCTTAATGCCACCGATAATTGATGGATCAATTTCATTTTGTAAAATAACTTTTGAATGATATTTTTGCTCTAAAGCTTTTTTAATTTTATTTAATTGTTTTTCAGATAATGGATATACAGAATAAATTTTGGCAAAGTTTATTCCATAGTAATCATCATAGATAGACAAGAAACTTAAAAGAATCTTTTCTAAGTAATTAGAACGGTTGAAATCAATAATAGTTCAAACAAAATAAATCAACATCGTATCTAATTTCTTATTAAACATTAATTTAAACTGTTGTTTACGAACTTCTTTTTCAATTGACAAATTACTCAAAAAAGAAACAAGTTCTGTTTGATGAATAATACTTAAAAGAAAAGTTACTTGCTTTGCATATTGTTTTATTTTCTTTTCTTTAGTAGCAGTTTCAAATAGAAAAGAACTATAAGAGTAAATAAAGCTAATGTTCATTATTCTTTATCTCCTTTATTTTCTTTAACTTGTTTAATGAAATCATTAACAAATTCATCAGAGTCTTTTCTTGTTACTTTCTTCTTTAATAAAGAACTTGATGCATCAAAAGCAATATCTAAGATTTCTTTATTCATCCTTGAATAAATATCTTCTTTGATTTTAATTGAATCATTTACAGCATCTTCTGTAATTTTCTTTGCATTATTTCGTGCTTCAGATTCAATCTTATCTTTTAATTGATAAGCTTGACTGTTAGCAACACTAATTATGTTTTGTGCTTGTACATGAGCATTAACTTTTTCTTTTTGAGCTTCTGCTAACTTCATTAATGCTTCTTTTCTAGTTTCTTCTGCTTGTTTTATTTGATCTTGAATATATTCATTACGTTTTTTTAATGTTTCTTTTGATGGTTTTCAAACTAATCAAACACATAATGCAAGTAATACTAAAGTAGCAAATAAATGTGCTAGGAAGACTCATAAATTTGGAAAGATAGCATTTAAAACGTCATCTGCCTCAATTGGAGCACATCCTGTCAAGCAAAAAGAAAAAGGTAGAGCAACAAATACTCCACTTAAAATGATTAATATTTTCTTTAATGCTTGGTTACTCACGGTTTACTTAGCAACAAAAATTAATAAGATTGCAATAATTAATGAATAAATAGCAGCAGTTTCTGCAATCGCACAACCTACAATCATCATTGTACGAATCTTTCCTTCTGCTTCTGGGTTTCTAGCTACTGCTTCAGAGGCTTTACCTGCAGCAAAACCTTGTCCAATACCAGTACCTAGACCACCTAACATTGATAAACCAGCACCAATAAAAGCACCTAATTTATCAGATTGTTCAGCAGCTACTGCTGAAACGCTATTTAAAGCTTCGATTATTTCTGACATGTTTTCTCCTAATAAATAATATATATTATTATAGTAATAAGTAAAAAATTAATATAAGAAACCTTATATCTATTAGCAAATAAAAAAGTTAATAGTAAACTTCATCAAAAGTTAGTTTTTCGATTAGAAAAAGTTATTGCTATAAGTTAACAAAAAAAATTAAAAAATTTTAAATGTGTAATCAAGTAATAATGGTTCTTGTGTGTTTTTATCTGAAACAATTGTGTGTCAATAAGCGTTTTCGTCACAAATTTCAAGACCTACAGTAAGAACAATATTAGTTCCAACTAAGTATACATATTGTTTTCCTTCATAAACGCTTCCAGATCAACTACTTAGCAATTGACTAAATTTTGGGTAATTTGACAAACCGATATCAAGACTTTTCGTAGCTTGTGATAATGAAATATCAAAACCCAAAAAAGGATCAGTTGCTGCAGATGGTTCATTGATCAACCAGATATCATTTGTTGTAAAATCAAATGTACCGCCTGGGATATCAGATTCTTCAGGCAACTGCATTTTAACATGAAAACAAATATCAGAAAATGAAACATTTAGACCATTTTGAAATTTTAAAGTAAAAAGTTTTCGATACTCTTTATCAAAAGTGTGCTCTCCAAAATAAAAAGTTTTTTCTCCTGATTCTTTTCATTCTGTGTCAGAAGAGTTTATCAATCTATATTGATACAAGATATTATCACTAACTGAGCAAATTCAATTTTCACCAATTTTTTTTAAATTTTTGCAACTTGTAGACACAAAAGGAATAGACAAAGTTATTCCTAATCCACAAGTAATACTTACTATTGATTTGATTATTTTTTTTGTTCATAATTCTATATTATTATAAACTTTGGAAAATAGAACACTTTTTGGCTTAGTGGATCTATTTAACCAATACTTGTTTATTAACAACTGGTTGTTTTTTATCAATAACAACTACATTTGATTCAGATTGTTCAACTGCTTCTTCACCTTTTGCAAGTGTTCAATAAACCATTGTTAGTAATGTGAATACTAACGCTTGAATGCAACCACATAAAAGATCAAAATATAAATGAATTGGAGCTACTGTTAATCCAGCTAATAAATTAAACATAGCTAATGCAGGAACGTTCTGAGAAACATATCCTAAGAAATAGAATCATAAAGAAACTACTAACCCACCAGCAAAGATATTACCTCATAAACGGCAAGAAATTGAAATTAATGGGGTAATGCATGAAATCACTTCTAATGGATTAATCATTAAAGGAATTTTATTTCCTTTTTTATTTTTAATACCAAAGGTAAAAGTTTTTAAATAAGATAATTTTTGGTATTTAAAAGCAACAACTTGAGTACCAACCCAAGTTACTATACCCATAGATAAAGTAACAGTTAATGAGCTTGTTGGGTTTTCTAATCCAATAATACCAATGATGTTAGACAAAAGAATGTAAGACATTAAATATAAAAAGTAAGGAGTAAGTTTTTCAAACTTAGGCCCTAAGATTTCAATAACCAAACTTCTGATGTATCCTACATACATATCTACTAGTAATACAAATCCTTTTGGCGCTTCGTTTACCTTGTATTTTTTCTGTTTTACATAGTAAACAATCATGCAAGTTGCTAAAATTGCTAATACTACAAAGATAGTAAAAAATTGTGGACGATCAAAAGCTAAAAATCTTCCACCGATGTTAAGTTCAGAACTACCTTCATTAACTTCTCTTACCATCTTGTTGTTTTTTACTAGATTTATTATTAGAATAAACTAGTGTTATACGATTAATTATTATATATAAGAAAGGCCCAACCAATAATCAAAATATGTTAGAATACATAGTGTATGAAGCGTGTTTTAACAATATTGCTGATGCAATAATTGCACTGAATTTTAATAAAATTATGCAACTCAAAATTAGTACGCTTTTTGCTGGAGTAGTAGTAACATATTTGTTAGCATATGATGACAATAATTTGAAATGAATAAATTCAAATATGATTGACAATATCAAGCATATAATGGCTCATAAATAATATGGTTGTGAATCATTAATTTCGGTTGCAACCATTGCTAACAAAATAATAAATATAAAAAGGTACAATATGAAAAATATTGTACTTTTCTTGATCTTCTTTCTTGGTTTATTTTGTCTTGAAGATTCTATCACCTGCATCTCCTAATCCGGGAACAATATAACCTTGATCATTTAATTGTTTATCTACACAAGCTGTATAAATTTCTATATCAGGATGAGCTTTTTCAACAATCTTTAGACCTTCAGGTGATGAAAGAATACAAACAAATTTAATTTGTTTTGGTTTGTATGTTTTAAGCATTGTAATAGCTGCAGCTGATGAATATCCAGTAGCTAACATTGGATCAAGTAATAAAACAATAGAACCTTTGATGCAATCTGGCATCTTGTCGTAATACTTGATTGGTTTTAAAGTTTTTTCATCACGATATAGACCAATAAAACCTACAGGAGCAGATGGTAACATATTTCTAAAACCATCTACCATTCCAAGTCCTGCTCTTAAAATCGGGACTAATACAACATCATCTTTTAGTTTAAATCCTTCAGCAGTTGCTAATGGAGTTTTAATTTTAATAGAATCAACTTTTAAATCTTTAGTAACTTCAAAAGCCATGAATTGAGTCAATTCAACAAGATTACTTCTAAAATCTCTTGAACTTGTTTTTTTATCTCTCATCACTGAAAGTTTAACTTTAATTAATGGATGTTTTATTACTTTATACATAATGTCTAATTTATTATATGTTTATCTTTCTGCTTTATCAAATGGAATACCTTCATGTTTAGGTGGATGGATTCATTTAGAAAAACATATTAAGATAAGTAATGTAATTACATATGGCAAACTGAATGATACTGCTCTTGGAACACCTAAATTAGTCAATACACTACTTGTTGATAAAGCAGTAAAGATTGCAAAGCAAATAGAAGCTAAAGAAATTCACTCAATCTTTCAAGCACCTGCAATCATAATAGCCAATGCTAAAAATCCATATCCTTGAGTGTTACCTGAAAATTGTTTAACATTAAACATAAATAATGCTCCTGCTAATCCAGCTAACATAGATGATAATAAAGTACCGATATATTGGTATTTAAATACATTAATTCCTTGTGAATCAACTGCATTTGGGTTTTCTCCAATTGCTCTATATCTTAGTCCAACCTTTGTGTAATTCATTACAAAGTAAATACCAATTGTAATCAAGATTACAATTAAAAACATAATGATTGATGAGCCATAAATTGAATTACCAACATATAAAAAATCATTAAATCCTGATTGCAGTCTTGTTGAACCATCAAATAATTTTGATCCTAGTGGAGCATTTAAGAATGTTGCTAACGCAACACCAATTAAGTTAATGGCAGTACCAGAAATGATATGATTTGCCTTTAATTTAATCGTTGCAAATGCATGCATTAAACCACAAATGGTCGTAGAAATCATTGTTAAAATAATTGGAATAAAAATCATTCCAGGTCCTACTGTACTCATTTTTAATACAGGAGAAGAATAAACAGCAAAGAACAACGCACCAAAACACATCATACCATCAATTCCGATGTTTATGATTCCGACTTTTTCTGCTAAATATCCACTTAATGCTCCCGCTAATAAAATAGCACCTAACAGGAAAGCATAGTTAGTAATAATACCAATATCAGCCATTACTCTTCTCCCTTCGATAGACGTTTATTTGAATAATTCAAATAAACTCTGTTTAATAGTTTTTTCTTTTGATCTTTTCTTTTGATCTTTTTTAAATTAATCTTAAGATTTGATAAGATTTTGTTAGGGTAATATCAAGTAGTATCTTTATCACCTTTCTTAAGATTTTTACATTTCTTTTTAATTAATAAAATCGCATCTAAATATTCGTTGATTTGGTTTTCAACATTAAACGCATGTTCGTCATAATCAATTTTTTTATGTTTATAAACTTGTTTCATAATTCATTGTCAAGGTTTAACATAGTAAAGCAATGAAACAACTGCTGCACCATAAACAATGATACCAAACATTAAATCAGTAATATTTGAATCAACTGCACATACTTGTGCTATATCAGATTTAGCAGTTTCAATCATTCCAAATAACAATGAAACCGGAACAATGCCTAATGGATTATTCATTGCAATTAATCCAACAGAAATTCCGTTAAATCCTTCAATCGGAATTGCTTTTGCAGTTACTTCAGTAGGAATGTTACCAGGAGCTTTACCAAAATAAACCATTGCCCCTAATATTCCAGCAATCATTCCTGAAATTAACATAGACATAATTTGGTTTTTCTTAACTGAATAACCTGCAAATCTACTTCCTTCATAACTTAAACCTACATTAATAACTTTCTTACCAAATACTAAATATTTAAAGACAATAAAGCAAAATATTACTACAAATATAGCTAAGATCATTAATGGAATTGTTGCTCCACAACAACCATTTATTTTTAATAAATAATTGTCAGATAAACTTTCAGTAAATGTTCCGCCTTGATCTTTAGGACAAGTTGCACTAATCATGTATGTTCCAGCATAATAAATAATTCAATTTAAAATAATTGATGAAACAACTTCATTCATATTAAATTGAATTTTTAATCAACCAATAAGAGCTGCTATCGCTCCTGCTCCTAGCATCGCTAATAAAACAATAATAATTTGGCCAAGAACATTTGGAGCATCAATTCATTGATGAGCAATCATGACTGCGATCATTGCTCCAAACAACATTTGACCTGATATACCTATATTAAACAAACCACATTTGTATGCAAATACAAATGAACATGCAGCAACCATAAAGATTGCCATATTAGGAAAGAAGAATTGTGTTAAATTACTTTTTTTAAATGGTGAAGTAAAAATTTGATAAAAAATATCAGAAAATAATGATGGTTTATTGTAAATACTTACACAGATTAACAATGCAATGAGTAATGAAATAACAATGATAATACATGAAACCCAAAAACTTTTAATTCCATTTTTACGATTTGTTGAAT
The DNA here is from genome assembly GCA_910578525.1 of uncultured Mycoplasmatales bacterium. Taxonomy (GTDB): domain Bacteria; phylum Bacillota_I; class Bacilli_A; order Mycoplasmatales; family Mycoplasmoidaceae; genus Malacoplasma_A. The sequence continues at coordinate 70,302 of CAJTRF010000002.1, read as the reverse complement.
AAATAAATTTATCAAATTTTAAACGAAGTGATTTCATTAACAACCTCCTTTCATTGCGGATCTAGATAAAAATTGACCAATTTTTTCTTTATTAGAATCACGAGTAAGTGTTTCATGAACAATCTTACCATTATCAATTACTAAAATTCTATCAGCAATCTTAAAGATTTCATCTAGTTCATAAGAAATTAATAAAATCGAATTTCCTTTTTTAACATCTTGGATTAATTTCTTATGAATGTCACTAATTGCCTTTAAATCCAACCCTCTTGTTGGATGAACTAAAACTGATAATTTATGAAATTTATTCATTTCACGCCCAATAACCAATTTTTGTTGGTTACCACCTGAAAGATTGCTTACGGGAGAGTTAATGTTCTGGCTACCTCTAACATCTCATTCATTGCAAACAAGTCTTGCGTAATTATTAATAGCATTGTTATTAATAATTCCGTGATGACTAAATGGCTTACGATCAATAATTGATGAAACAACATTGTAAGCAATTGATTCATTTTTAATTAATCCATATTTTAATCTATCTTCTGGAACATGAGAGATTCCAAAATCATAAATATTTTTTACATTACATTTATTAATTACAATTGGTTTTTTGTTTTCTTTTGAATAAAGAAGAATTTCTCCATGTTTTGGTTTTATGATTCCACCAATGGCTAATGCAATTTCTGATTGGCCATTTCCTTCAATCCCTGCAAATGCTAATATTTCTCCTTGTTTAACATCAAAGTTTAAATCTTTTGTAGCTAAAATTTTTGGTTGTGAAATCTTAGATAATGTTAAGTTTTTAACTGATAGTAAGTTTTTTCTATCAGCATTATAGTTAATAATTCTATTATTTTTTGTTTCATTAAACTTAGTACCAATCATGTATCTAGAAATATCTTCTATAGAAGATTTAGCTACATCATAGGTACCAATATATTCACCTTTTCTAATAACGCTAACACGATCTGCAATTGCTTTTACTTCGTTTAATTTATGAGTAATAACCACAATTGTTTTACCTTGTTTTTTAAACTCTAATAACATGTTTAAAAAACCTTTAATTTCATCATCTGATAAAACAGCTGTTGGCTCGTCAAAAATTAATATTTCTGAATCTCTATACAAAAGTTTTAAGATTTCAGTTCTTTGTTGTTCACCTACAGATGCATCATTTACTTTAGTGTTTAAATCAACCTTAAGGTTATATTTATTAGCAAGTTTTTCTATTTTATTACGTGCTTGTTTTTTATTAATAATACCTAATTTATTAGTAGGTTCAGCACCTAAAATAATATTGTCTAACAATGAATAAACTTCAACTAATTTAAAGTGTTGGTGAACCATACCAATACCAGCGTTTGCCGCATCAATTGCTGATTTGAAATTAACACTTTTACCATTAACTTTAATTTCACCATAATCTGGTTTAAATAAACCAAACAACATTGACATCATTGTTGTTTTACCAGCGCCATTTTCACCAACTATAGCATGAATTTCGTTTCATTTAACTTTTAAGTTAATATTTTGATTAGCTTTAATTTTTCCATTTTGAAATGATTTTGAAACACCATCAAATTCAAAAGCATATTGACCATTATGAACATTGGATTGATCAATAGATTCTTTTTCAGAATAAACTTTGGCTAGTTTTTTTGCAGCCAAGTTTATTTTTGAAATTCTATAATTCAATAAATAATTTTTCATAAATTAAAATTGGAAATACATCGTGTTATCTATTAAGTCTTGAACATTTAATGATGTATTACTTAATACATATGACAATGCGTCTGCATATGTTGAATATGAAGTATTAAATGCATTATTGATTAAATCAACAAAATAATCTTGACCAGGTTCTGATACTTTACACGAACTACTTGATACATCTCATGTACCAACCGTTAAATATCCATACGCACCAAAAACAGGTTCAGTTGTTCCAATTGGTTGTCATTTTGTTTCACAATGGCTAGATAAATATAAAACAGAACTTGTTACTCTAGCAATATCTTTTTCAGCAGAGAATTTGATAATTTGATTATCTCCTTTACTATCAGTAAAGGAAGACACATCATTCATATCACTTGCTTCTTGGTTGGTGTCTACACCAACACAAATGCAATCAGAATTTTGGTTTTTAATTTCTTGAACTGTGTCAATCGTTTGAGGACCAGCAACCGGCATAATAGCGTCTGCTCCACGTGCTAGTAGTTCTTGAACTACAGATCTTCCATCACCTATGGTGAATGTACCACTAAAGAAAGAATCTTGTTCACCTAAATTAATAAAATGAACCATATGATCTTTTTGTGTCCGAGGATCTCATTGATTTTTTTGAGAGATACTCGGTAATAAAACTTTATTAAAAAAATCAACTCCTAATTGAAACCCACCCATATAGATGGTAACTGTTGGAATAGCAACTCCACCAAATGTTCCAACTTTTAAATCACCTTTTTTATGATAATGTTCATAGTTATCTATAGATAAATATTGGCAAGTTGATAATCCTGCTAAAAATGCAGATTCATCAGCTCTAAACATTACTGATGCAACATTTTCATCAGGAGTGTTTGCATCAATTAAAACGTATCCTGCTTTATTGTATGTATTAATATCATTTTGTTTAAATGCAGTTAATGGTGTTTGATGTAAATATCCTGGTAATATTAATGATTTAATCCCACTTTCTACAACAGAAGAATAAATCGAAGTAAATCCTGATAAATCATCTTTAGATGGTTTATTTCATTTTCACTGATTTAAATATTGATTTAAGCTTTCATCAGAAGGAAATGGATCATTAGATTCTGGAGTTCAATTAGGATTAATTCCTCAATTAACTTCTCCTTTAAATGCACTTTGATTAAATGATTTGTCTAAAATAGAATGATTAGAACCATCCAAAATTTGTTCAGCATAATTTTTACGATCTCCACTTAAAGGAAATGTTTTTGCTTGATCTTCAGGAGAAGACACATTTCATTTTGTTTTCTTAGGAGTGGCTGCTCCATAATCTAATTTATGATTTTTATCATTATCAAAATCAATGTAATCATTATGTGATTTAATTGAACATAATCCATAAGCTATGGCACATGTACATCCGATAGTAGCACATGCTAATGTAAATTTAGTTGTTATAGCAAGCCATTTCTTCATACCACTAATTATATATATTCAAAGAATATATATAGACAATAAAAAAGCACCAGGTTTAGCCTAGTGCTTTTTACATGGTGGAGAATATGGGACTCAAACCCACAACCTTCTGAGTGCAAATCAGATGCTCTATCAATTGCGCTAATTCCCCAATGGGATAGGTGCTTTAGTTACACCTATTGAAATTATTAATGGTGGGAGCAAATGGATTCGAACCATCGACCTCACCCTTATCAGGGGTGTGCTCTAACCAACTGAGCTATACTCCCACAAAAAACGAAAATTTTTTGTAATTAACGTTTTGTGAATTGAGGACTTCTACGTGCACCGTATTTACCGTATTTCTTACGTTCTTTAACACGTGAGTCACGAGTCATCATTTTCTTTTTCTTTAGATCGCTCTTGCAATCTTTGTTAGCTTCTACTAAAGCACGAGCAATTCCTAAACGAATAGCACCTGCTTGTCCGTTGAAACCACCACCACTAACTTTAACATTGATATCAAATTTAGTTAAGTTATCAGTAATTTCTAAAGGTTGTTTCATATCCTTAATTACTAATGCATTTGGAAAGTATTCTTCTGGTGTTCTTTTGTTAATTAAGATCTTACCAGTTCCTGGTGTGATGATAACTTTAGCAACAGAAGTTTTTCTACGTCCTAAACCTTTATATGAAACTTGTTCCATTATTTTTTACCCCTTATTTCAAATTTGATTGGTTTTTGAGCTTCGTGAGCTTTACCTTGATCTGAATAAACTGTAAGTTTTTTCAACATATCCTTAGCTAGTCTATTTTTTGGTAACATACCTTTAACTGCGGTTGTTACTAATTCTACTGAATAGTTAGTAATCATTTCTTTACCAGTTCTAGTTCTTAAACCACCGATGTATTGAGAATGAGTATATCACTTTTCTTTTTCAGCCTTGTTGCCTGTTAAAACAACTTTGCTAGCATTTCTCACAATTACGTAATCTCCGCAATCAACATTTGGAGTAAAGCTAGGTTTGTTTTTACCACGTAGAATGTTAGCAACTTCAACAGCAAGTTTACCTAAAACTAAACCAGTCGCATCAATTTCGTATCATTTGCGATCTGACATAGCTTTTTCTTTTTTTAACATTGTTGTTTTTTGCATATGCACTTTCCTTATATATAGGTATATAGATTATATTTATTAATACTCTTTTTTATACATTTTTTGTCCATCTTCCATCATTTGTTCTCTATCGCCCTTACCAGTACCTGCTGGAATTAGGTTTCCTAACATAACATTTTCTTTTAATCCAGATAATGTATCTATTTGAGATTTAACAGAAGCTTCAATTAATGTTTTCTTTGTATCTTGGAATGAAGCAGCTGACAAGAATGAGTCGACTTTTGATGGAACAGCTTCTAATCCGAAGATTAAGTTAATAGCAGTAATTGGTGTTTGACCATTAGCAATTAACTCAGTATTTACTTGGGTAAATGTATTAATATCGATAACTTGTCCAATGAAGAAGTTAGAGTCACCTCTATTTAACACTTTAACTTTGTTAGTCATTTGACGTAAAATGATTTCAACATATTTATCAGAAATTTCAATACCTTGAATACGGTATACTTTTTGAATTTCTTTTAACATATAGTCTCTAGCTGCTGATATTCCGGCAACTTGTAATAATTCATTAATGTCAATAGATCCGTCAGTGATCTTATCACCCGGCTTAACAATATCGCCTTCTTTTACACGGAAAATTGAGTTGAATGGTGTAACTAATGATTCAGTATCATTAATCTTAGTGTTTTTAATTTCAACTTCATAGCCTTCTTCACCTAATTTAATAGATTTAACTTGTCCATGAATGTGGCTGATTGTAGCACGTTCTCATTCCTTTGGAGGAATCATATCGAAAATTTGTTTTAAACGTTCGAAACCTTGAGCGATATTACCTTCACCTGCTGCACCACCTGTGTGGAATGTTCTCATGGTTAATTGAGTACCAGGTTCACCAATTGATTGAGCAGCAATAACACCAATTGTAGTGTTTAATTCAATTGGTTTGTTTGTTGTTAAGTCATTACCAAAACAGTGTTGACATACACCATTCTTACACTTACAGTGTAATACTGAACGAATTTCAACTTGAGTGATTCCAAGAGATTCAATGTAATCAGCCATTGCAGGTGTAATGATTTCATTTTTACGAACAATTACTTCATTAGTCTTAGGATTTACAATATCATTCATTGCAAATCTGTTAGAAATACGACTAGCTAATGATTCGATAACCATGTTATCTTTTGTATCGCAAATAGCTTCTACAATTAATCCTTTAGTTGCACCACAGTCTTCTTCTGTAATTGTAATTTCTTGAACTGCATCTACTAACTTTCTAGTCATGTAACCAGATTTTGAAGTTTTCATCGCAGTATCTGCCATACCTTTACGAGCACCATAAGATGAGTTAAAATATTCAGAAATTGTTAAACCTTCTAAGAATGAATGTTTAATCGGAACTTCAATTGTATCACGAATAGTTCTGTTTTTATTCTTTTGGTCATAGTTGAATGATTTTGACATCAATCCACGCATACCTAATAATTGAGTAAATTGTGATACGTTACCACGGGCACCTGAATCGGCCATAATAACTACAGAGTTACGAGCGTTTGCAGGATCTTTCATGATTGATTCAATATCATGAGTAACTTTATCTTTTACACCATTTCATAAACCAATAACTTTTTTATAACGTTCATCATCAGTTAATAAACCTTTTTGGAATTGGTATTTTAATTTATTAACTTTTGTCTCAGCTTCATCAAAGTATTCAGTTTTATTACTATATATAGGAAGGTCAAACGCAGAAACAGTTGCTGCACTAATAGTTGAATATTTAAAACCATTAGCTTTAACTTTATCCATAGTAGCAGCTACTACATCAACTGGATAATTGTTGTGTAAGTAAGTAATGTTAGCTTGTAAAGTTTTCTTTGTGAATGGTTTCTTAGGAACATATTCACTAATTGCTTTACGAACATCTTTCCCTGCTGGAACAATGTCATTAACATCAAATTTACCCATACCACTTGGTAAGTTACAATAAGATGCATTTTCTGGATAGGCATTATTGAAAATAATCTTACCAACTGTTGTAATTAATGTACCTTCAGCAACAAACTTTTTGTCTTTAAATGCGCTTGTTGAAATACCAATAATTGCATGTGGAGAAACTTTCTTTAATTCATATGCTCTAATTGCTTCTTCAATATTTGAGAAGATAATTCCTTCTCCTGGTTCTCCTTTAAATTCTTGTGATAAATAGTATGTACCCAAGATCATATCTTGTGTAGGAACAACAATAGGTTTACCATCTTTTGGTCCTAAGATATGTCATGAAGCTAATAAGATATCACGAGCTTCTTGAACTGCTTCTTTAGATAATGGAACGTGAACAGCCATTTGGTCACCATCGAAGTCTGCATTAAATGCAGTTGTTACTAATGGGTGAAGTCTAATAGCTTTACCGTCAATCATCTTAGGTTCAAATGCTTGAATACCAAGTCTGTGAAGAGTTGGAGCACGGTTCAATAATATTGGACGTTGTTTAATTACTTTTTGAACAATAGGTCAAATAATATTTTCTTGCTTCAAAATCATCTTTTCAGCAGCCTTAATATTAGATGCAATTGGTTTAATTTCATTACCCATGTCATCGAATTTCTTGATTAATTCGTGAATAATAAATGGTTTGAATAAAGTAAGAATCATTGTAGAAGGAATTCCAGCTTCATACATTTTTAATTCAGGACCAACAACAATTACACTACGACCAGAGTAGTCAACACGTTTACCTAATAAGTTTTGTCTAAATAAACCTTGTTTACCTTTTAAGTGGTCAGACAATGATTTTAATGGACGTTTGTCACGAGCAGTAATATGTTTACTACGAGCAGCATTATCAAATAATGCATCAACTGCTTCTTGTAACATACGTTTTTCATTATTTAAAATAATTGTTGGAGCGTTTAATTTAATAATTGATTTTAAACGTTCGTTACGAATAATGATTTTACGATAGAAGTTGTTGATATCACTTGTAGTAAATTTACCACCTTCCAATTGAATAATTGGACGAGTGTCAGGTGGAGTAACTGGAACAACAGTTAAGATCATTCATTCAGGTTTGTTGTTTGAATCAATGAATCAGTTAACAACTTCTAGTCTACGCATTAATTTTCTAAAACGAGGGTTAGAAGTTTCATATCTAACTAATTCTTTCTCGATTTGTTTCTTTTCATCTTGAAGATCAATATTTCTTAGTAATTCTTGAATAGCTTCTGCACCAATTCCGAATCTAATACCAGTATGTTGGTTAATTAATGCAAACAATTCTTCAATTGAGAATGGTAATGCATTATCTTTTAAACATTCATAAAATTCTCTTGCTCTTTCGTAATCAAAAGAATTTTTTGGAAGTTTTTCCATGATATGACTTAAAACAGTTCTTAATTTACCACGGTTAGACTTAGATGTTTTAGCGTCATTTAAGTCAATAACTTCTTTAGCTTTAAATACTTTAGATTTGTTGTTATCTAAAATAATGTAATTTACAAAGTAAATAACTTGTTCAATTTCTTTATATGGTACATCTAATAATAATGAAATCTTAGATGGGTTTGGAGATTCTTTAGCAAATCAGATGTGTGCTACTGGGCATGCTAACGCAATGTGACCCATACGTTCTCTACGAACGATAGACTCAACTACATCAACACCACAAACTTCACACTTGTGACCACGGTATTTAACCTTTTTATATTTACCACAGGCACATTCATAATCTTTAATTGGACCAAAAATCTTTTGATCAAATAAACCTTCTGGATCTGGTTTTAAAGTTTTGTAATTAATTGTTTCTGATTTTTTAACTTCACCTTTTGATCAAGATAAAATTTGTTCAGGAGAAGCAATTGATAATTGTAATGATTTAATTTTTGATGAATTTGACATATTTATTTACCTCCAAATTAGAAATTATTTTCAAATCTTGATGAATCACCTTCATCAATAGTTTCAACAGTAACTGTATCATCAGATTGAATTGTATCTTTTAATTCACGATCAGAGATTACTGATGTGTAATCGTTGATATCTTCAACAGAACCATCTTCCTTAATTACATTAACATGTAAGCATAAACCTTGTAATTGTTTTGTTAACAATTTAAATGATTCTGGAAGTGATGGTGTTGGAAATGGTTTTCCCTTAACAATTGCTGCATATGTTAAATTACGTCCTTTAACATCATCTGACTTGATAGTCAATAATTCTTGTAAGTTGTAAGCTGCACCATATGCTTCAAGTGCTCAAACTTCCATTTCACCGAATCTTTGACCACCGTTTTGTGATTTACCACCAAGTGGTTGTTGAGTAATCTTAGAGTAAGGACCAACAGCACGTGCATGTACCTTATCATCAACCATGTGGTCTAGTTTCATCATATACATAACACCAACAGTTGTCTTAGCATCAAATGGTTCACCGGTTTTACCATCATATAATTGGAATTTACCTAATGTTTTGTTAACATCAATGCCGATTTCTTTGTAAGCATTTTTGATATCATTAATATCAGCACCAGCAAATACTGGAGTAGCAGCTTTGTAGTTTAAATCTTCATAATGTAAACCAATTGTTTTTAAGATAGCAAGTAATTCACAGTTCTTAACTTCAGATTGTTTCTTACCTGTCTTAGTTAAGTAAGAAGAGATAGCGCTCATTAAAGCTTTTGCTTTAGCTTCTTCCAAACCAAATGTGCAAATAACTTCTGCAAGTGGAGCTTTTTCTGCAGCCATTTGAATTGCTTTATTCATCGCAATTTGTCTTAGTGCATATCCTAAATGAATTTCAAAGATTTGACCAATATTCATACGACTTGGAACACCTAATGGGTTTAATAAAATATCAATTGGTGTACCATCTTCTAAATATGGCATATCTTCAACTGGAACAACAATTGAAACAATACCTTTGTTACCATGACGACCTGACATTTTGTCACCGATTTGAATCTTACGTTTTTGAATTACATAGATCTTAATCAACTCAATTACATCATCATCTAATTCGTCGTTATTGCTAATTGAGAATCTTTGGATTTTAGCAACAATACCTTCCCCACCGTGTGGAACTTTTAATGATGAATCACGGAAATTACGAGTTTTGTTACCAAAGATTGCTTGTAATAATTTTTCTTCAGCTGTGTAATCTGTTTGGCCTTTTGGAGAAACTTTACCAACTAAAATATCACCTTCTTTAACTTCAGCACCAACCATAATGATACCATTTTCATCTAAGTAACGTTTAGATTCATCAGAAACATTTGGAACTTCACGAGTGATTTCTTCATCACCGTTCTTAGTTCTTAAACATTTAATTGTATATTCTTCAATACAAATTGAAGTATATACATCATCTTTTACTAAACGTTCAGAAATAATAACAGCATCTTCAAAGTTGTAACCGTTTCAAGTCATGAAAGCAACTAATGGGTTACGTCCAAGAGCTAATTCACCATTGTACATTGCTGGTCCGTCAGCAATTGTTTCACCTGCTTTAACTTTTTGACCAACTTTAACAATTGGTGTTTGGTTAATACATGTATCTTGGTTAGATTTACGGTATTTAACTAATTTAGCAAATTGATTCTTGCCACCATCTTTTGGTTCAATTTTAATTGAAGTACCATCTACTGCAATTACTGTACCATCTACATCAGCAGTTACTGCAACACCTGAGTCATGAGCGATTTTATATTCAGTACCTGTACCAATAATTGGAGCATATGGATGAATTAATGGAACAGCTTGACGTTGCATGTTCGCACCCATCAATGCACGAGCAGTATCGTCATGTTCTAAGAACGGAATACTTCCAGTTGCAATCGAAACTACTTGTCTTGGAGAAATGTCAATGTAATCAACTTTCTTAGGATCATACATTTCAATTGATGAACGGTAACGAGCAACAACTTTATCACCCATAATCTTACCTTCTGCATTACATTTTGTTGCAGCTTCTGCAATAATGTATTCATCTTCTCTTAAAGCTGTTAATCATTCAACTTCTTTTTGAACAACACCATTTACTACTTTGTGGTATGGAGAAATTAAGAAACCATTGTCATCAACTTTAGTGAATGCAGATAATGACATGATCAAACCAATGTTCATACCTTCAGGAGTTTCAATTGGACAAATTCTTCCATAATGAGAATAGTGAACATCACGGATGTTCAAGTTAGGGTCTTCCCTAGAAATACCACCATCACCCATCGCAGATATTCTACGTTTATTAGTTAATTCAGATAATGGGTTTTGTTGATCTAAGAATTGAGTTAATTGGTAAGAATTAAAGAAGTTCTTAACAACGAGTTGGAAAGCTTTAGTATTAACAACTGATTTAACTGTTGTACGTTTAGCAATTTTAGCTTGTTGTTCATCATTTGCAGTAGCAATTGAAATAGAAGCTAATTTATCTTTAATGTGTTTTTCAACACGAGCCATTCCGATTGATAATTTAGAACGTAATTGTTCGTGAATTAAACGTAAATGTTTATTACCTAAATGATCAATATCATCATATGAACCAATATCACGAGGTAAGTTAATTGTATATGAAATTACAGACACAAAATCAGCTACTGTTAAAGCTTTAGATTTAACATCACCATGGTATCCAATGATTGGTGTATATACATCATTTTGATCATTGTCAGTGTAAACTGTAATTGTTTCAATTAACTTAGATTGTCTACGTTCACATGAAACTTCATTGTTTAATGAAATTTCATCAACAATGTCTAAGTTGTTTGAACCTAAGTGTTGTTTAATAATGTCTAATTCTTCTTTATTAATTAAAGTACCTGCAGGTAAAACTAATTTGCCTTTTAAATCATGAATGTCTTGAGCTAACACTCTGTGATATAAACGTTCAGATACTCTTAATTTTCTTGAAAGTTTATATCTACCAGCACTTGTTAAATCATATTGACGGTTTAACATAAAGTGGTTTGCTAAAACGTCTTGGTAACAAACTTGGTTTGTTGCGGTTGATGCATTAGCTTCAACAGCACGTGTGGAAATAGCTAATTGTTGAATTAAATTCTTAGCAGCTTTTTCAGTGATAATTGTATCAAGTAATTTTCTTAAATTCTTTTCGTGGAAGTTTAAACTATTTAATAACTTTTCAACTTCAGTTTTGTTTGAAGAAACACCATTACTGTATTGATCAAATTTTTCTTCATATTTTGCACGAAGATCAGCAACAATTGTTTTTTCTTCTTCATATTTTTCAATAGCACTTTTTAATTTGTTGTCAATTGGTGAACCAAAAGCTTTGATCTTTGATGTTTTATTTGTGTTAATTAACTTTCTAAAAGTAATAATTTCAAAATCATCAAGAATAGATTCGTGATTGTATGGTTCAGAGAATAAAGTATTCAAGATGTAATCATCATCTCTGAAAATTCTACGAATTTCATCTTGAGTCATACCAAATGCTTTTAGCAATTGAGTAGCAGGGAAACTTGGTGCACTATCACCTAATGAATTTCTCATTGTAACGATAACTGTGTTGTTATGTTCATCAATTTGGAAATTCATTAAAGTACCACGTGATGGTAAAATTTCACAAATATAACCTGTATTAATTTTCTTCTTAGTGTTTAATTTAATTTGAGATTTTGAAAGAATATAAGCACCTGGTGATCTTACAATTTGTGAAATTACAAACTTTTCAATTCCGTTAACAATGAATGTTCCTTTTGAAGTCATCATCGGAATGTTTGCAAACATAATACCAGGACATTTAGTCTTTTTGTTTTCTTTAACATGACTTACATTACCTGTTTCGTTGTTGACTAAAGATAAATCAACGTACAATGCTTGTTCGTAAGATTTACCTTCGTTTCTTGCTTCTTCTTCAGTTCTCAATGGTTTTGCAAAACTAATGTCATTGTAAACCACAGAGTACTTGTTATTCTTTGGATGTGAGATAACAAGTTTGTCTGGATTTTCAGGATCTTGTTGGAAGTAAGATTTAATTACATCTTTAACTTCGTATTTTAAAAAGTGATTGTAACTTTTTCTTTGGAATTCCAATAAATCTGGTTCTTGAAAATCTACACTAATCTTTGAGTAATCTCTACGAGATGCAAGATTAGAATATTTTTTTTGTGTGAATTTTTCGCTACTCATTTTTACCTTTCTTATTTATATATATCTATAATAATATAGACAATACGTCTATACATTATACTCAAATTTATAAAATATTAATATTTTTTAATTTTCTTTTTTATTTTCGTTATGATAAAACTATTATGTGAAAATTTAAAAAATGTGAATGTAAAGAAGGTGCTTTGAACGAAAATTTTACCTTCACTGGTAGATCAACATCTAAAGTAAAATTTAATACAAATTTAGTAAAATTTGCTAATTTTTATGCTGTAAAACATGAATGATCAAAATACTTAATTGCTGTTTTAGCAGGTATTATCATGAGTGTCGCAACTATCTTTTTAGTTGAGGTTACAGGTTTGTATATTGGTGGAACAACATCGTTTTTTCAAGGATTAGCCAGAATGTTTTACTCATTAATTAAAGTTTTTGGTAATGTTTCTGATAAAGTATTACCAATTATTTACAACTTGATGTTCTGAGGTTTTTATTTAGTTGTTAATATTCCTTTATTGATCTTTGCGTACAAAAAACTTTCAAAAAGATTTGCTTTATTATCAGCAGCTTATTTAGTGACAATGCAAGTTTGTGGTTTTTTGTGATCATTAATTCCAGATATTCACAATGTTATGTTATTTGGCGATACAACAACAATTGATCAAAACTTGAAAAATTTTAATATTCAAGTTATTACATTTTCACCAAATGTTTTCCCAGTGTTTAGCGGAAGTGAGCATGCAATATTAATTTGAACCACAATCACAGATATTAAAGCATCTAATGACATTATTAGAACTGCAATTACTAATCAAAATATTGTTGAATTCTTCCTTTTATTAATTTATGCTGTAATATTCTCACTATTCTCTTCTTTATCAGCTGCAATCTTATTCATGATTGGTGGTTCAACAGCTGGTGGAGATATAGTAACTATCTACTATTCACAAAAGAAACATAAAGAATTAGGTACAATTATGATAATTTATAACACTGTATTAATGTTCTTAGGTGTTACATGTGGTAGTTATTTCTCAGGTGTAGCTTATGGAGCTAGTAGTGAATTTGCAAGTATTGTAAAAGATGGAATAACTGGTAATCCATATGTTGGATGACAATATTTAATTTCTGCTAACTTAGTTGCTTCTTTTGTATGAGTTCTATGTCATGGTTCATTAATTGATAGATTGTTCCCATGACAAAAAATGGTTCGTGTAGAAATTTTCTGCAGCAAAGAATCAGTTACTAAAATTAGAAGTGGATTAAAGAAATATAACTATACTCACCCATTAACAATTTCAGGATGTAAAGGCGGATATTCAGGCAAAGATGTTAATAGCATTGTAAGTGTTATGCAATTTGTTGAATTACCTGAATTTATTCAAATAATTCGTCATTTTGATAAAAAATGTATGATCTCTACAACTAGAGTTTCGGATCTTGATGGTTACATTGCAGTGCAAAACCAAACAGATTAATGTATGAAAGAATTAAAACAAAAAGCAATTGATTTATTCTTAAAAAATACACATTACGTTATCACTGATATCAATAAAACTAGACGTATTCATAATGGGTATACTAATTATTCATATTACTTTCAAACTAGTGATTTTAATGAATATCAAGTAAGAATTTCTAAACAAACTAAAAATGTAGATCGAAAAGTTGAATCAGAATTCTTAAAAACAATCAGTAATAAAGATTACAAATATTTTGATGAAAAAACCGGTAATGCAATTAAAGTTTGAATTAAAGGAAAAACCGTTCCTTTAAAACAAGCTTCTAAACTTGTTTTTATCAACAAATTAGTTGAAAAAATTGAGAAATTACATGCTATTACTCCTAACAAAAACATCCCAATTCATGATTATTTTGAATATACAAAAAAACAAGATTTACACGAAAAATACATGAATTTATATCAAAAATTAACTAACATTCATTGTCATGGCCCATATGTTATGAGTCATAATGATATCAACCCATTCAACATCGTTTTAGGATATAAAAAATCAATTAATTTAATTGATTATGAATGAGGGAGATTAAATACTTCTTGATGAGATTTTATAAACTACATTAGAGAATTAAATCTTTCTCATTACAAAATTAGAATGATTGCATATGATAATGAATTAAATCCAGAAGATGTTAAAGAGCAAATCTATATTTGTACATGTTATGCATATATGTGAACGTTCTATATGCCAGAAGATGAAATGATTCTAAAATATCGTGAACAATTAAGATTTCAAGTTGAAGATTATTACACTTGAATAACAACTAACCCAAAACGTAAATAAATATTAAATATCAGTGATATCTTTATAATTAAGATATTATGGCTAAAGATATTTTAGAAATCATTACTAGAGAAGCTAAAAAACAAAAGATTAATATCGACATTACACCAGAGGTGTATGATGTTCCGTTGAAAGACTTAGGAATAGATTCTTTTACATCTCTTAACATCATCGTTACTATAGAACAAGAATTGGGAGTTAGAGTTCCTGATGAAGAATTAGATAAGATTAAAACTATTAATGATCTAGTTCAAGAATTTAAAAAATTACTAAATAAATAATTCCTTATTTATTTTAGGGGTGTAGTTCAAAGGTAGAACTACGGTCTTCAAAACCGTCTGTTGTGGGTTCGAGTCCTGCCACCCCTGCCATTAAACTTAATACTCAACCTTGTGGTTGAGTATTCTTTTTTTAATTAATAAATAATATATTTTATAATTAGTGTACTATTGTACTATGACAAAAACATGTGATGTTTATAGCTATTTAGTTAAAAACTATCCATTAAGACTCCAAGAAAAATGAGATCAATCTGGAAAGATTGTCTATTTTAATAGACCTATTAAAAGAGTCCTTATATGTCTAGATCTTAACGAAGAGACAGTGATGAATGCTATTGATGGGCAATATGATTTAATAGTTTCTCATCACCCAATTTTTACTAAATCTACTAAAGATCGTCCAGTAGATAAAAAAGATAAGAAATTAATTAGTTTATTAAAAACTGCTAAAACACCTTGCATTGCACTACATACTTGTTTTGATAACAACCCTAACGGGATGAATATTTCTTTTTTAAAGAAATTTAACATTTTTAAAAATATTAAATTTCAAAAAACTCCTTGTGGAACATATGCATTAGCTAATTTGAACCACCCAACAACGCTAAATGAACTTCAAAAATTATTTGCTAAAACATTAAAAACATCAAGAACTATTAGTTTTGGTAACAAAACTGATTTAATTAAAAAAATTGTTGTATGTTTAGGCAGTGGTTTTGGTGTTTTGAAACAACCAATATCAGGAAATAATAAAGATACATTATTTATCACAGGTGATGTTAAATGACATGACTGACAATATGCAAAAACCCATTGTGCTAATGTATTAGATATTGGACATGATGCTGAAAATATTTTTGTTGGTGTAGTAACCAATTTATTAAACAATAAATTTAAAGATATTGATTTTACAGAGTACCCATCAAAATTAGATTTAACAATAATTAAGTAATGAATTCACCTATTTTACATTCTCCTTTGTTTATAGCTTTATTAGTATTTGAAATACTATTTATTATTGCTTTCGCAATCTTTTTCATTTTCTTTTTTATTAAGAGAAAAACAATCAACAATGAATATTCAATAAAAGATACTTACAATGATATTCACCACGTTTCAAGCATTAATAACTTTAGTTATTTGACAGTGTTATCTAAAAATAACCCAATATTAAAAGATCTAATGATTGATGTCAATCAATCAAAAGATTTTTTTGAACAACAATTAAATATTGTTAAAGACAAGATTATTACCCTAACTGATATGAATGAGGAATTTTCGTTTTTATCTGCTAACATGCTAAAAGCTGAAATTAACCAAGATTTAAACTTTTGTTTAATCATGTCTGAAAAATTAAAAAAGACAATTTCTAACACAACTATTTATAGTAAAAATGTTGCTAATTTATTAACATCATATAGATTAATTACTGATGAATTATTTGACTTTTATGAACATAACTTATCAGTAACTTATAAACATGAAATCTTTAAAAACTTTAGAGAATCTATCGAAACATCTTTAGCAAATGTTTCTGAATATGTTTTGAAAATTAATAATGATAAATTAATGAAATCATTAACTTCATTAAATAGATACATCACTATTTTTTACAAGACTGTAAAACATTTATATATTTTTGACAAAGTTGATTCTTATTTGACAAGTTATATTGCAAAAATTAAAAAACAACTTTCAGAGAAATCAGCATTATTATCAAATGATGATACCATTTTAATTAATAAAAGAATAGCTAATGCTAATGTTAATTTAGGCGATCTTAAAGCACAATTAAAAAATATTAACATTAACGAAGCGAATAACTATGCAATAGTTGCCATTAAACACATTGAATTCGCAAGTAAAATTATTTCTCAAACTGATCGTTTAAACATTTTAGTACAAAAGAATATTAAATTCTTAAATGAACAAATTCAAGATATTAGTAAAAAAACTAAAATTATTCAAAATGCATTTTCTGTATTAGTAGACAGGTTTAATGAATCTGATCAATCTGTTATTTCTAAAGTTAATGATTTATCTTTCCAATTAAAAGCTATTGCTATTTCTTATGAAAGAATCACAAAGCAATACAACTCTTCATACAACAGTATTCAAAAAGATAAATTCATTATCAGCATTAAAGAGGCTTTGGATCAAATTAGAAACTTTAAGTCTGAATTAGAAACATTGAGTAATGAAATTTATAAAAAATATCGTTCATCTATTAGTTTATTGGATGAAATCGCTACTGTTAAATTAATTCTTGTTCAATTATTAGGAACAAAAATTAAATTAAATTCAAACGATACTGAAACTATCAAAGCCATTAGAATATCTATTAATAAAATTGATGATCTTGAAAAATTAATTAATGATAATTACTTTATAAATTACACTAAAGTATTTAGTGAAATTCAAGAAATCAAAAAACATGTAATAGATATTATTAAAACATGTACATTCGATAATGAACTAAAACTATATTCTCAAAGACTTTTTATTTTTCTAAATAAATATCGTAATGAAAACGAAGATATTAATAACGCTTTAAATGTCGCTGAAAAATATTATTTTAATAATAGATTTGAAGAAACAATCAACATTTTAATAGAAAGTCTAGATATTATTAAAAAAGCTAGTGAAATAAACAGAATTGCTTTCGACTAGTTTTTTTTGCTTCTTTGTTTTTTAACTTTTGCCTCTTGTTTTTTAACACGAGCCATTCTTTTTTGTTTTGCCTTTTCTTCTTTTTTTGCAGCAACTTCATTTGCTTTTTTAGTTTTTAGATCTTCAGCAAATCTAATAGGGGCAATTCATTCCATTTCAGTATCATAATCTAATTTTTGATTAATTAAAATTTTACGATCTCATTCTTTTTTAGAAATTTTATTATTAACAACTTCTACTTCAATCGCTCTTGGCGCATCTAATTTACCTGTCTTAATACTTTTTGTTACAAAGCATACAACATATAAATCCCTTACCTTTTGTCTTTGAAATTTAGGTTTATCTCCTGTTTTCTTAGCCTCTCTATTAGCTTGTTTTACTTGTTCTTCTCTAATTTTATTTGCATATTTAAGATTCTTCTTAACAGAAGAAGGTAAATTAGGATTAATATAATCTACCGGATTTCTCTTGGCAACATATGAATCAACTATTTCTTTACCATAATCATTTTCATCCTTAAGAAATTGTTTTATTGTTTTTCAAACTTCATCTTTATCACGACGTGAAGAAATAATACCAGCATTATTCTTCTCTTTTTTCTTTTTTAATCATCAAGGAATACCAACTGCTAATGCAATTAATAAAATTATTATTAGAAAAGTGTTTGACATATATTGATATTTATTATATATAATATTGATACTATTTAAATATGGCAAATATTAAAGCAAATATAAAAAACATTCGTAAGACTGAAAAAAGAACAAAAGTTAATAAAAACAACATTTCAGCTACAAGAACGAGCATTAAAAAAGCTCGTAACTCTAAAGATGCTAAATCTTTAAGTGCAGCTTACAAGAGCTTAGACTCTTCTTGTGCAAAAGGTAAAATTCACAAGAATAAAGCTAATAGAATTAAATCTAGATTGGCTAAAAAAGCTAACAAGAAATAATGAAACTTAAATCTATATTTAAAATTTCATCAGTTGTGTTAGCTTCTATTGCAATCACACCTGTAGTTATTTCAACTACAAGTTGTGCTGGTAATGGCGGTCAATCATATTCATCATTAGTAGCAAAGGGTAGTTTTACTATCAACTCTAATGCTGATGCATCAAACATTAAGAGTGTTTCGTTGAAACACTTATCTGTTTATCCAGCAAGTCAAATTGAACCATCTGCTATTCAACCAATATCAAATGATTCATGTTTTTGAGAATTCCTATATGCATTAGGAAGTAACTATAACACAATCGGTAATGTGAACTATGATGCAAGTGAAGCAACACCAAAGATCTCATTTAGCAAAGCAGGTGAAACTCAATTAAATTGAGTGACTAGCACTAGCGTTAGTGCGTGTGTTGTTAAAGAACATAAAGTGTATATTGATTCATCTAAGATGTTCACAAGCATTAACAAACTTCCTGATTGTTTAAAATCATTTATTTCTCAAATTTATTTAGCTTGTACAGTTAAATAGATTTTTTAACAAAATCTTCTTTTTTAAACCATAAACGTTTGTATTCTCATTTTTCAATAAAGCATGTGTATGAGAATATCAATCAGGTAAAAATTAATGCACCAATAATGATATAGTTGATTGTGTCAGCTGCATTAAAATATGCAGTCTTATCATCACTTAATAACACATCTTTTTTTAATCATGAGGTAAAGAAATTACTAAAAGTAATTCCAATAGATAACACTGCTTGGTACACGCCCATTGGTGTTATCTTTTTAGTATTAAACGTTCTCATTAATACAAAGCCTAAAATTAAATTGTAAATAATACCGTATGCAAACCCATTTAATACATGAACTGCTAAATATCCATATGGATTTACTACATATAGAGCTAAAATATGATAAATTATTCAAACAATAGATCCTATTAGTACTGTATAAATTTTACCAATTCTTTTTACCAAGACTAATCCTGTTAATAAACCACCTACTAATTGTCCTAAACTAAACATTACAGACAAATAACCATAATATGTTTTTACAAGATCTTTTTGCTCTCCATAAAATTTTGCTAATTTTTGAATATGTAATTGTGCAATTGCACCAGAGTTAGCAAACTTAATGAAAGCAATTAAACTACCAATTAAACAAATTAATACATAATAAATTCATTCATTTTTTGTTTGAATTTTCTCTTTGTATTGAAGATCTTTTTGAAATAATCCTCGATCTTCTTTTACAAAGTAAGACATAATCAAACAAATGAAAACAAACCCTAATCCAATCAATCAAAAATATTTCATCACATTTTTATCTCAAACAACTTCTCCTGTGTCACTTGGACTTGTACAAAATGAAACTACTAATGATTGAATTGGACTAGAAATAAAGTCTGCTAATAATGGAGGAATAGATAAAATTGACACTGTTAAAAATTGTCTAGACTTTCCATATTGTTCATTGAACAATAATTGATATGTACCAATAGCTGATGCTCCTACACCAACACCTAATGATTGAATAACATTTGTTGTTGTGCATGGTCAAATAATAATTGGTATATAAGTTACTATTTGAACAATGACAGCAAAATAAATAAAACTTTTTCTTGACTTAGTACGATAACCTAATAAATCAGCAAATATTCTAGCAAATATTCCAATAAACCCATATGCTGCTAATGGAATTCATAAATATGTACTATCATTTAAAGCGTTATTTTCAAATGTACCAGTAACCGCTCTTAATAGCATTAAAGGAATTCAAAATATAGTGTATAAAACAAATAAATATTTGTATCCTTTTTGTTCAAAATTTAATTTTCTAATTAGAATATATGATAGCAATATTACTAACAAGAATATCGCTATGTTAACACATATGGATGTTATTTGTCAATTTTGCATAATTAAAGTGTTATTATATATTTATAAAGAATATTTTATTAAAACGGAGTTATTATGCACACCAAAATTACTAAACACGAAATTTTAACTCAAGTAAAAGATTTATGTGTTCCAGCTTATGGATGCACAGAAATTGGATCAATAGGTTATTCAGTTGCAGCAGCTGCAAAATGTGTTAAAGATGATATTAAAAATGTTAAAGGAATTCACATAAACGTTTCTCCTTATATTTTTAGAAATGTTATGAGAGTTGGTGTACCCAACTTAGGAGTGTGTGGTATTTACAAAATTGCAGCAACTGCAGCAGCAATTGCAGATCCAGCAAGAAAACTAGAAATGTTTTCTAGTGTTACTAAACAACAAAAAGAATTAGGTCAATATTTATATGATCACAGTTTGGTCTATGTTAAAATACCCGTTAAATGTGACCCTGTGTATGTTCAAACAATCATTGAAACAAAGCAAGACAGAATTGAAGCTTTGATAGAAGGTGTCCACAATAACTTGTCTTATGTAAAAGTTAATAATAAAACAGTTTACAAAGGCAAGAAGATGAAATCTCTTGAAGTTAAAAATCCTGAAAAATTATGAATTAATAACTTATCAGTTGAAGAAATCATTGAATTTGTTGATACATGTAAAACTTCTGACATTGATTTTTTAGAAAAATTATTTAAAATGAATGTTAATATATCTGAATACGGAAAAAAGCATTTAATTGAAAACTCATATACTGCAAGTTATATTAAATCTTGTAAAAAAAGAACTATATATGATCGAATGATTATCGATACTGCTGCAGCCATTGATGCTAGAATGAGCGGAGCTAATCCACCAGTTATGAGTTCATGCGGTTCAGGAGATCATGGATTAACAGCATCCATTCCTTTGTTCACTTATCATAAATTTGCAAAAACTAGCAGAATCAAATTTTTAAGATCATTATTGTTATCAAACTTGATAGTTTATAAAATTAAATCTAATATTGGTAACTTATCATGTATGTGTGGTAGTGTTATTGCAGCAGTGACTGCTGTCATATCAGCGGTTGCTTATCAAATGAACATGAATGCAAAACAATTAACATCAATCATGGAATCTTGTTTACATTCATTTAACTGCACCATGTGCGATGGAGCAAAATTAAGTTGTACTCAAGCAATATGCACAGCAATGCTAGGCGGATTTAATTTAATTAATTTAGCAAAAGTTGGCTATTTCACAAAGCCACTTGATGGAATTGTTGCAGGTGACATTAATATAACATTAAGAATCTTTAAGAAATTATCTAAAGAGAATTCAAGAAAATTTAATTTATCACTTGTTAATGGAATGTGTAAATTAAACAGCGGAGCATACAAAAAAAAGTAGCTTGATTGCTACTTTTTTTATTTACTTAATTTTGGTTTTCGTAATGTTTTTTATATCATTGATCTTCTGTTAAACCTTCTTTTTTAGAAGCCATTAGGTTTTTAATCTTTTTATATAAGATAACTCCACCGAAACTACCTAAACCTAAGTTTGAAATCAATGTTGCAAAACCACCAACAAATCCTGATCAGTTTTCGCTGTTAACTCCACCAGACGCTCCAAAGCTTGCAAGCATTAAGATTGAGTAAATTACTCAAATAAAACATCCAAAGCATGTTAATCCAAACATTCATTCAGAGATACCTCTTGTATCATTTGTTTTAAGAGTTTTTAGTGCTCCAGGCATATAGCAGAAGATAGCAATTGCTGCACCCAATAATGAGAATGCAAATGCAGATCAAGTTAATATATTAGCTGCGTTCATGTTTTTCCTTTCTATTTTTTATGTATTTATTATAGTAACTTACTTCTGTCATTCCAACTTTTTTGGCATGGTAAACATTCCATAATTTGACTGATAAAATGACAGAAGACAACATAAATCCAACTATATCATTTATTAACATAAAGACAATGCTTAATGATTGTTCGGATATTAACATTGATATTTCATATGATATCCACATTACATTAGACATTGGATAAAACAAATACATTCAAATCGAAATTGAATATGTGTCTCTTGTAGTAACTGTCTTTATAAATTGAGGAAGCAATACAATAATTCAAATTATTGTAGCTACCATATTTATATAAAATACTCAAGATCAACTATTACTCATGTTTCTTTCAATGTTGTTCAACAAAGTCTCTTTCTGATATTTTTAGTTTCTTACTACCTATTAAATTAATTAATTTAATAGTTAAAATGATAGAAGCCAAACCTAAACAAATAATATTAAGAAATAATGTTGGTAAATTTGCAAATCAAATAATTGTTTTAGTAACATCATGCGCAAATAGACCTTCACTTAAATTACTTAATGCTTCACATGTATAACCAATAGATCATATAACTCATACTACACAACCAATACAATATAAAACATACATTGATAATGATATAGATTGAGTGTCTTTAGTTTTTAATACTCTAACTGATTGAGGGATACAGCCTGCAATCCCAAAAGAAAAAGCGATTCAACCAAGAATCGTAGAAATTATTAATCTTGTTAAATCGCTGCTCATAAATTATTTAGATTCAGTTTTATCCTTAGAAGCCTCAAGTTCATTTTGAATCTTAAGTGCTTCTTCTGGAAGTTTTAAATTCTTGTGAATGTAATCAATTTGACTCTTAACAATTGTTTCTAATAATAGTAATGAAGTTACTATTAAATCAAGTTCCTTCTTGTTTTTAGAAATAATTTCTTTTGCTTTTTCATATTGAGTTTTAATAATTTTCTCAATTTGAGCATCTATTTTCTTAGCTGTATCATCAGAATATAACTTGATTGAGTTAGGATTCATTACACCTTCAGATGGAATGAATTGAGTCATACCTAATTCAGTCATACCTAATTGAGTAACCATTGATCTAACAATGTTAGTTACTTTGTATAAATCATTAGCTGCCCCTGTAGAAATAGAATCATTTCCATAAATTACTTCTTCTGCTGCACGTCCTGCTAATGTAGATGTAATAATAGCAAGTAAATCAGTTTTCTTTTGAATTTGAATTTCTTGTTTTTCAGGTGTAGCTAATGTATAGCCTGCTGCTTGTCCACGAGGAATGATGGTAATTTTTTCTACTACATCACTTCCTGGTTGGTGTAAACCAACTAAAGCATGTCCTGCTTCGTGGTAAGCTATTTGTTTCTTTTCTGCCTCTGTAATTACACGACTGTGTTTTGCAGGTCCTGCAATTACACGATCAATTGCTTCATCGATTTCAGACATACCAACAGAAGACTTGTTAAGTCTTACTGCTAATAATGTAGCTTCATTTAAAACATTTTCTAATTGTGCCCCAGAGAATCCTGGTGTACGTCTAGCTATTTCAGCTAAGTCAACACGACTAGATAAATTTTTGTTTCTAGCATGAATTTTTAAAATAGCTTCACGTTCTTTAATGTCAGGTAAGTTTACTTGAATATGTCTATCAAATCTTCCTGGACGTAGAATAGCATCATCAATAACATCAAGTCTGTTTGTAGCAGCCATTACTACAACACCTGTTCTAGTGCTGAAACCATCCATTTCTGCTAATAATTGGTTAATTGTTTGGTCTGCTAATCCAGAGCTTCCAGACACATCATATTTACCACGTTTAGAAGCAACCGAATCTAATTCATCAATAAAGATAATAGCAGGTGCTGCTTTTTTTGCTTTATTAAATAAGTCTCTTACTCTCTTAGCTCCAACACCTACTAACATATCTTCAAAAGCTGATCCTGATACTTGAAAGAATGGAACTTTAGCTTCACCTGCTACTGCTTTAGCTAATAATGTTTTACCAGTTCCTGGAGGACCATATAAGATAACACCACGTGGTGTACGAGCACCCATTGCAGCATATTTGTCTGGATTCTTTAAATAATCTACAATTTCAATAAGTTCAGCTTTTTCTTCTTCAATACCAGCTACATCACTAAACTTAACATTTGAATGAGCAATCTTGGCTTGTGATTTACCCATACCAAAGATAGAATCTTCTCCGCCCATTCCTCCACCTTGAAGTTTAGCCATACGGCTATACATTCAAACCATTAATCCAACAAGAATTAATGTAGGTAATAAATTAATAAGAATATAACTTCATGTGTTGTTATTACTTTGAACAGATGCAGCATCAGTTGTAGCATAGTTTAATCAAGCTTCTAAAGTTGGATCTAATGCGGAATCGCTAGAAAATGAACCAATTTGGTAAGTAAAAACTGGTTTATTTATTGAATCAAAAGTTGTTCATTTTTCAATTCTAAAACTTACAGTTCCATTAGATACTGAAGTAGCATAACCTGTATATACAATTGATGCTCCGGTATTTAAATAATATGTAGATCATCCATTAGCATTTGGATTAGTAATATCAATCTTCACTTCTGTTCCGCCATTTGTAGTTAAAACAGCATATTTTTTGTCAGGATCAGATTTATCATCAATAGTAACATTTTTTACTGAAATAGGATTAGATTTAGGAGCGCAAGCATATCAGAATAGAAAAATTAATAAACCTAAACAAACTATTGTTAAAACTCATTTAGTAATAACTTTTGTTTTGGATTTAGAATCACCATTGTTGTAAACTTGAGGCTTTTCTTCCTTGTGTTTAGAATTTTTATTATTAGGATTTTCTGAAGAACCAATATCTGCAGAAAATTTATTAATTTTTTTATTTAGCATTTTTACTCCTTTTTATTTTATGAATATTCTTATTATATATTTCTTCCTTTAATATACCAATGTAAGGTAGATTTCTCATTTCTTCATCATAATCAAAACCAAACCCAACAATGTATTTGAAAGGAACTTGAAAAATTGTATAATCTGGATCAAATTTAACTCTTCTTGCATCTTTCTTGTCAGCTAAAGTTAATACTTTCAAACTTTTTGGGTTTCTTTTTTTGAGCATTTTAACTATAGCACTTAAAGTTCTACCTGAATCTACAATGTCTTCAACAATGATAACATCTTTACCTCTTATGTCGTTTTTAAGATCCATGACAATTGTTGGTTCGGTAGTTGGAACCACACTACCATGGTAACTAGAATAAGCCATAAAATCAATAGTCATGTCAATTTTAATATTAACTACTAAGTGACCAAAGAATGGTACCACACCTTTTAGAATACCAACCAATAAAGGTTTTTTACCTTTATAGTTTTTGTCTATTCAACTAGCTGCTTTTTTAATACCAGAAAAAATTTGCTTATTTGTAAAAAGAACTTTTTCTACTCTTTTGTCAATGTTTTTCATTGGGTAATTATTATATTATTTATTTATAAGAATAATTGAATGACAAGCAATTAAGTCAGATTTTTCTTCAAATCTTGTAGCTTTTACATTAACTCTTTTACAATTTAACAATTTTATTAGACTTTTTTGAATATCTTTCTTAATATCGTTAAATATAATGTTTTCACATTGGATCGTTAAATCAACATTAACAATTTTTGCATTATTTAATTTCTTTAAACAAAACTTTAAAATTTCTTTAGAATCTAGATTTTTATTTTTAGGATCATTATCCTTGAAGTATTCTCCTATGTCTCCTTGTTGAACACTACCTAAAATCGCATTTGACAATGAATGTAAAATTACGTCTCCATCAGAGTATGCAACTATTTTATAATTTGACTTAATTTTTACACCACCTAATACAATAGTTGAGTTTGTTTTCCTAATTAATCTGTGGTGGTCAACACCCTCTCCAATTAAAACAATTGACATTATTTAGAAAAATTGAAAAGATCAGTTATAAAATCTACAGCTTGAGAATAAAGCATATATATAATCGATCCAGCAATTGAAGCCACCGTTAAAACTTTAGTTAGTTTCAATCAAACCAAATTAGTAGTAGTGTTTTTACACATGAAAACTGCGTTAACATATGCGTCATCACATTCTCCAACACCGTTACCAACAAGAGCATATTTACTAGTATATTTTTCTGCAATTTCATAAAGGCGTTTTGTTTTTAAATCTTTAGGCATTTCAGCATCTTTAAGGATTC
This sequence comes from uncultured Mycoplasmatales bacterium, assembly GCA_910578525.1. GTDB lineage: Bacteria > Bacillota_I > Bacilli_A > Mycoplasmatales > Mycoplasmoidaceae > Malacoplasma_A. Next base: position 43,742 of record CAJTRF010000002.1, on the reverse strand, counting down.
CCTCAATAAATTGTTTATCAGCTTCAGAAAAAAATGTCGCATTAGCTTTATAAGCACAATCTCTACATGAAACTACTTTAGAAAACTTTTTTTTAAGATTAACAAAAGTGGATTCTTTGTATTCTTTGACGCTAACTCTTGCTACTTCATTAACATCTAAAGATTTATCAAAAGCAGTTTCAATATATATTTGTTGTGCTTTTGCCGTTACTCCATTATTGTTTAAATAATCTCGCACAGATAAATTTCTTACTCTGTTTGAATTATTAAAATTGTTAACATTTTCTCTAAATTCATCAACATTAAAAACATATGAAGGAATTTTTGGAACAAGATTTTCTCCACTGCTTACAATTTCAGGTAAAATATCAAAATTACGGGTATAAGTACAATCATTATAAAAACCAGGAAGAGAAATCATTACTTCAGTTTGAAACAGTTTCTTGTCAATATCTGAAAAGTTCCTTATTTTGTTAATATAAGCATCTGGTAAACTTTTATCTAAATTAGTAAGATTTGGAAAATACTTATTAAAAAATTGTTCTGGTGATAAATTATTTAATGTTTCAGCTGTTTGTCTAGCAATTAAATCTCTACTAGCTCCAGCAACATGATTAGATATATTAGCATTATTAAGCATTTGATCTTTAAAAAGATATAAAAACGCATCAGAATCACAACAATTTATACCATTTTGTGCTAAATCAACAGCTAATGTTTGGGAAATACCTGTCTTATCAATCAAAAAAGGCGATGAAAAGCTATAATTTCACCCAATTCAATCCATATTATAACGACGTGCAGTATCGTTATACAAATGAGAATACAGAGTATCATAAATATTTAAACATGACTCAGAAGTAGATAACAATTGATTTTTAAGTATTTGATTTATGTCTGTTGCTTTTTTAATTTTTTCAATATCAGATAAAAAAGCATTTTTAATATCAATTGGGCTAAGTATATTACTGAAATAAATGTTTGCTGCATCATTTCCTAAAACAAGTGAAAGATTTTGAAATCCGTTACCGAATCAACCCTTAAACTTATTACCAGATTTTAATGGATTATAAGTTCCACCAGCTAAACACACCATAATATCATCAAATCCACTAACCATTGAATCAAGTTGTTTCATCTTTGTGTTAAATTCAATAGCAGAAGTTACTGCGTCTATTTTTAACTTGTTGTAAATAACGGTGCATGTATCTATAGCATGAACTGCAACAGTGGATACCTTTGAAACCTTTTGTTTCACAAGATCCAAAACTTGATCCTTAGTTAATAAGTGATATTTTTCTTTAAACTCGTCAATTAATTTGTTTGCATTTTTCAAGTTTCAAGCACCATTAACATCTTCTGATGGAGTAGTAAATTCTTTTAATTCGCTTGTTATTTCTCTTAAAACTTGTTGAAAATTGTTTGATTTATCATTAAGTAATTCATCAATTTCTTTATAAATATCTGACTCTTTTGCTTCGTTATAATTTGATAAATTTTGGTTGTAAGTTAACTTTTGTTGATTAAATTGTTCCTTTAATATGTTAGTTTGTCAACAATCTAATGCACCAAGGCCAACATCTATAAAAAGAAATGCTCAAGATTGGGTTACAATATCAAGAATTGCTGAACTAACATTAACAACAATATCCATTCAAAACTTTACACGATGAAGAGTTGATAGTGTATCTGCATTATCAGATGACTTTTTATACAAATCTGTAACTGATGGATCATTTAAATATTTATACATATCAATAAATGACGCAAAACCTTCTTGAATCTGAGTCATTTCAAGTTGATCAACAGCAACTTCTTTTGCTAAATCATCTGAATCATTATTAAGGGTTAAATTTATTATGTTAGGATTTATTGATAAAACAAAGTCTTTTGATGAAGTTATTTGAGGGTTATAAAGACATAATTTTAAACTAATCTGCTTGGAAGCATTAGTTACTGATTCATTAAAGTTAACTATAGCACCAATAGAAAAAACACCATCTACAATAGCTCCATCATATGCATCTGTATCAGAATTTGAAACAGTATCTGAGACAGATACATTACCTAAAAAATTTAAATTACTTTGAGAAATAAAATATTCATTTGTTGAACCATCAGTTGAATATGGATCAAATTCTTTTGAAGAATTAAGAAAAGCAGAATATTCAGGAAGTTTTTCTTGAGAAAGTGGGGTTAATTTTATAAAATCAACATACTTACTTGCAGCTTCAATTTGACCGTTTTTATTATCAATAATAGAAATGTCTTCAAATTTATATGATGCTAATTTTTCATGAGTATTAACATCAGATAAGTAAAAAGCGATTGCCATTTTTGCTGTAACACAATCAGTTCATGTCATAGATAAAACATCAAAACCTAATTCATATCCTGAAATTGTTGATTTAGATAATGGTAAATCTCTATATTTAAATAATAATGGTAAAAGAGACTCTTCAGTTTGAGCTTTTAAATTAGAAGAATTTAATTCATTATATAGTTTATGTAATGATGTAGTATCCGTAGAATCTTCAGGATCAATAGCATTTGACAAAATTTTAAAGTCTGAGCTTGTTAAAAGTCCATCTAATTCATTAAAAGCAAGAGCTTTTTCAACTTTTTCATGAACTTTTTCTGTAATAAGTTTTTTTATTCCTTCTGTTAAAAACAAATCAGATTCTTCTTCACAAAATTTTGAATTTTGTGCTTCTAATAATAGTTCATTTAATTCTATATTTGTTTCATTATAAATTTCAGATTTTTTTGCATCAGATAAACCAGGAATTGAATTTATATTAGATAGAATAGATTCTTTAACTATATCAAAATTTTTACTAGTTGATCTTCAATCAATTGTGTTGTTATCTTCTGAAATTGACAAGTCACTTAACATTTCGTATACTTCTTCTGAATCACGAACTTTTTGATTTTTGTATGTTTCAACTTTTAATTCAAGATTAGATTGGTATTCTTGTTTTTGTTCTTCAACAAAACTTTCCTCATCTGAATACATACTCCTAATTTGTGGAGAAGATTCATAAAGCACTCTAGATTTATGTTCATTACCATTAATCATTTGATTTTTTTGTGAATCAACATCAATCCATGTGTGATCATCAGCAACAAATGTACTAACATTTTTGTTGTTTCAACAAGACGACAAAGTAGAAGTCGCTAATGTAGAAACTAAAACAGATGATAGTAGCGTTGAATAAATTATCTTAGCTTTTGATCTAATCATATTTTCCTTGTTAAACATAAAATATTTTTATAATTATATCTAATGTTATATATTATACAAAGAAGATTTTTAAAATGCTTTTTCTGTTTATTTTGTTCACAGGGAATATTTTTACCATTTTCAAATAGTAATGAAAATGTTATATCTTCCTCATCAACAAATTCATTTTTATTGCAATTTTCCGAAGTTGCATCAGCCAGTCAAGTCTCTGGAGCTGTTAGTTTTTCTTTTGAAATTCTTTCAGATTCAACCGTTTCGTTAAATTACTGTGAAGATTATGGAATACAAGCTCAAATTAAAGACTTACTAATCAATGACACAATTAACTATAATTCCAAATCTTACACAATTACTCAAATTGGAGCGAATGCTTTTCAACCTGATACAATCCGTATGTTTGGTTCTTTGTCATTGCCTTCTCATTTGCAACTAATCAATAAGAACGCTTTTATGAATCAACCATATATTTCTTCAATTAATTTTGAAGATTGTTTAGAGCTTCAACAAATTTTAGACTTTGCTTTTAGTGGATGTACTGGTTTAACTGATATAAATTTATCAAATTGTCAAGATCTAAAAAGAATTGGTACAAGAGCATTTTCAGACAGCAATAACGATAATACACATAATCTTAAAACTCTATCTTTACCTGAAAATTTGCCTTACATTGATGGTTATGCTTTTTATAACAATGCAAATCTAACAAACGCGTTTAAGGTGCCAAAAAGTATTAAAAGAATTTCTCAAAATGCTTTTTCAGGTACCGAAAACGGAATTTCCGTCCCTTCGATAATGTTTCCTTGACAACCAGAAGAAATTCCTTCTATAAGTTTTTCTTTACCAACCCTTTATAATGAATCTTTAATTTATATTCCATCAGGCGTAGAACAGTATATTAGCTTTTTCAAAAAGATTGGATTTAAATATCAAGAAGAAAACATAATTTGTGAAAATTATTCAGCAAAAATGTCTTCACTTGTGTCAAATACATTAACAACTGATGGTGATGTTAATTTAGAGTATGACCATGAAGATGGTGGGTTACATATTGCAAGTGTTTCACCGTCTATTTCATCAACTAATTTAGAATTTTTAGATGAAATATATGGAAAAAAAATTACTTGCATTAACGAAGGATGTTTCCAAGACAATAAAAACATTTCTGGAAAAATAACATTTGGAAAATACATCAAAAAAATTGGTCCTTCTTCTTTTTTTGGGTGTTCAAATATTCAATCTATTGATTTTTCTAAATCAACAAACTTAACTAATATATCTGACTTCGCATTTAAAGATTGTTCAAATATATCGAATGATGATTTAGAAATTCCAAAATCTGTATCTTTTTTAGGAATCGATTGTTTTCTTAATGCTGGATCTTCAAAATTTATTCATTTTAATTGAACAAATGAAAATTTACAAAGATTGGATATAAAAGGTGCAAATTCTTTACCTTCTTTGACTAAAAACATCGCTTCTACAGGTCAAATTTATGTTCCTCAAGGAAACGTTCAAAATTACATACAATATTTTATTGATAAAAAAATTACTAAATATATACCATCTGACTATGTTGAAGATTTATACAGGACTATTCCTCTCTCTATAATTTGTAATTTTGAAAGCTCAACTTCAGTTGATCCTAACACTGTATGTGCAACTAATGATTTAACTCATGAATGTCAGCTTGTGTCAATTGATGAAACAATAGATAATTTTAATAATCTATCATTTTTAGAAGATATTAAAATTGACAATGTTTCTTATAAATTAACTAGTATTGCTGATAACTGCTTTAATTCTTACAACATTTCTGGTGTTTTGTCTCTTCCTTCATCTATCATTTTTATAGGTGCAAATGCTTTTGCGAAAACTAATATTTCTCGTGTAGAATTTAAAAATAATTGTTTATTAAACACTCTTTCTCAGAAATGTTTCTTTAATTGCAATAGTCTTGAATGGATTGATTTTGGTAATCTACATTATTTATCTGTCATTGGACAATCTGCTTTTGAAGATTGTGTTAATCTTTTTAAAAACAAAAACGATTCTTTATCATTTCCAAAACAATTAATTTTTATAGGTAAAGATGCTTTTAAACAAACACAAAAAATTAATAAGATCTCTTTAGATTGAGATGCTTATGACATTAAATTTAATGACATCAAAATTGAAAACATTGATTCTTTTCCTATTCTTGATTACGTTGATGATGAACATCCTTTTGTTTCAGTTCCATATGGTACAAAAGATCAATACATTCAATTTTTTGCTAAAAATAATTTACAAGAAAGAATACCTTCAGAATTTATTTATGATGGAACTGAACCTTCTCCTTTACCTGATGCTAATGATAAAAAAATTTTTAACTGAGACTATGTTATTTTCCCTATTTCATTTGTTACACCAATCATCATTTTCATCCCTATATTTTTATCGTTATCAAAAAAAAGGATGGTAAAAAAACATGGTTAAAAATAAAACTTTCTTTAAATTATTAACTGTTTACTGCGGAATTCCTTTGTTTTTTTCTGCTCCTTTTATATGTAATACTTCACAATACAACGTTAATGCAACCGAAGCAATAGAAACTAAATTATTTAATCTAGCTAGTTTAGATAATCAAATTGCAACTCCTTCATTTAATCAAATTGATGCGTGTTGTACTATAGATAAAACAAACCTTACTGTATCAATAGATTCTTTAAAAAATTGTAATTTAACCGAAAACGCATTAAATATGCAGTTTAAACAAACATTTCTTTATGAAGGAGCAACATATACCATCACTTCCATAGGAAATTCTTGTTTTAGTGGTACAGCAGCATATGGAAACAGCCTTGCTTCCCATTTAGTTGGAACAGTCAATTTTACAAGCAAAATCAAGTATATTGGTGATTATGCTTTTAGTAATTTAAGATGTGATTTCTTCTTAAATGATTTACAAGACATAGTAGAAATTGGCAATTCTGCTTTTGATAATTGTCCAAATATGGATGGAACATTAAACCTTTATGCTGATCACTATCTTAAAAAAATCGGTTCCAAAGCTTTTGCTGGTTCAGGTATTGAAGGTGTAACCTTCCCTAGTAAAGACATTTCAACACTTGAATACATTGGAGCAGGTGCATTTTCTAATTGTAAAAATCTTTCCGGTAATGTTTCTTTTGAAAAAAGCATTGATGTTATTGCAGCAGATGCTTTTAAAGATATCAAAGGTTTTTCAAATATATCATTTAATTGAAATTCGGTTCAATTAAAAACATTATCAATTGATGGTTCTAATGCTTTACCAACATTAGACACAACTGTCACTAATCCAGTTATCTCTGTTCCAAATAGTACAAAATATGAATACAAACTTTTCTTTGAAAAAAACAACATAACAACCTACCAAAATTTATATGACTATTTTTCTGGTCCTGACTATGTTTGTAAATTGTCTACACTTATTTCTAACTCTATAACTGATGATTGCAATGTAGACATTGAAATTAATGATTCTAATTCGCAGAAAATAGCAAAAATATTAAAACTTGATAAAAAAATTACTGTTTTTGATTTGATGTTCAAAAATAGTTTCTTTATTAATGGAGAAGAATATAAAATAACAGAAATTGCAGATCAAGCTTTTGAAAATCAAAGAGATATTTACGGACAAATTGTTTTTCCGAAATATTTAGAAAGAATTGGTAATAATTCTTTTTCTTCAAGCTTATCTAATTCTCCCATGAAAATCACTAGTATTGATTTTTCTAATTGTTCAAATTTATTAGAAATTGGTGATTCTGCATTTTTAAACTGTTCAAATCTTGCTGGCAAACTTGATATACCATCTTCTTTAAACAAGATTGGAAATGATGCTTTTAAAAATTCAGGTAAATTTACTATTATTTCATTTAATTGAGATAATTCACAATTAGATACATTAGAAATTGGTAATTCATATTCTTTTCCAGTTTTAAATTATGATGAAATTCAATCTTCATATGTCTCTGTTCCATTAAACAACTATGAATCATATATTAACTTTTTTAATATATGATCACTTGATTATGTTGATCATATTCTTTCTTTCGAAGAAGAAGAATTTAACATCCAAGATGTTATTGATATTCAAACTACTTTTAAATCAGTAACTGCTAAATGTGAATTTGACCCTATCTCACAAACCTACTCTATTGCCCAAATTTCAAACACTTCTATTGTTGGTCAAATTTCTGGATTTAAACCAACAGCTATTCATAATGGTATTGAATATAAATTAACCAATATAGGAGATGATCTTTTTTACAATTGCACAAACATTACTGGTGATATAGTATTCCCAAACACCATTACAAGCATAGGCAATCATTCATTTTCTAGGACAAATATTACATCTATTTCTACTTTAGAATATTCAAAATTGCAAACTATAGAAGATGATGCTTTTAGTGGGTGTGTTAAATTATCAAATGTTGATATAGATGATTCTAATAGTTTGGTAGGTATTGGTGCTCGCGCTTTTGAAGGATGCAAAAATTTATCAGGTAGTTTTTATATTCCAGCTACTGTTTATAAAATTGGAACCGATGCCTTTAAAGATACTGGTGCTTTTGATAAAATTTATTTCAATTGGGATGCAAACCAAATTAATATTGTTACGAATATTTCTGAATCGTGCCTTCCTAACATTTCAGCTTATGGAAATATATATATTTCTAATTCTCTTTATTCTTTGTATATGTTAAAGTTCTCTGAATGACAAGTTACAAAATATCGTGAAGATCAAATATTCTCTGTTGATTTTTCTTTTAAACCTTCTGAAATTTTTGATTCAAAATATATCTATAATGACACATTTGTTTATTGCACTGTAAAGAATGGTAATCAAATCAACATCGTTAAGGGTGACGATGATTTAGATATCCATAATTTAACATTTAAACAATATTTTAAATATGGGGACATAGGATTAATTTATAGAATTTATTCAATCGGCGATTTTGCTTTTCAAAATTGTACTAAAATTGATGGAGATTTAATTTTTCCTATTTCATTAAATTCAATTGGAAATTTTGCTTTTTCTGGATCTCCTTCACACAAAATGAAGATTAATTCTATTAATCTTAAATCATGTAGTAATTTAAAATCAATTGGGTCAGGAGCCTTCCAATATTGTTCATCACTTTCAGGAGAAATTAATATTCCTAATTCTGTTGTTCAAATTGGATCTAATGCATTTTATGAAACATCTTCTGTAAAATCTGTTTATCTAAATTGAAACTCTGATGAACTTAAGAATAATTCAATTGTTTTAAGTAACGATGATTCTTTACCTAATCTAACAAGCAATGGAATTGTTCATGTTCCAAAGGGTACAAAACAAGCTTATATAGATTATTTTGCTCGTAATAACATTAGAAAATATAGTTCTTCCCAAATAGTTGATGACTCTGTAGAATCACAACCAAAATGAATGTTTTATGCTTATTGTATTGGAATTGGTGTGCCAAGTGAAATATTATTATTAACTATTGTTTACTATATAATTAGAAAACTAAAATATAAAAAAAGTGGTAAAAAGTAAGAGTAAATTATTAAAAATTTTATATGTCATTTTTTGTGTAATTATTTTATTTCCTTTTGCATGTTCTTCATGTAAATTTAATGAAAGTACAAAATTTGATTTAAGCCAAATACAACTTAATCAATCTGATACTGTTTCAGAAGATAATTTTGCCGTTTTTTATGCATACGATCCAAAGCAAGTTTCCATCAATGAACTGTATGAAATTAATAACGATAATTATGTTGATAAAATTGTAACTGATTCTGTTTCTGGACTTGATAAAAATTTTGATTTTTCAGAAATTATCGTTTCAAACGATGCACAGGCTTCAACTTTAGTTAATTCTTCAGAAGAACCTATTGATTATTCATATCCTAACGATCGTTCTTTTTTTAAACGATGCAATATATTTGTAACATCTAATTCGCCAAAATATTTTGGTTCTTTTAAATTTACTGTTAATGTTTGTGCTGTTTCACGTAAATGAATTTTTACAGACAAAGATTACTCTTCTTCAGATACTGCTCATCTTGATGGTTGACCTTTTGTAGTAACCATTCCAAACCGTTTATATTATCCTGATCAAGACCATTGAATAGACAATGAAATTTTAAAAGAATATTTTTTAAAAAATTGTTTGGACGAAGATAGCGACATATATGAAGGTGTAGAAAATTTCTACTCACTATCATATCCATCATTACGTAAAATAGATTTATCAGTTGATCCAACAAAGGACGTTGAATTTGAAGCATTAGAACAAGATAAAACAAATCAAATTTGTACTTTCAACATTACTTTCCATGCTAAACTAAATTTAAACTATAAAAAAACCAATTCACTATTTGCATATACTATGAATGATTGTTTATGCAAAACTACTATAAAATTTATTTCCACTTTTTTTAACATTAATGATCTAAGTAATGAATTTAAAGAATTAATGGCAAAAGATTTTACTTTTTCTAGCTCTACACAAAGATTCCCTGATACTATAATTCCTTCATTAAACATTCACTCTGTTAGTGCAGAAGCTATATCAGATTTTATTATTGACAGAATATTTGATGATTTTTTGGAACTAATTAAGGAAAATTATCCACCTTACAAAGAATTAAAATCTGATAAATATTTACCATCAAAAAAGGAATTTACCATTGATATATCTCCAGTAAATGAACCTGAAAAAAAATATTATGACTTAGAAGTTTATAAATTATTCAAAGTTAAAGTAATAACAAATTTAGGTAGCACAAGATTTTATGGCCAAATCAATAACGTTGCTTATATAAATATAAAATCTGTTAACAATTGTAAATCACTTAAAGATTTTTACATAAATCAATATGAATTGTTTTCTTTTGTTTCTATGCCTGGTGAAGATAAAACAAAAGTAAGTAAAAATAGATTATCATCAATTTTACTTGATGGATCTATTGCTTCATCAACAGTGCTTTCTAAACTAAGTTCTCTTTTTGATGAAACTCCAACTTTGATAAGAGATGATAATAGAGCGAAAAATTATTTTGATTATTCACTATCAATAAATAATCTTTCAGAATTTGGTCAATATGTTGATTTTTCAAGAACTGTAAGAGTTGATATTAAAATTGAAGCAAGTAATAATTCTTATTTTTTGAGAGATTCAACTGTAGTAACATTTTGATTTAAATATGGGAATGAGAAAATTAACCTAAGCTCTGTTGATCTAAATTTACTTGATCAAGTGTATATTTTTTATGCGTTTGATAATTCAAATTGTACAGAGAAAGAAATAAATTCTATTTCTGAATTGGATTCATTAAATGAAAATGTTATTAAAAAATTATATTCTTTATTTTTTGATTGTCCTCTTTCCTTAGTAACCAATAAAAAACAAATAGAAATATCTATTTCTAAAACACTTGTTGTTAATTTTGCAAGTCCTGTGACCATTAAGGTTACAATTTCTGCTTCATCTAATTCCGATTTTTTTACATCAAAAACTTCTGAATTGGATTTAACTGTTCAAGCATCAAATACTGCATTTAATCTTTCTGAGTTATTTTTCCCTGATGTAATTGCCGTTGTTGTTCCTACATTGACTGATACAAGAGGATCAATTTCTCAAGAATTAATTGATAACTTAGATATTGCTCATTTAGGAAATAGTTGTTTTGACACAATTACCAAAAACATATCAGAAAAAGTTATAGAAATGTGTCCAAATGCAGTATTAAATGTTGACTATCAAATAAACATTCCAATTAATCCGGCAGATACATATGATGATGCACATCCAACAGTTGTTGGTCAAATACTTCCGTTAAACTCTAAAGTTTCTGGCTCAGCTAATATTAATTTTAAAATTACTACTCAGCAGTGAAGAACGTTAACTTATGTTGATTATTTAGGAACATTTAAATTGTTTGCTAGATCAGAATACTCTGCTGCAAACAAAGTTCACGTTTATTCTACTGATAAAATCTATGACTTTATGTATACATGCGGAAAATCATCAATATTCGTTAACAACGATGTTTATGAAACATTAACATGTAAGTATGTTGATAACGGTTTAAATCAATTAAAAGAATATAAACAAGGTGACTCTTCTACGGTTTATACTTTAAATCAATTAGTTTCTTTTGGAATCCTACAAGAATACGCAGCTTCAGCAGCCGCTTTAAAATCTTACTTATTTTTAACAATACCTGAAAATGCCTCGCTTTATTTAAAATATTCAAACACAGAAAAAGAAAAAGGATACAAATCATTAATATCTGATAACATAAGAATGTTTGGTTTAGAGCTTTATGGTTTCTTACCATACAATCGTCAAACAAGAATTTTTAATAACTATAGCTCTGACGCAATTTCTGCTTCATATTCTAAAAAATATAAGAATGGAGGCTTTTTACAAGATGGCCGTTATTATGAAATCAATACTGCAGGAAGAATAGAATTTGGAAGATCAATTTTATTTTGTAAGTACAAAGATAAAAATGGAAAACAAAATTTACACATAATTTTTTCAACTAATCCTGATGATAGAAATGTTTTTACTTTAGGTTTAAACAACATTTACCTTATGGATTCTATTAAAGAATACCAAACACCTATGGTTAACGAAAAATATACTTACTTACTCACTATAATCTAAATATGAAAAATAAACTTTTTTTAATCTTTTCCCTGGTTTTTTCTGGAGTTGCTTGTTTACCTTTGTCTTGCTGTAACGAAAAAACTTTTAGTTTTAAATTTGATTACAACTATGATCTTTCTGAAATTTTAACTGAAGATGAAATTGCCAACAATTCTGATTCTGACAATCTTTCATATGCATCTGCTCGTATTGATGATATTTTGTCTGTTACAAAAGATGTTTATTTAAAAAATACTAATTATAAGAAAGCGTTTTTTGCAGATGTTGTTAATTCATTTTTAGTTTTATATGACAATTATGGTAGTGATTATGAAGCTGAAATAACTAATTTTGATGTTAATAATAATTTAACAAATGTATCTTTTTCTATAGATATTAACATTCTTAAATTTTCTAAGAAAATAGTATATAAAATTAAAAATTATCAATTAAGTTATATCTCACCTGGTGAAGAAAGCACTAAACTTTCTCGTGTATATACTATGTGATCAATTTATCTTTCACCAAATGTTGCATTACCTGGTCATATATCTTATTATGATAGAACAGAAATTGATACATTTACAGGAAAGCAAACTTATTTCCATTCAACAGATAAATTTGTTCTTACTAATTCTTATTATTTGTCTAAATTTATGAGTAAGAATTTACTTCCTAATAAATACAAATTAATTTCAGTGAAGTATGATGATGCTACTTCTACAACCGAACTTGCTTCACCGAGGTTAAATAGCAGTGCGGTGCCTGGTAGTCTTGTTGATGATGTTACTTATTATTTAGATTCTTGAATTTCAGATCTTGATTACAACGCAAAAATCTATTCAATACTAAACCCTCAATACTTTTTCACTAATTCTCCAAGCTTACCTACTAACTTTGGTGAATATTTTACAGCAAAAGATTTGTTAATATATATAACTAATCAATGTGCTATTGATAGCTTATCAGTTCCATCAACAAATGACTTTGCTATTAAATTTTCATTAATTGAAGGGTTTGTCTTCACTCAAGAATTAACTTCTTATCTTAACTATTATTCTGAATACACGCTTAGTCATTCCTTTTCTCATTCTTGAATTAAGTGATAAGTATAATATTTATTAGTACACTAATAAATAACTTATGAAAATTATTGATGGTAAATTAGTTCAATCACAAATCTGCGATGAACTAAAAAAAGAAATTGAAGAATTAAAATCTAGAAACATCGTTCCAACTCTTAAAATTATTCAAGTTGGTGATAACCAAGCAAGCAATGTTTATGTTAGAAACAAAATTAAACTTAGTGAAACTGTTGGTATTAATACAACTGTAGATAAACTTCCTGAAAATATTACAGAAACAGAATTAATCAATCGTATCAAAGATTTAAATAATGATAAAAATATTAATGGTATATTAGTTCAATTACCGATTCCATCTCACTTAAGTGAGAAAGAAGTAATTGAAACTATTGTTCCAGATAAAGATGTTGACTGTTTTAACTTGGTAAATGTTGGTAAATTATGAACTGCTAAAAAACAAGATATTTATTTAAAGCCATGCACGCCATGTGGTGTTATTGAAATGTTAAAAAAATACAACGTTGAAATGTCTGGTAAACATGTTGTTATTATTGGTAGAAGTAACATTGTAGGAAAACCTCAAGCAGCATTATTTCTATTGGAAAATGCTACAGTTACAATTTGCCATTCAAAAACGACAAATTTAAAAGAAGTATGCAAACAAGCAGATATTTTAGTAGCAGCTATTGGTCGTGCTAAAATGATTAATCACGAATATATCAAACAAGGTGCCGTTGTAATTGATGTTGGTATGAATAGAGATGAAAACAACAAACTTTGTGGTGATGTTGACTTTGAAAATGTAAAAGATATTGTCTCTTATATTACTCCAGTTCCTGGAGGTGTTGGTCCTATGACCATTACTATCTTGTTAAAAAACTTAATTAATGTAACTAAATTACAAAACAAATAATGACATACGGTTTAATATTAGCAGCAGGAATAGGTGAAAGATTAGAAAAAGATATTCCTAAAGCACTAGTGGTTGTTAATAAAAAACCAATTTTTATTCACTCTTTATTAACTTTTAGTAAAAATAAAAACATTGACAAAATAATTGTTGTTTGTCATCCAAAATATTTAAAATCTTATGAACAACTATCAAATAAATTTATGAAAACAAAAGTTTACTTTTGTGAAGGTTCAATTAAAGGTAGACAAGAATCTTTAAAAAATGCAATAGAATTCATAAAACAAAATTTTCAATTAAATTCAAATGACATCATAGTAACTCATGATTGCGCAAGGGTAAACATTAATGATACAGTTATTAATGATGCTATTATGTTGACGAAAAAAATCGGATATTCAACTGTGGCCATCAAATTAAATGATTCATTGTTTGATTTAAATAAAAACTGTTATATCAACCGTGATAATAAATTATTAATTCAAACCCCTCAATCATTTCAATATAAATATTGAAAAAATAAACCTGTTGGTAAATCAACAGATCTATTTTCATATTTAGATTTAAAAATTACTAAAAAAAATATTGTTAATGGTTTTTGTAATAATTTCAAAATTACTAACAAAGAAGATTTACTTGCCTTCAACAAAGTCAATTAAGCAATAACAAAATTTAAATTCTTCTTCTTCAAAAGTACAAAGTTTAGAATTAAAGAATGGATAAACTTTAAGATTTTTATGAAATGAGAAAAATTTCTTAGTTTTTTTGAAATCTACTATTTCATCTTTATCTGATAAAAACAAGCATAAATCATAATTTCTAGAATATTTTTTCTGTGCTATTTTAATTCTTTTCTTAATGTAAAAATGATGAAAGTATCTTAAGATTTTTTTAATATCATTAATGTTAGCATTAGTTACAACATTTTCTAAACGACTAGTTTGAATTCAATTAACATCATTCTTTAATTGATCAATATTGTTGTATAACAAATTTGTGCAATTAGCATCTTTGTATAGAATACTTGAAACTTGTCTTCTTCCTTTTCATGAAAATAACACAAATGGTGAAACATAAATAACTTTCTTAATCTTCTTGTCTATCCCTTGTTTTTCATTTAAAAAAGGAATAATTGCTGCACAGTAATATTGAGCAACTATGACAGTGTTTTCTAAATCAATATTTTTTTCGTTAATATATGTTGCAATCAAATCACATCATTTATCTATAGAAGGCTTATTAATAATTGGATGATATTCTTCATCAAAGAAAACATTTAAAGCATAGAAATTAAATTTTTTAGATATTTCTTTAGCGACTGCTTCATATCTAATTTTTGATAAAACATCAAAAAGAAACAAAACATTCATTGGTTTTTGGTTCTTTTTATCTTGACATGGATAATATATTTCTTGAAATCTAAGACTAGACATTGTATCTATTTAAATATTATATATATTTAGAATAATGATAGTTGGTCGTCATCATTTAGTCCATCTAACATTCCAACATTAATCATTCATTCTAAAATAGATTTAGAAATTTTAGTTCTATTGTATAAATCTTCTTTAGAAACAAATGGTTTTTTTGTTCTTTCTTCTTCTATAGAATGCGCTGCTACATTACCTAATTGAGGAATTTTATTAAATGAAACAATTAATGTCTTACCATCAATCACAAACTCTTTAGCTTTAGATTTATCAATATCGGGTTTCTTAATATTGAATCCTCTAAGATATAATTCTAAAGCTACTTCGTAAACAGAAATCATATCAATATCTTTTTGTTTAACAGTTGATTTTAAGAATTTATCATTTAACTTACGTTTAATATCAGCAATTTTTGCTTTAATTACTTCTGGACCTTGACAGATTGTTTCAATATCAAAATTTTCACATCTAATACTAAAGTATGCAGCATAAAATGCTAATGGATAATGAACTTTAAACCAAGCAATTCTTCATGCCATTAAAACATATGCAGTTGCATGAGCCTTAGGGAATAGATATTTGATCTTCATACATGAATCAATATATCATTGAGGAACATTACCTTTCTTTAAAATATCTATATATTCTTGTTTAATACCCTTACCTTTACGAACAGATTCCATTACATTAAATGCTACAGAAGGTTCAATACCTAATTTAATTAATGTCAACATGATGTCATCACGACAAGTAATAACATCAGATAATGTCATATTCATATTAGAGATTAAATTAGCAGCATTATTTAATCAAACATCTGTACCATGAGATAACCCTGATATTCTAATTAAATCAGCAAATGATTGAGGTTTAGCTGTCACTAACATTTGTCTTACAAATTCAGTACCAAATTCAGGAAGACCTACTGAACCTACTTTAATATTTAAAAAGTCATTTGAATCGATATGTAATGAATCTAATGAACTAAATAATTTCATTACTTGTTCATCTTGAACCGGAATATCTTTAGGGTTGATATTAGTAATGTTTTGTAACATTCTTAAAGTCGTAGGATCATCGTGTCCTAGAATATCAAACTTTAATAAATTATCATGTAATGATTCAAATGCAAAGTGTGTTGTGTATCAGTTTTGAGTTTTATCATCTGCTGGATAGTTATAAGGAGAGAAATCAAAGATATCCATTTCTTTTGGAACAATAATGATTCCTCCTGGGTGTTGACCAGTAGTTCTTTTAACATCAACACATTTTGAAACAACCCAATTAATTTGTGCTTGATTAGGCTGACAATCTGGATTTAATGTTTCATAATAATTTTTTACATAACCATATGCTGTTTTTTGTGCAACTGTAGCAATAGTTCCCGCTCTAAATGTGTGGTGCTCACCAAACATTTCTTTAACAAAATTGTGAGCGTTAGGTTGGTATTCACCTGAAAAGTTTAAGTCAATATCTGGAACTTTTTCTCCGTGGAAACCTAAAAATGTTTCAAATGGAATATTGTGCCCATTTATAACTAATGGCTTACCACATTTTGAACATAACTTGGGTTGTAAATCAAATCCATCATCTGTATTTGTATTTAATATATATTCTTTGCAGTTAGGGCAAATATAGTGAGGAGGTAATGGGTTAACTTCTGAAATGTTAGATAAATATGCAACTAATGAAGAACCTACAGATCCTCTTGAACCTACTAAATAGCCATCATCTAATGATTTCTTAACCAATAAGTGGGAGATTCAATAGATAATGCCATATCCATTATCAATAATACCTTTAAATTCTTTGTTAATTCTTTCTTCAATTTCTTTAGGTAAATTGTTACCATAGATTTTTTTAGCATTTTCTCAAACAATCTTTTGTAATTTTTCATCAGCATCTGGAATATTAGGAGGACATAATGATGATTTTAAAGGCTTAATATCATTTGGAATTTTATTAGCAAATTCCAATGAATTGTCAATTACAATTTCTTTAATTAAATTTGGATCACCTAAGAAATCAAATTCATCTAACATTTCTTTTGTTGTTCTTAAATGTAAATCAGGAACGATTTCAGTTGTAGTTTCTGCATATTTGTAGAAACGGTGTCTTTTGCCTTCTAATAGTTTACTATTAACATAAACTTTGTAAGCTAATTGATCTTGTTTATCTAAATAGTGAGCATCACTAACTGCTATTACTTTTTTATTAAGTTTTTTAGCTGTTGCAATAATTCTTTTAATTGTGTCTTTTACATTTTTAAGAGAAATATTCTCATTTTGTATTTCATGCAATAAATTATTTGGAGGAGCCACAAAAATGTAATCATAGTAATCTATTGCTTTTTCTAAGTCTTCTGGCAAACCATTAAGAGCAGTATCTCACACATCTCCTTCTGTTGGAGAGTTTGTTACAATTAAATGTTGCCTTGCTTTTTCTATTTCATCAACAAATACTCTTGGAGTATTTAATAAATTAGTTGTAAACGAATTTGAAACTATTCTATAAAGTTCTTTTATACCTTGTTGATCTTTAACATACAAGTTAGCAAAGCTTGTAAATTGTCTAGAATACAATTCAGAACATTGAATAGTATTAATCTTATCAATAGTTGTAATATTTTGATTTCTTAATAATCTTTGAAAAATATTTCAAACAGATGCTAATACCATTGCATCAAAATCAGCACGGTGAGCAATCTCATCTGTATATTCAATTTTATTTTTTCTACAGATTGCACCTAATGTGTGTCTATATAGTTCTTTGTTAATCGCTCTTGAAATTTGTAATGTATCTATCATTACATTTTTCAATGGTTCAAAACCGTTTTCAACTAATTTCTTATTTAAAAATCTAAAGTCAAAGTTAATACCATTATGGGCAATCAATACTGCATCTCCAATTCAAGATAAAATTTCTTTAAACACTTGTTTGAAATTTTTTGCATCTTCTAGCATTTGATCTGTAATTCTAGTGAGTTCTACAATTTTAGCCGGAATTGGTTTGCTAGGTTTGATGAATCTGTCAATTTCATCAATCTTAACACCATTTTTAATCTTAACAGCACCGAATTCAATAATCTCTTCATACTCGTTATATAAACCAGTTGTTTCTAAGTCAAATATAACATATGTGACATCAGAAATTAATTCATTAGAAGGATTAAGAACACATGGGATATTTCTAGAAAGTTTATCTATTTCAACACCGTAAATTATTTTTTGATTAAATTTTTTAGTTGCTCCCATGGCATCTGGGAAAGATTGAACATTATATCTATCGATGATAGATATTGCTGGCCATTTATATTTTGCAGATCTAGCAACTAACTCCGAAGCAGAAGCTAATCCATCAAATGCAGACATCTTAGTGTGAGCCAATAATTCTACACGTTTAATAGGCTCTTTGTCTTCAGAAACTTTATCTAAATCATGCTCTGCTAAACAAATCTTATCAATAGTACCAGTCAACTCATTGTATTGGTACTTATCAATAGATAATGTAATTTTTGCTTTTATTCAATCCCCAACTTTAAATGAAGCCAAATAGTTGTAAGGTAAATTAACTTTTCTATAAAAATTATTAGATACCGTTTCAAACCCTTTAATGTTAATAGAATTTTCACAATCTGTGATCGAATAAATAAAAAACCTTTTATTGTTTTTAGTGGTAATCGCTTCAATAGCAAAGATCTTACCATAAATTGTTGCATTTCTTAACTCTGGAGCTAATTCTCCAATAGGCGTTGGTTTATTAGATGTAATTTTATTATCAATTTCTACTTGACTTTGAACAGCAGGTGAATGTTTCTTTTGATAATTGATTAATTCTTGTCTTCTTTTTTCTTTACTAATTTCTAAATTTTGACGATCTTTATCTAATTCATAATCAAATGTTTTACACATTAAACCAATAGAATTAAAAAAATCTTTTAATAGAACTTCATGTTTTTTTAATTCCTCTAGTTCGTTTTTGTTAAAGTATTGAAAAATCAATGTTCCTTTATCATCAGTATAAAAAGGAATCATTGGCAGCAATTGTTTAAGAACAGATGATGCTTGAATTTTTTCTTCACAAAAAAAATTAAGATATTTTTTTAATGATTCTTCATTAAAATCTAAATCATGTTTAGGTTTAATTTCAAAAACTAGTTGTTCTTTAAATTCTTCTTCTTTTGATTTAATTTTTTTGTACAAATCAAATTCCAAAGGTTTGTCCAAAGATAAAGTGATTTTAATTTTATTTAATAAATCCGTTGGTGGAGTAATAGAAATAGTAGAAATCTTAATCAAAGAATCACATTCATCTTTGGTTAAAATATTAGTTTCAATTAAAAACCTAATTATCTTCTCCATGTTATCAGTGAATTCACTTAACCAAAATACTTGAAACAAAAATATAAACCATTAAGAAACAACCAATTAATGTTAAAATTTCTTCTGCTCTTTGGTTAATTTTTCTTTTACCATTTCCTTCGTATAGTTTCACAGCTATTTTTCACCCATCCAATGGAGGGAATGGCATTAAATTAAAAACAGCTGAAACTAAATTAAGTAATAAGAATACTTGAAGCATTATTAGTCCTCAAGTGTTAGAATATTGAGCTACATCTGGTAATTCTACAAAGATGTTAGATCCTTCTCCGCCTTTAAATACCATGCAATATCCAATTGCTTTTAATGACATTCCTAAGTTAACAAAAGGATTAGTCAATGAATAACCCATTGCATTAAATATTGCTCAACAACATGGTCAAAGAATTAAAAAAGCTAAAAAGTTAATTGATACACCAGCAAACATAATAAGTAAATATTGTCATGGTTTAGTTTGCTCTAACAATAGTTTGCCTTTTGGAAGTGGTTTCATGATGAAACTATAGTTTTTATCATCTATTTGATCACTATAAATATTTCTTAATTGTTTACTATCAAATAAAACATATGCCACCAAAGGAATTAGTTTAATTGAAACTCTCATTCCTTTTTTTGTATATCTTTGGTATAGTTTTGGACCAATACCAATTGAAATTTCTTTAACATTAACTTTAAATATTAGTCCTGCAGCAAAATGACCAAGTTCATGTATTGTTGCTACAAACAATAACATTAAGATGGTTATTAAATACAATAAAAAGATTGTTAGACCTGAACTCATAATTATTTAACTAAATTTTGAACAAATTTTCTTGTTAGTTGATCTACAATAAAGATTTGTTTAAAAGATGTTATCTTAATAATTTTAATCTTATTAATTGTTAAATTAATAAAATATGTAATTTCTTTGAATTTAATTTTATTATTAGCAAACAACTTAATTAATTCTTCATTAGCTGCATTAATAACAATAGGTAATGAAGAATTAGGATTTTTTAACACTTCTTTAGCTCATTTAATTGGTAAATATTTATTTTCATCAATTAAATCAAAATTCAAATTAAGATTCTTAAAATTTAACGGACTTATTAGACTTGATTTGTCTGATTTAAATTTACTTAAAGCTAATTGGATTGGTAATTCCATGTTAGGCTTTGACATAATTGCAGCAATTGAATTATCTTTAAATTCAACCATTGAATGCACAATTGATTGTGGATGATAAATAGGAACGATATTCTTAGTATTAAACAATCAATAAGCTTCAATCATTTCAAAGCACTTGTTAACAAGTGTAGCTGAATCAATTGAAATTTTAGAACCCATTTTTCAATTAGGGTGATTAATTGCTTGCTTATATGTAATATTATTTAAATTATTTCTGCTATAAAACGGTCCACCAGATGCAGTAATATAAATTGTTTTTAATTCTTTTTGTTTATTACCTACAGCTTGAGTAATAGCTGCATGCTCACTATCTACTGGATAAATATGAACATGGTTCTTTTTAGCCAATCTCATGACATATTTACCAGACACTACTAATGACTCTTTGTTAGCTAAAGCAATATCAACCTTATTTTTAATTGCAGCCATTGTCACTTCTAAGCCTGCAAACCCCACAACAGCATTCACTACTAAATCTGGTCTAGTCTTTTTAATTAATTCATCGTAACTATTAACATTAGATTCTTGTTTGTGAATAGGAGAGTAACAATATTTTATATTGTTGCTCTTAACTATTGATTTGGCTTTTTTAAGGTTCTTGTTGAATGTTATCCCAACAATTTTATGTTTTAAATGTTTAATGACTTTAATTGTTTGTTGTCCAACAGAACCTGTTGCTCCACAAACTAAAATTACCATTGACTACCTGTAAAGAATAAGTAAATTGTGTGATCCGAATCTATTGATCATACAAAACAAATTAATGTATAAATACAAACAATAAAGATTAGTGCATCAATTCTATCTAGCACTCCTCCATGACCTGGCAAGAATTGAGAGAAATCTTTAATGTTATTTTTTCTCTTAATAACACTAAATGATAAATCGCCTAACGTGTCTGCTAAGATTAATACAATTAAGATAGCAGATAAACTTAATCATCAACCTATGTTATTAATCTTCATATTTGAATTTTCAGAGAATTCATGAGATCCCAATAAATCTCCTTGAATATTAGGATTTAATGAAAAAATTCCAGCGATTGCTAGTAATAGGCATAAAGTTAATACTAATGAAATTAGAAATCCTTCAATTGTTTTATTAGGAGAAATCTTAGGAGCTAATTTATGTTTACCAAAGAAACTTCCTCCTAAATAGGCAAACGAATCTGCACATCATGTAATTAGTAATAAAAATAAGAATGTAGTAAAAAATTTAAAAATTAAAATGTAATAGATAGCAAAGAATGTCATTGGTAAAACAATAGCCATTAATGGGGCAGTAATTTTATTGAATTTGCTACCATGTTCATTAAATAATGCTATATATCACAAAACAGCCAATACAACAATCGGAACAATTCCTACGCCTAAAAAGACATATCCATAATCAGAGAATGGTTCTGGATCATTTAACATTGCTAGACAAAACACAAATCCAATAACTATTGATAAGA
Source organism: uncultured Mycoplasmatales bacterium (assembly GCA_910578525.1). Lineage (GTDB taxonomy): Bacteria > Bacillota_I > Bacilli_A > Mycoplasmatales > Mycoplasmoidaceae > Malacoplasma_A. Next base: position 21,393 of record CAJTRF010000002.1, on the reverse strand, counting down.
AATAAAGAATTTTTGAATAAGTTCTAAAGAACTTGATAGAGTTCTTAAAGCAACAATTCATGTATTCAACAAGACATTGGTACGCTATTCCTAATAAAATAAAGGCTAACACCAATGCAAACATTGTTGATATACCTTCTTGAGTGTATTCTTCGCTAGAATATTTAAATCATGGATTATCATAAGAAGATAACATTCCAAAAAATAAAATCGCAAAAGATACTGCTACTACTAAAATTGAAGTTTTAGTTCTTGTTTGTAACTTTTTCTTTTGATCACTTGAAAATGTATTCATTTTAAAATTATTTTCCATTATATTTTTCCAAACCTTCTATGTCTTTTGTTGTATTCTATTATATTAGATTTAAGATTACTAATCTTATAGTTTGGTCACATTGTTTTTTCAAAAATTATTTCCGAATAAGCTAATTGATATAAAAGAAAGTTACTTATTCTTTTTTCATTTCCTGTTCTGATTAATAAATCAATATCAGGAATATTAGATGAAAATAATTTTTTGTGTTTTAATCCGTATTCAATATCTTTTCTTCCACTGTAATTAAATACAACATTTAAAATTAATCCTGTATTTTTACTTGTTTTTGTTTGAATGGTCTTTATTTTAGTTAACAAATTTTTAGGAAGTTTATCATCAAAGCCTGTTCATACAAATTTAATATTAAGTTCTTGTAATTTATTAATTAATTCATTACTTAATGAATCAGAAAGTAATTTAATTAAATATTTAACTTCTGGTTGCGGACGACTTCAGTTTTCTGTACTAAAAGCAAAAACTGATAGCCATTTAATATTAAGCTTTTGCTTAACAATTTCATTTACTAAATTTTTAAGAGCATCAACCCCTTTTTTATGACCAAAAGTTCTTGGTTGATTTTTACTTGTTGCTCAACGACCGTTGCCGTCTAAAATTATGCCTATGTTTATGTTTTTAGGCATAATTACATGCTCATTAATTCTTTTTCTTTAGATTCGTAAGAAGATTCTAATTTGTTGTTATAGTCTTTAGTTAACTTATTAAGTTCTTCTTCAAAGTATCTTAATGTGTCTTCAGACATTCCATCTAGTTTCTTAAATGTACTTTGAACATCTTTTCTAATGTCTCTAATCTTGTTTTTAGTTTGCTCTAAAATTTGTTTAGCTTTTTTAACATTATCACGTCTATTTTCTTCTGTTTGTGGTGGGAAGATTAATCTAATGTTATCAGGATTGATTTGGGGATTAACTCCAATGTTAGCAATACTAATAGCTTTTGCAATATCATGAACTTGTGACTTGTCATATGGTTTAATTAAAATTTGTCTAGCATCAACGATTTGTAAGTTAGCTATTTGGTTTAATGGCATAAATTCACCATATGCATTAACTTTAACATTATCTAGGATAGATAATGAAACACGACCAGAACGAATTTTTTTAAATTCGTTTTGCATTCATTCCATAGGAGCAATTGCTTCTAATTCAAATTGTTCTTTTAATTGATTTCATTCCATAGTTATTTTGTAATAATTGTAGTTTTAGTTTTACCAGCAACAGCTTTTAAAATACCATTGTCTTGGTTGTTGTTAAAGACAACAAGCTTAATATTGTTATTTTTACAGAAAGTAATTGATGTCATATCCATTACTTTCAAATCCATTTTAATGATTTGATCATATGTTAATTTATCAAATCTCTTAGCATTCTTATTTTTATTAGGATCATCTGAATAAACACCGTCTACTCCGTCTTTTCCAACTAAAATGCATTTAGCATTAATTTCAGCTGCATGTAATGCGGCACCTGTGTCAGTTGAAAAGTAAGGAGAGCCAGTACCTGCTGCAAAAATGCAAATGTAGCCATTATTTAAATGTTCCTTAACATCATCTAGGTTGTATGTGTAAGCCACTTTTGGCATATCTACTAATGAGTAAACACATGCTTTAGCATTTTGTTTTTTAATAACTTCTTTTAAAGCAATAGAGTTAATAACTGTTGCTAACATCCCCATGTAGTGGGCTTGATCAATATCATATAAATTAGCATTTGCATCTTGGCCCCTTCAAATATTACCACCACCTACAATAACACCAATGTTATATTTTTTAGATAAAGAAATTAATTGTTTAGCAAGATTCAATAATTTCTTACCAGATAATACAGCATCAGAACTTTTATCTCTTAATGCTGCACCTGAAAGTTTAACAATAATATTAGGCTTTTGCATAACTATTTCATTTGGCTAGCAACTTCAGCTGCAAAGTCTTCAACTTTCTTTTCGATTCCTTCACCTACTTCATATCTGTAATAAGCTTTTAATGAAGTGTTGTTTTGTTTTAAGTATTCATTAATTTTTTTAGATGGATCAATTACAAAGTTTTGTTCTGTTAAACAAACTTCAGCTATTGATTTGTTAATTCTTCCTTTAACTATCATTTCAGCTTTGTCTGCTGGCTTACCTTCAGCAATTGTTTGTTCTTTTAAAATCTTTGATTCATTCTCTAATCAAACTTGATCTACACTATTTCTATCCATGAATTTTGGAGCCATAGCGGCTGCATGCATAGCAACATTCTTACCAATTGTTGGATCAACTTTATTAGCTAATACAAGTAAAACAGCAATCTTCTTGTTAAAGTGTTCATAAGCACCAAAAGTATCATTTTCATCTTTTGTTACTAATTGAAATCTTCTTAAAACAATTTTTTCTCCAATCTTTGAAGTTAATTCTGTACAAGCTTGTTCAACTGTATTTCCAGTTGGAAGTTTAACTTGTAAGCAAGCATTTAAATCAGCAGGAGCTGATGTAAGAATAGCTGCTTTAATAGCGCTTGCTAATTCTAAGAACATTTCGTTTTTAGCAACGAAATCAGTTTGTGAATTGATTTCTAAAATAACAGCTTTGTTTCCTTCAACACCAATTGAAGTAATACCTTCAGCTGCAATAGCACTTGCTTTTTTAGCAGCTTTTGCTATTCCTTTTTCTCTTAATCATTCAGCTGCTTTTTCTAAATCATCATTATTTTCATCTAAAGCCTTCTTAACATCCATTATTCCAGCTTGAGTCATTTCTCTTAATTTTTTAATTAATTCTGGTTTTGTCATAATTTTTATCTTTTAATATATTTTAATATATTAATAAAATAAATATTCAAATTTTATAAATTATTTTATTAAATAAAAAAAGACTATGAGAATAGCCTTTTTTAAATTAATTTGTATAAATTGAATTATTTAACAGTTAAGATTTGTTTTCCAGAATTAGTTTTTCCAAAAATAGGTTCTGATAATTTTCTATTACCAATAGATTCTGAAAGAACAACAACAGGAGTAATAGTATCTAATTTATTTTTCTTAATTAAATCCAAATTAGCTTCTACTACTTTTTGACCTGCTTTAACTTGTTCACCAACTTTAACTAAATGATTAAAAGGTTTTTGGTTTGCTATTTTAACTGTATCAATACCAATGTGTACAAGCACTTGAACTCCGTTGTTAGCTTCAATAGCATAAGCATGGTTATTTACTAATGTAACTTTACCAGTTATAGGAGCAACAAAGTTTCCGTCATTTGGGATAATAGCAAATCCTTTTCCCATAATGTTTTCACTAAAAGTAGAATCTTTTACTTTCTTTGTTGAAACAATTTCTCCATTAGCAGGAGCGCAAACTACCACTTCTCCTGCTGTTTGCTTATTTAAATTGTTGTTTTCAATTTTAGTTGCTGCAACTGGAGCATTTTCATTTACGACTGGAGCTTTAATTTTTCCACTAATAATGTCTTTAATAATATTTTTTAAAATATCTGCTTGAGTACCAAAAATAGCATACACAGATTGGTTTGATGGGTATACAACACCACGTGCTCCTAAATCTAAAATCTTTTGTTTATTTGTTTTAGATCTATCAGCTACTTGGATACGTAATTTAGTAATACATGCATCAACGTTTTTAATATTTTCTTGACCACCATATGCTTTAATTAATTGAGCAGCTAAAACAACCATAGGATCATTTTCAACAGATTGTCCATCTTTTCTAGCTAAATAATCTTTCTTAGTATACATTTTAATTACACCTGCATTCGGATCTCTTCCAGGAGTCTTGATGTCAAAATGTTTGATTGCTCAGTAAAACATAAAGAAGTATGCTACAGCAAGAACTAAACCAACAACTATTACTCAGTAACAGTTAGCACCCATTTTTGATATATCTGGTAAAACACCATAAATGAAGAAATCAATAACACCACCAGAGAATGTCATACCCATATGTGCATGAAGAATAACCATGAACATAGCGCTGAAACCACACATTACTGCATGGAATCCTCAATACAATCAAGGAGCTAAGAACAAGAATGTAAATTCTAATGGTTCAGTAATACCAGTTAAGAAGCTTGTTAAAGCAGCAGAAAGAATAATTGAGCTTGCTACTTTTCTATTTTCACCTTTTGGTATTGTTAATACCATTGCAGCAGCAGCTGCTGGTAATGCAAACATCATTATTGAATATCTACCAGACATGTATTGACCAGCAAACACACCTTTTAACCCTGTTTTTAAAGATAAGTTATCAAATGTTAATCTAACTAATGAAGCAGTACCAGCCGCAGGAGAGGTAGAATCTGCAACTCAAATTTGTTTTCCAGCAATGTTTTGGAAGAACATTCAAATTTGTTGATCACCTTGAATAGATGTTGTTGTGCTTGGAATGTTATATCCTAATAATGCACATAATTGAGTTCAAGTGTAATTTGCATAACTAACACCATCAAGACTAATGTATGCATGACCATCAAATATAAAGTTAGCAGTTAAATCTACTTGTCCACCAACTGCTGTATATCATAATGGTGTATAGAAAGCATGGTGTAATCCAAAGGGGCCAAGTGAACGAGAAATAAAATCATTTAAGAAGGCATTAATACCACCATATCCTGATAATGATCCTAATGCTTGTCCAAAATAGAATAATCCTAAACCAACTGCAGGTCATACTAATGAAAATAAAATAGATAATGGAATCATTGTCATGAAAGTGACAATTGGAATAAATCTGATTCCAGAGAAGAATCCAATAATTTGAGGAAGTTGGATGTTTTTAAATTTGTTGTATAACATCGCAACAGTAAATCCAACAGTTAATCCGCCAAATACTGATGTACATAATGATTTAATACCAACATTTGATGTGAAGATAGAATTAAACATTGTTATTCCTTTGCTTCCTTCAAATGTATAGAACAAGAATCTATACCAATCTGTTACTACAAGACCATCATCATTTACATGTGTTTTTGTAATAATGAATGCGCTTTGTAATGCACAAAATACAATTCAACCTACAAATGAAGACAAACCAGCAACACCGATATCTCCTGTGAATGTAATAGCAATTGCAACAGCAAATAACACTGCTAAGTTATCAAAGATAACTTGACCAGGTGCTTTAATAACCATTCCGAAAATATTACCAAAACTTCCGCTAGGACAGTTAGTCACAATTGCTGAACCAATACCAAGGAATAATCCAGCAATTGGTAACATCGCAATTGGTAACATTAAACCACGAGAAAGTTTAGCAATTACTTCTCTTGCTCCACCACCTGTGGATTCTTTATTTTTTTTCTTTTTGAATATGTTAAATTTCATTTTCATAATTTATATAGTATACCATTATTTGTTTTTGTTAATAACAGATAAATATTTTTTTACTATTTCTAGTGGTCTAGTTATGGCTGAACCCACGACTATAGCATGAATATCTGTTTTATTTAATGCATTAGCCGCAATTTGTGGATCTCATACTCCACCTTCTAAAATAACTTTTGCATTAACATGTTTTGTACATCACTTAATAAATTCAAAATTATTTTGTAAATTATTTTTTCCTGATGTTTCTTGTGTATATCCTCTTAAAGTTGTACCAATGATATCAAATCCTAATCTGTCAGCATTTAGAACATCTTCTTTACAAGAACAATCAGCCATAATGATTTGTTTAGGATAATTTGTTCTAATAAATTTAACAATTTCTTCCAAAGATTCTTTTGGTCTTTTTCTAAGAGTTGCATCCAAAGCAATAACTTCTGGCTTAAGTCTAAGAAGTTTTTTTACTTCTTTAATAGTTGGTGTAATAAAAACTTCTGAGCCTTCATATTTTTGCTTAATTATTCCAATAACAGGAATATTTAATTTGTTTCTTTTAATAAATCTTTTAATTGATCTAATGTGAGGAACTTGACTAAGACGTAAACTTGTTGCTCCGCCTTCAATACAAGCTTTAGCCATTAAAGTAATTGTCTTCACATTATTTAATGGTTCTTTATCAACAGCTTGACAAGAAACAATAAGCGTCTTTTTTGTGCGTTTGAAATAATCCATAATGTGGATTATTATATTTAATTAATATTGATGTTAAAGAAACAATGAGAATATAATTATAAAAACACAATCTTGTTTTAAGATTTTTAAAACTTAATGAAAAACGCTCATTTTAGTTTCAAAAAATACAGAGATAAAAAAAGCGCCATTGTTGGTTATGCATCCTTGCTAATTTATCTAATTTTAATGAGTTTAGTTTACTACTACTCAATATTAGCTATCTTTAAATCTGGAAATAATTGAGCTGTAATTTTATATATTTCATTTTCTTTGTTAACCCAAACGTTGTTTTTTTACCCTGGAATTCTTTGTTTATTAATCACAATAATCTCTATTTTCTTAGGTAAAAAAGCATTTAGTTTTTCAACATCGATTGTATCTCTAAAAAAATTTAGAGATTTGTCAAACGCTAAGATTGCATTGCTTTACACAACAAAAGATGATTTTATTCCTGACGCCGCATACACAATGCTAAATCAGCAAACTCTTGATGGAAAAATAAATAAAAATTGTGTTGCGTTTATTTTAGATGATTCAACATGCAGCAAATTCATATCAATTATTGATAAATTTAGTAAGGAGAATGGTGTAAAAGTTATCAGAAGAGGTAATTGTGGTCCTAGAACAAAATCAGGAAATCTTAATTTCTTTTTTAAAAAATTCCTTAATAACTTTGATTATTATGTAATTCTTGATTCAGATACATATATTGAAAAGAAATGATGTTCAAAAACTATTCAATATTTTGAGCGTTTTAAAGATGTCGGAATTGTCCAGGGTCTTAACAATGCCATAACTAATAATACTAATAATTTTCAAGATTTTATTACTCCTAATGACAAAGAAAGCAAAGAATTTTGAGGAATAGATGGCGAAATATCTAATTTATATTCATTAACACTTTGTACAGGCCATGCCTGCATGTGATCAAAAGATTTGATTGCAAAGAATGGGGGGGGAATTAAGAATGTTATTTCTGAAGACTGAACACTTTCCATTGATGCCAAAAAACTAAATTATGAATGTATTTATACTAGCAATTGCATTGCAAAAGAAGAAGTTCCACCTAACTACTATGCTTATAAAAAAAGACACTTAAGATGAGAGGGAGGTGCTTTTCAATTTTTTCATAATTACTTTTTCAAAATTTTGAAATCAAAATTTCATTTTTCACAAAAATGATTAATTTTTTGTCAAGCCACTAGCATTTTTCTAATAACATTTAACTTTTTTATCAGTACTATATTAACTTATCTATTGATGTTCGTTTTAGACAGCAATGAAATTTATATTGCTTTTCCTTATTTTGTTTTTGTAATGAACATCTTTCTGTTTGTACTTTCAGCCTTAACATTGCCATGTAAAGCTGTCGTTACTAAATCCTCAGTCATAAGAGTTTTTATTACTTCGTATGTTTCAACTTTTGTAGCAACATCTATAATGCCATCTTTATTACTTGAATACTTTATGTTACTATGTGGTAAAAAAATTAGATTTAAAGTATCTATAAAACATAATAAGAAAATTACTTTTAAAGATTTTATTAAAGGTTCTTGCTTTGATATACTTGTTTGGAGCATATTATGTGGTTTTATGTTGGTTGCATGTTGATATGCAAATGCATGGTTGTTTCTTTTAACTCCTTGAACAATCATTTCTTTTTTATCATTTGCTTCAATTTTTGTTCTTCCATTCTTATCAAATATTCCTCTTGAGAAATAATATAATTTACTATAATATACTAAGTGTTTAACTCTTGTTTTATAAATTAAGAATTAACAGTTTAAGGTGAAATTATGTCTATTACCAAGAATTTAACTTCGCGCTCGAGAGAGAGAGAGAGAGAGAGTAACTGCTCTTTAATAGTTTTTAAATTAGGAGGAATAACTTTGTAGGTAAGCCTATAGAGTTTTTTCGTTCTATGCCTAGATCTGAATTTCAAATTGTCAGAGCTTTCTCTCGAATATTAAATCTTGAAAATAGAACAGATGGAACTCTGTTTATTTATCCAAGACCACAAGAAGATGGTGGTTGAGCAAGAAAACCAGATGGATATTATTATGCTGATGGTGTTACATTTATTCTTGACGCTAAAGCAGAAAAACAACCATTTATTGGACAACTTGAAGATTATATGAATCTTGAACAAAATGATAATTTTGTAGGTTTTAAGTATTCAGGCGATGTATTTAAATGTTATATTCGTGGCGAATTTAAAGAAAATGAGAGAGAACCACAAAGTTATCAATACTATATTGATACATATTTTCAAAACAAACATACTAATGAAAGTATTGTTGAAAAGTCTGCTCAAAAACTTGCTAATATGTTTAGATCTGCAAGAATTGATAAACAAATGAATGTTCCATTTATTGGAGCAGTAATGTTATGTTTAAAATTTAACCAACAAATAGATCACACTACTACAGCTGGGATTTTAAGAAATGTCAAGATGGGTATCGAAGAAGTTATCTCTGATACACCTTTAGAAAGAAGACAAAAGAAAGAATTTCTTAAAACAGTATTAGGCGATAGTACTTTAAATAAGTGTAAATTTGAGAATTTATTAATGATAATTTCGGAAATATCTACAATTTACAACTTTATTAATGTTAGTGAAAGAGTTGGTCACGACACAATGAACAACTTCTTGAAAGTTTTTAGACATTGAAATTCAGCTAATGCTAATGAAAAAGGAGAAGTATTTACCCCTGATCATATTGCTCAATTAATGTATAGATTAATTAATTGTTCTAAAAATGACGTTATTTTAGACCCTACTTGTGGGTCAGGAACATTTCTAACTAACGCAATGGCAAATATGTTGAACGAATGTGAAACAGAAGATGAAAGAAGAGATGTTAAAGAAAATCGTGTATTAGGAATTGAAGATAATGACTTTAACGCCACTCTTGCTGGAATTAATATGATGTTACACGGTGATGGTGCAAGCAATATTTTTAATGATGATTGTTTTAGACGATTGCCTAGATTAAGAAATTGTTATAACAAAGTATTAATGAATCCACCTTTTAGTCAAGATATCCCTGAATTAGAGTTTGTTTTTCAAACTTTAAACAATATGAAACAAGACGGGTTGTGCGCAACTATTCTACCAATTTCTTGTGCTTTGGGAAGAGAATGAAAAAAAATAAGAAAACAAATTCTTTTAAAACATAGTTTATTAAAAAGTATTAAACTTCCTAAAGATTTATTCCAACCAAACGCTGGAACAGATACCTGTATTTTAATTTTTAAAGCTCACGAAGTTAGAGAAATTCAAACTATTGAAAAATATGATTTTAGTGATGATGGTTTTAAAATTAAAACAAGAAATGGTAGAGTAAACATTAATAATAAAGAAAAAACAGAAGAGTTTTTTAGACAGCAACCTATAGTTGAAAATGTAACTTTTTTAGATGATTGACTTATTGAAAAGAGATTTGATTACAATAAATTAGCTAAGATTGACTTTTTAAAAGCTAAGATTGACTTTAATTTAATTAATGTAGATTTAATGGATGTGTTATCTAGAAATAATGGGAATTTGACTTTAAATATTTTTGTATCAGATGTTCCATTAAATACTAACTCTTGAAAAGAATTTAAGATTAGTGAACTATTTACTATTGAAGGTAAAGGTAAAGATAGTATAGATAAAAATGGTAATGAAAGTTATATGCCTTGTGTAAATGCTAAAAAAAATAATAATGGTATTGGTGGGTATGTAGATAATCCTAAAAAAATATTTGATGGCAAAAAGATTACTGTTGTAACTCAAGGAGATGGTGGTGCAGGAATGACATATTATCAAGATAGAGAATTTTGTGCAACTAGCTCTGTATTGGTTTTACAACCTTTGAATTTTGAAATTTCAAAAGAAATAGGAATTTTTATAGCTAAAATTTGTAGTTTAAGTTGAAAACCAATTTATTCACATGGAAAATCTTTAACAAAAGATGTTTTAATGAATGAAGTGATTAAATTACCTGTAGATAGAAATAATAATCCTGATTGAAATTGAATTAGAAAGTATATTAATAATACTTTGTAGTTTTACTGATTTCCCTTCACATTTTTATAAAGTTATATATTTGTCTTTCGATATTACAAACAATTTATGCAAATTTCCATTTTTTTTGTATAATGATACACACAAAGTAGTTGTCAAGAAAAATAAGAAAGGAAATATGCCAACAATCGCACAATTAATTAGAAAAGAAAGAAAATCTAAATCAAAGAAGAGTAAATCTCCTGCTTTGAATAGTTCTTTCAATTCAATCAAAAACACAGAGAAGTATAAACCTTCTCCATTAAAAAGAGGAGTATGTACCAGAGTTGGTACCATGACTCCTAAAAAACCTAACTCAGCTTTACGTAAATACGCTAAGGTTAAGTTAACAAACAAACAAGAAGTATTAGCTTATATTGGTGGTGAAGGTCACAACCTTCAAGAACACAGTATTGTACTAATCCGTGGTGGTCGTGTAAAAGACTTACCAGGTGTACGTTACCACATTGTTCGTGGTGTTTTAGATACACAAGGTGTAGCTAAGAGAAACCAACAGCGTTCTGCTTATGGTGCTAAAAAGCAAAAATCAGATAAGAAATAGGAGTAAATAACAATGAGAAAGAATTCTGCAAAGAAAAGAGATATCTTACCTGACCCAGTGTACAATTCAAAAATTGTAGCTAAAGCTATCAACATGATTATGTTAGATGGTAAAAGAGGTCTAGCTCAAAACACTTTATATGGTGCTTTTGAAAAAGTTGAACAAAAAACTAAAAAACCTGCAATTGAAGTTTTCAATAAAGCATTAGAAAACATTATGCCTGCACTTGAACTTAAAGTTAGACGTGTTGCTGGTTCTAACTATCAAGTACCAACTGAAGTTCCACCAGAAAGAAAAATCACCTTAGGTTTAAGATGATTAATTTTATATTCACGTAACCGTAGTGAAAAAACAATGTTAGATCGTTTAGCTAACGAAATTATTGATGCATCTAACAATACAGGTGCTTCTGTTAAGAAAAAAGAAGACACTCACAAGATGGCTGAAGCAAACAAAGCTTTTGCTCACTTGAGATTCTAGTAAGAAAGGATTTTATAAATATTTATGGCAAGACAATTTCCAATGGAAAAATACCGTAACTTCGGTATCATGGCTCATATTGATGCTGGTAAAACTACAACATCAGAACGTGTTTTATTTCACACAGGTAAAACTCACAAAATTGGTGAAGTTCATGATGGTGGTGCCACCATGGACTGAATGGCACAAGAAAAAGAACGTGGTATTACAATTACATCAGCTGCCACTTATGCAGTATGAAAAGGTTATGAATTAAACCTTATCGATACTCCCGGACACGTTGACTTTACAGTTGAAGTAGAACGTTCATTAAGAGTATTGGATGGTGCTGTTACTGTTCTTGATGCACAAAACGGTGTTGAACCTCAAACAGAAACTGTTTGAAGACAAGCAAACACTTACCATGTACCAAGAATTGTATATGTAAACAAAATGGATAAGATTGGTGCAGACTTTGAAATGTCTGTTAGATCTTTAAGTGAACGCTTAGGTGCTAATGGTGTAGCTATCCAATATCCAATTGGTGCCGAAAATAACTTTAATGGTATTATTGATCTAGTTGAAATGAAGGCAATGATGTATGATGGTGGTGCTCATGAAGATTTCAAAGTAGTTGATATTCCTGCAGACTATGTAGATAAAGCAAACGAATTCCGTAAAAAGATGATTGAAGAAATCGTTAACTTTGATGATGCAGCAATGGAAAAATATTTGGGTGGCGAAGAATTAACTGTTGAGGAAATTAAAAAATGTATCCGTAAGGGTGTATTATCTGCTGAATTCTTTCCAGTAATCTGTGGTTCATCGTTCAAGAATAAAGGTGTTAAAGCAATGCTTGACTGTGTAGTTGACTACTTACCTAGTCCATTGGATGTACCAGCAGTTGAAGCACATGATGACTCTGATAACATAGTTAAAGTTGAATCAACTGATGATGCTAAATTCGTTGGTTTAGCATTCAAGGTTGCTACTGACCCTTTTATTGGACGTTTAACATTCGTTCGTGTTTATTCTGGTGTATTGAAATCAGGTTCATATTTAATGAACACAAACAAGGGTGTAAAAGAAAGAATTTCACGTTTAGTTAAGATGCACTCAAATGCAAGAAATGAAATTGATGAAATTCGTGCTGGTGATATCTGTGCTGTTGTTGGTTTAAAATCTACAACTACAGGAGATACATTAGCTGAAGAAGGATTAGATATTAAACTTGAATCAATGAAATTTGCTGAACCAGTAATTTCATTAGCTGTTGAACCAAAAACAAAAGCTGATCAAGAAAAAATGTCTTTAGCTCTAGCTAAATTAGCTGAAGAAGATCCTACATTTAAAACTCACACTGATGAAGAAACAGGACAAACTATTATCTCTGGTATGGGTGAATTACATTTAGACATTATTATTGACCGTATGAGACGTGAATTTAATGTTCAAGTAAACTCAGGTGCTCCACAAGTTTCTTATAGAGAAACATTTACAATTACTGGAGAAGCTGAAGGTAAGTACATTAAACAATCAGGTGGTCGTGGACAATATGGACACGTTGTGATGAGATTTGAACCTAATAAAGATAAAGGTTATGAATTCGTTAACGATATTGTTGGTGGTAAGGTTCCTCGTGAATACATTAAACCAATTGATGCTGGTATTCAAGAATCAATGAAATCAGGTCCATTAGCTGGTTATCCATTAATTGATGTTAAAGCAATATTATTTGACGGTAGTTACCACGAAGTTGACTCGTCAGAAATGGCTTTCAAAATTGCAGCAAGTATGTGTTTGAAAGAAGCTAGTAAAAAATGTGGTCTAGTGTTACTAGAACCTATCATGTCAGTTGATGTAACTGTTCCTGATCAATACTTTGGTGACACTATGGGAGACATTTCTTCTAGACGTGGTACTATTGAAGGTACAGAACAAAGAGGAAATGCTCAAATCATTAAAGCAAAAGTTCCTTTAAAGAACATGTTTGGTTATGCAACAGATCTTCGTTCATTCACTCAAGGTCGTGGAAACTACATTATGCAATTCTCTCACTATGCACAAGCTCCTAAGAGTGTTGTAGAAGAAGTAGTTAAAAGCAAGCAAAAATAGTTTTTCAAATAAAAATACAAGAATGTACTCAAAATATTGGGTACATTTTTTAAAATTTGTTGAAAAAAGCATAATTACTACATAAGGAGATAAAAAATGAATAAAAAATTAATCAAAACTATTGCAAGCATTACTTGCGGATTAGGAATAACTGCCACTATCCCATTCATTGCATCAAGTTGTGGTTCTTCTTCTAAAGAGGAATTATCAATTTCTTACACAGATGAAGCAAGTAAGGATTTAGGTCGAGTGTCTGGTAACGAAAGCACTACTGACCATGTTGTTTATTCGGACGGAATTATAAATGGAGATTTTTCATTTGCTGATGCTACTTGATATTTTGATGTTACTTGCACAAGCGATGCATCATTAACAGCACAGTGAACAAAATTTTTGTCTATTTCAGTTAACAATGATAAAAAAATTAAGATAACTGGCAAACTTTGAACATCAAATAATGATCAAACCTTTTTATTTAGTTTGTATGCTAAAATAGATGAAAAACAAACTAATACTATTTCAGGTTTTACAGTGACTTGACATTGTTAATATTTTAAAAGTAAATTGTAATTAAATAATTTTTATTTTAATGAATGCACTTATGAAATTAAGTACATTTTTTAAAATTAGTAGACTGTAAAACCTATTTTACGCCACGTTGGAGTAAATATGGGAATTTCAACGAGTTATATGAAGACTAAATGATTAACTCCAAATGATTATGCTATACTTGTAAGTGGTGTAAATTAACTTTTACAATTTATAGTTGAAAAAAAGAAGTATAAATACCATATAAAGAAATAAAAAAAATGAATAAAAAATTGATCAAAACTATCGCAAGTATTACTTGTGGATTAGCAATAACTACCACTATTCCATTTATCGCATCAAGTTGTGGTTCTTTTTTCTAAAGAAGAATTGTTAATTTCTTACACAGATGGAGCAAGTAAAGGTTTTGGAGACATTCACTTTAACATGGACTGTGTTGGACAAACAAAGTCATCTAAAGGACTAATAATTGCAGATTTTTCATTAATTAATGCTATTTGATGTTTTGATGTTCTTGTACAAGCCAAGCATCATTAACATTAAAATGAGCAGATTATTTATCCATTTCAGTCAATAATGATGATAAAAAATTTGGGTAACAGGTGAATGACCAACTTATAGCTACGAGTGAGATGGTAAAAATTTTTCATTTAGTTTATATGCTAAAATAGGCGAAAACAAAACTAATACTATTTCAGGTTTCACATTATTTTGAACTTGTTAATATTTTAAAAAAGTAAAATTACAATAAAAAAGAAGTACAATATAAAGATAAAAGAAAATATATGGCAAAAAATATGAATAAAAAATTAATCAAAGCAATAGTAAGTGTTGCTTGTGGATTAGGAATTGCTGCATCTATCCCTTTTACAGTTGCTAGCTGTGGTTCTTCATCAGAAGGTGATGTTATACCTTCAAATGCATTACATTATGAAGTTTATGAAATCGATGAAACAACTAATGTTTTAAAAGGTTTTAAAGAAGATATTGATTTAAATCAATACAAAGACACATGTGATACTATGCAAATTCCTTCTAAAATAACCATGATTGAGACATGAGCTTTTTTGTAAAATCAAACAACTATAATTCCAAACTATATTAAAAACTTAATTTTTGCTGAAAATTGTAATTGTTCTTTAATTGAACAAGAAGCTTTTAAAAATTGTTTATCATTAACTTCTATAAGTTTCCCAAGTAGTCTAAAACAATGTATGCAGGCGCTTTTGATGGTTGTTCAAAATTAACTTCTATTGATTTATCACACACTAATTTATCAGAAATTGATGATGCGTGCTTTACAAATTGTTCAGCATTGACTTCTGTAAGTTTTCCAAGTAGTTTACAAACGATTGGTAATGAGGTTTTTCTAAATTGTCCTAATTTAAGTAGTATTACATGAGATGCTTGGGATGGCAAAGCAACTTTAGGTGCGACTTCATTTGATGGCATTTATCAGAATCAAGGAACAGTTGTAGTAACTAACCCAATTAATCCTGAACATAGTAGTATAAAATTACTTAATACTTTAATAGATTCAGCTAGTATGCCAATAGATTGAGGACTTGCCTTACCAAGCACCATTTATGATATAGATTCTACTAATAATGTTTTATATGGTTTTAGTGAAGATTTTTTACAAAATATAAGTGATTATGCTGATTTTCGAATTATGAAAATTCCAGCAAGTGTAACTATGATTTCTTCTTTTGCTTTTTATGGTAATAGTACATGTAAAATTCCAAGTTATATTAAGAAATTAACATTTGAAGAACAAAGTGAAATAACTGAAATTGGATCAGCATCATTTCGTGGTACCACTGCATCACCATCACCAATAAAATCAGTTGATTTAATTAATTGTAGTAGTTTAGAAGCGATTTCTGCTTCAGGTTTTGAAGGATGCCAATGGTTAAGTTCGATTTATTTACCTAGTAGTTTATCATCGTTATGAGATGCAATTTTTCAAAATTGCCGATCATTAAAGTTAATTGTATGAGATAGAATATCAAAAAATCCAACAAAAATTAATTCTGACAGTTTTAAAAATGTTAATACTAATGGGATTGTTAAAATAACCCATTCAGTTCAAGGTTACACATCCACAGATCTTCTTAATTTTTTAAAAACAAATGGTGGATTACCAACTGGTTGAACAGCAGAAGAATAAATTAATTTAATACCAAAAAATAATCACGTGCCAAGACTGCGTGATTATTTTTTTAAAATATATAAAATGCAATAACAAAAAAAGAAATTATTTACCAAACTCTCTAGACATCTTTAAATACATATTTAATGGTCTGTCACTTTTTGTTATAGGGCGTCCAACCACTATGTAATCACTACCAAAATTTTTTGCAGCTTTTGGAGTAGCTACTCTTTTTTGATCATTAGTGTTGCCATCAGGATATCTTATTCCTGGAGTAACACATAAAAAAGATTTGTTTAACTTAGACTTAATTATCTTTACCTCATTAGGTGAGCAAATTACACCATCTACTCCAGCTTTTTTTGCATTAGTTGCATAATGCAAAATTGTTTGATTAATATCTTTTGAGATTAATAATTCATTTTTAAGCATAGGTTTGTCAGTACTTGTTAATTGAGTTACTGCTAAGACTTTTATTTTCTTACCAGCTGCTTGTTTAGCTTTACTCATCATTTCTATTCCACCAGCTGCGTGAACAGTTAACATTGAAATATTTAAATCACTTAAAGATTTAACTCCTTCATAAACAGTATTTGGAATATCATGCAATTTAAGATCTAAAAAAATCTTATAACCTTGTTTAGTTAATTTTTGGATACCAGTTCTACCAATCTTATAAAATAATTGGTATCCAATCTTTAAAAAAGGTTTATTAGATTTAAAATTCTTTAAGAATTTGTTTAGTTCATTTGATGAACTAAAATCACACGCAATAATTACATTACTCATACTTTAATGCCTTTCCAATAATACTAGATAATTTATCTATCTTTAATTCTTTCATTACTCTTGGTAAATCTTTAATAATCTTTTCACAAACATAAGGATCTACTAAATTTTGTGCTCCTATTTGTACAGCAGATGCACCTGCATACATCATCTCTATTACATCATATGCATTAGAGATTCCACCAATTCCAATGATAGGTAGCTTTGTAACCTTAGCACATTCATATACACATCTTAAAGCAATTGGTTTAATTGCTGGACCAGAAAAACCACCAGTTTTTCTAGCAATAATTGGTTTGCCAGTATTTAAATCTATACGCATACCAATTAAAGTATTTATTAATGATAAACCATCAGCTCCTGCTTTTTCAGCGGCTATTGCCATTTTAGCAATATCAGCATCAACAGCTGATAATTTAACATAAATTGGTTTTTTAGTAGCTTTCTTTAATGCTTTAATAAGCATTGTTAGATGTTTTGGATTAGAAGTGAATTTAAGTTTCTCCACATTTGGACAACTTACATTTACTTCAATAATTCCTACAATTGATTCTTTATCTAGTTTTTTAGCAACTGCTACAAAATCATCAATTGTACCACCTGCTATATTTGCTATTATTTTTTTACGATAAACACTTTTTAGTTTTACAAATTCAGAATTAATTACTTCATCAACTCCTGGATTTTGTAAACCAATAGAGTTAATTAAACCTTGTTCACATTCTGCAATTCTTGGTAATGGATTACCAAGTCTAGGTTTAATAGTAGTTCCTTTCATAGAAAATGTTCCTAAAATGTTTATGTCATAAAATTGAGTAAATTCATAACCATAACCAAATGTTCCACTCGCTGGAATTATTGGGTTATCCAATTCTCATTTACCTAATTTAACTTTTAAGTTTTTATTTATCATAATAACTCCTTACTGTTAAAGATTGGTCCGTCTGCACAAATTCTTTTTGGTCCATGTTTAGTTTCTATTGTACAACCCATACACGCACCAAAACCACAACCCATTCTTGCTTCTAATGAAAGTTGGCCTTCACTCTTCATACATTTATAAACAGCTTTCATTAGATTGATAGAACCACAAGTATAGTAATATAAATTATTTAATTTATATTTGTTGATAGCATCAACTACAGTTCCTTTAAATCCTACTGATCCATCATCTGTTGTAATGATTAAGTTTTTGCATACTTTTTTTCATTCATTTAAAACAAAGACATCAGCTTTTGTTTTAAATCCAACAATAATAGTGACATCAATATGTTGGGAAGACAATTGTTTGGCAAGCTTGTAAACTGATCCCATACCGCATCCTCCACAAACAATTAATTGTTTCTTGTTTTTTGATGGAGTATAAGTATTACCTAAATCAGTTAAGATTTCTAATGACTGATTAGATTTTATTGTTGAAAGGATCTTTGTTCCTTCACCAATAAGTTTATATAAAACTTTTAATGAAGTTTTATTTCAATCATATACACTCATCGGTCTTTTTAAATATTTATTAGGGACTTGAATATTTAAAAATTTACCTGACTGAATTCATTCAGTAGGTCCATTTAATTCAAGCATATAAGTGCTTGAATTAATCCTAGTATTACTAATTACTTTGTAATCGACTATTCTATCCATAGATTCTCCCTTCTTTATATACTATCTTACCATTACAAATGGTAATCTTTGGTCATCCAACACAATTAATTCCTTCAAAAGGTGTTGATTTTCCTTTTGAAAAGAAATTCTTAGAGTTAATCTTAGATTTTTTTGATGGATCAAAAATTAATAAATTAACTGGTTGATTAATTTTCAATTCATTAGAATGTAAATTAAATAGTTTTGAAGGATTAATTGACATTAATTCAACAAGTTTATTAAGACTAATAATGTTTGTCTTGACTAATTTAGTATATAGTAATGCAAAAGAATAGTCTAATAAAGAGATACCAAATGCTGCTTTATCAATAGTTGTATTCTTTTCTTTATTAGCATGTGGTGCATGATCGGTAGCGATTACTTCAATTAAACCAGATTTAATTCCTTGAATTAAAGCTTGTTGATCTTTCTTGCTTCTTAATGGAGGATTCATTTTATATTTACCATTATTTGTTTTAATACTTGTTTCATTAAGAAGCAAGTGATGTGGAGTCACTTCACATGAAATATGTTTGTTATGTTTCTTAGCTTTTTTAATTAAGTCTAATGTTTGCTTACATGAAACATGGCAAATATGGTATTGACATTTAGCTTTAATAGCTAATTGAACATCACGTTCAACTTGTTTATATTCAGCTTCTGATGGAATACCAACAAGATTAAATTTCTTAACATTAATTCCATCATGAACCGAACCACATTGTGGAACGTATTTTAAATCTTCTGTGTGAGCGACTATTGCTTTATTAACTCTTTTAGCTTTAGTCATAGCCTGCTCCATAGTTTGTGATGTAGACACACCACAACCATCATTAGAAAAAGCAAAGCAATGTTTGCTTAATTTATCCATATCAACTATTTTTGTATTAATTTTTCTACCTGCTGTAATAGATGCATACGGATAAACATTAATGATTGCATCTTTTTGAATTAATGATAATATTGTGTTAATATTAGACACAGTGTCAGGTGGCGGAACAACATTGGGCATACAACAAACTGTTGTATACCCACCAGCTGCTGCAGCCATTGTTCCTGTTTTAATAGTTTCTTTATATGATTGACCTGGTTCTCTTAAATGAACATGGATATCAACAAGTCCTGGAATAGCTATTAAACCATGACAGTCAATTGTGTGAATATTTTGTTTATCAATTGGTTTATTACTAATTTGTTTTAATACACCATTTTGAATGTATAAACTTCTTTTTACTATTTTTTTATTTAGATATACTTGACAATTGTTGATAACAAAACTATTCATACTATTTGAGACTTCTTAATAATACAGCCATTCTAATAAATACACCATTTTGAATTTGTCTAAAGATTCTAGAGTGTTTGCACTCTACTACATCATCATTAATTTCTACATTCCTATTAAAAGGAGCAGGATGAATAATAATTGCATTATTTTTCATAGATGAAACTCTTTTAGAGTTTAATCCAAATTGTTCATTGTAGTTAGATTGAACATTTAAGCCTTCTTCTAATCTTTCATTTTGAATTCTTAACATGTTAACTACATCTACTTTTGGTAGATATTCATCAAAATCTACATATTGGTATTGTGGATCTTGTAAGTTTTTAGGGGCACTAAAATATACTTCCATACCCATTTTAGTCATACACTCATAGTTAGAGTGAGCTACTCTAGAATGAGCAATGTCTCCACAAATAAGAACTTTTAAACCTTTAAGAGTTTTAAACTCTTGTTTAATAGTTAATAGATCCAATAAAGTTTGAGTTGGATGGTCCATTTTACCATCCCCTGCATTAATAATTGGAATATCAATCTTTCCTAATAATTCTTTATATCAAAAATCTTTTTTATGTCTTATGACTAATGCATCGACTCCAAAACTTTCAAATACTTTTATAGTATCATAGAAAGTTTCTCCTTTGTTCATTGAAGATGATTCAGGTGCAAAGTTTAACACTTTGCAATTTAATTTATGTTCAGCTGTATTGAATGAATAGTGAGTCCTAGTAGATGGTTCAAAGAATAAATTTGCAACAATTTTATTGTCTAACTTATCATTGTTTTTATGATCAATAATGTCTTGAGCTGTATCTAAAATATCATTAATTTCTTTAACAGATAAATCTTGTAGTCTGATAAGATTTTTCATAGATATTTATATTTATATAAATATACCATAAAAACTGGGTTTATGTTAAGTAAGTTTTGTGGTGTGTATTACATTCTAATTTTGTTTTGCAACTATATAACTCATAAATATGTAAAAAAGAATAACAATTAATTTAATATAACTACTCTCCCCTAATTTAAACATCAATGTTCAAATTAGAAATTAACAAAAATGACTATTTTTTAGTGTTTTTCTAAAATTATTGAAAAAAAGTTATACTTATTATAGATAAAAAGGAGAAAATATGAATAAAAAATTATTTAAAATTGCAATTTGTGGAATACCTGTAGCATTAGGATGCATTACTGCATGTAGCGCATTAAGTTGTGGTTCTTCTTCTGAAGAGGAATTATCAATTTCTTACACTGATGGAGCAAGTAAGGTTTTTGAAGAATTAAGTGGTAATGAATCTGATAGCAGAAGCAAACGTTCTTCAGTTGGGACAATTAATGCAGATTTTTCGTTTGCTGATGCTACTTGATATTTTGATGTTACTTGCACAAGCGATGCATCATTAA
>CAJTRF010000001.1 GCA_910578525.1 uncultured Mycoplasmatales bacterium | reverse complement strand
ATATATATAATTTACATAATAGGGTATTATGTTTAAAAAAGCATTAAAAATATTTACTAACTGCAACTTGTTTAACAACTGCAGCCATTCCTTTAATTTCATCATGTTCATTTTCAAAAGGTTTTTCAATAGAATGAACTAGTGAAACAACAATTAACTTACTAGTTAATCAACAAAAAACAATTGATTCTTCATGAATTGTTTCTGGTTTAAAAAGCTCTAGTGTTATTTTTAAAAAAGTTTCTGAAACACAAGATATTGATGTGAATCATGATGGTTCATTAACTATTAAGGCCGTTAATGAACCTAAAGAAGTTTTATTGCAAATTCAAGCTTTTTATTCAAAAGATGAAGCTAAAAGTTCAAATATAGTTGAATTAAAATTCAACTTCACATACACATTAGTAGAAAGTGTTGAGATTATTCATCCAAGTCAAACTACATATTCTACATACAACAATACTGTTGGTTGTATTGCAGGTGAAGATGGCAATCCATTCACTTTTGAATCTATAGTAAAACCTGCTGATCAAACTAGCCAAGATGTTACTTGATTACTGACTGGCGATACTGTTAGTAATAAAATTACTTTTAATGAAGACACTCATCAAATTTCTTGACAAGCAATGGATTCTAATCAGGCAGGTAGTCATGAATTAACGTTAAAAGCAACTTCTAATCAAGATCCTTCTAAAAGTGATGGTTATACATTTACTTTAAATGTATCAGTACCAACTATTGAAATTACATGAAATGATTCAACTGATCTTCCTACATATTACAATATTGCTGGTACAACTACTAATGCTTTATCTGCTTCAGTAATTGATTCAAATGCCCCTGATCAATCAGTTGAATGAGAAATTATTAATGATACATCTGATGGAATGATTTCTCTTAATACCGATACTTTAAAATTTAGTTGAAATCAATTAACTACAATTGGTAACTATTCATTTGATGTTAAGGCAACTAGTAAAAAATATGGTACTAGCACAACTAAACATTTTACATTTACTGTAGATAATGCTTTACCAACTGAACTTCTTAGAATTGAAAATAATGAATTAAAGGGATTTAAAAATGAATTTTTAGAAAATATAGATGCTTATGCAAATAAAGGATATGATACAATAAAGGTTCCAAATACTGTAACAGGTGTTGCTCAAAAAGCATTTGATTTTAGAACTATTGGAAGTTCAAAGTGTCCAACATATATAGAAAATATAGATTTTTCTGGATGTAGCCAACTTTCATATTTAAGTGGTTATTGTTTTAGAGAATTCTCATCACTTAAAAATATTAATTTTTCTGGATGTAGAAATCTTTCAAAAAATTATAATTCCACATATGATTTTGAACAAACAGCAATTGAAACTTTAGATTTGAGTGAAACTGCTTTTACAAAGTTTTCTGGACTAGACCAAACAGACAGTTCTGATTACAATTGTCTTTTACATGGAACACAAATACAAACTCTTATTCTTCCAGGAACATTAAAAACAATAACTACAAATTTTATTACTTCTGGAGGTGGAGTAGGAGCAGTACCTATAAAACAAATTACTTGAAACAATTTAACAAGTTTACCTACTATCACTGATGTTCCTTTTAATAAAGTAGCAGCGACAGGAACTGTTAAAGTTACTGGCAATTCTTCTATTACTAGTGCACAGTTGCTTGCACTTTTAAAAACTAAAGGATTACCATCAAGTTGAATAGCTGGATAAATTATTTTAAATTTTTAAAATAATCAATAATATCTTTTTTGTTTCCGTTATATTTCATTAAAAAAGAACCAGAGACGAATCAATCAACATGATGGTAAGTTTGTTTTAATACATCAAAATTTACACCACCATCTA
Organism: uncultured Mycoplasmatales bacterium; assembly: GCA_910578525.1. Classification (GTDB taxonomy): domain Bacteria; phylum Bacillota_I; class Bacilli_A; order Mycoplasmatales; family Mycoplasmoidaceae; genus Malacoplasma_A. The sequence continues at coordinate 82,484 of CAJTRF010000001.1, read as the reverse complement.
ATTGAATAATTAATTTTGGATTTAATTTATTTTTTATTTCAGCAAATATTTTTAAATTGTCAATAGTTATTGGCATAAATTTTTGTCCACCAAAACCAGGTTGAACTCCCATAACTGTAACTAAATCGCATTCTTTTAAAACGTCTTGATATTCAAAAATGTTAGTATCAGGTTTAAGAGCAATACCTGCCAAAATTTTATTATCTTTAATAAATTTTAAAAGATCAAGAGTTTCTTTTTTATTAATAGGTTCAGGATGAAATGTAATAGCTTTTATTCCTTTAAAAGAAATGAATCTTTTTATTCATTCTCTTGGTTGCTCAACCATAAAATGAATTGAGATATCAAATCCATTTTGATGTAATAAATCTAATCATTCAGTATCAAAAGCTGTATTTGGAACAAATTTATTATCCATCACATCATAATGGATTTGTGAAATGCCTAACTGTTTAACCTCAAAGAGGTTAGATTGCATATTTTTTAAATCAAACGAAAGTAAAGATGGTTCTAAAATCTTAGTCATTATCAATGTCTTCAACGTTAAGCAATTTAACTACAGATTTAATCTTTTCGTTACGACACATGATTGTAACTACATCACCAATCATTAAAGATGTATCTTTAGCTGGTGGGAAAATAGTTTTTCCAGAACGTTGCACCATAATAACAGTTGCATCATATTTAACTCTAAGATCAAGTTTTTCTAAAGTCTTGTTAACAACAGCTTCATTGTTTACAACACCTTTAACTCATGAGAATCCATCACCAATTGAGAAAATATCAACACCAATGTTGTATAAAGCTTGAACTGCAATTCTATTTGCAATTTCAATATCTGGAACAACAATTCTTGCAATACCCATAGTTTTTAAAACACGTTTATGAATATCATTATTTGCTTTAGCAATAATATCTTTAACACCAATTTCACGTAAGTTTGCACACACCATGATTGATTCTTCAATGCTTGTAACACCTACAATAACTGTTCTTGCATTTTGAATACCCATTTCAACTAATGAATTAATATCAGTAGCATCGGCTTTAAAAGCGATATCAAAAATCTTTGATGCCTTTTCAATTTTTTCTTCGTCCTTATCTATAACAATAACGTCTTTTTCACCTTCATTTAATTTAGTAGCAACTTGATAACCAAAACGACCAAGACCTATTACACAATAACTTTTTTTCTGACTCATAAATTTTAATTAATACTAATTTATTATATTTTAATGTTGCCTTGAAATATATAATTAATATATTACTGAGATAATGCCTGCAAAAAAAGAATCAAAGTCAAATGAACCAAATATAAAAGACTTTGCTAAAAATAAACGTCACAAAATTTATTCTAAAGCATTTGGAATAATTTTTGGTCGAACTGTTTCTCAAAGAATGTTTAGAATTTACTTAATTCTAATCTTGCTTGGTGCTTCTCTTTTGTATTGTCCATTCAGTTTAACTGATGGAAAATACATTGTTTATTTGGATCCAATGAATGAAAAATTTTCAAGACCATATACATTTTGAGATGCTTTATTCATTGCGTGTAGTGGATTTAGTGATACTGGGTTAACTCCTGCTGTAATATCTAAAACATTTACAGTTACAGGACAAGTAATTTTATTATTTTTAATACAACTTGGTGGTATTGGTGTTATTTCAATTTTCTTTTTAATATGAAATTTCTTTAAGAAAACTAACGATGTGAGTTTGAAACAGATGGTAATGGTACAATCTGAACGTGGAAATGAAAAACTTGGTAATTCATTTAAAATGGTCAAAAAAGCTGTTGGCTTCATTCTTGTTAGTGAATTGATTTTTGGTTTAATTTATTCAGTTTGAATGTATGCTGTTCCAGCATATGAACAAACGAGCTTTATTAGTGGGAGTGATGATTTAAGACCAACACACGATACAACAACGTTGTTGCATTGTTATCATAATTATGGTCAATGTTTATGAATTGGTATTTTTACCTCTATCTCTGCAATTAATAATGCAGGATTTGATATTTTTCAAGGTACTTCTTCATTAGCTTCATATAGAAATGATTGAAATACAATATTTCAATTATTTATAGTTCTTGAAATTGTTATTGGTGGTATTGGTTATCCAGTTATTTTTGATGTAATGGAAAAAAAGAAAAATGCTAAAAAAGGAATAAAAACAAGGACTTCTTTATTCACTAAAGTTGCATTATGTTCTTATTTCGTAATTGCCATTATTGGTTTAATCCTTGCATTTGGTTTTGAAGGTATAGATGCAAAGTTTAATACAGATGAATATTCAATATTTACTGATCCAAATATTTATCATGAGTTTGGAAAAGCAGAAGGATGAAATAAAACTTTCTGTATTTTCTTTAATGTAATGACTACACGATCTGCAGGTTTTTCAACACTTGATCATAATTTATTATGTGCTGGTGCTAAATGAACTAATTGTTTATTAATGTTCATTGGTGGTTCACCATCTTCTACGGCTGGAGGAATTCGTACTACTACTTTAGCAATTGTTGCTGTAGCAATTTTCAATAAAATAATTGGTAAAAATAGAGTTTCAATGTATAAGCGAACTATTCCAACAACAAAAGTTAAAGATTCTTTAATTGTTTTCTGTTCATCAATTATCTTAGTAACTTTAGTTACTTTGTTAATTACATACACTCAATATGGTCAAGATAATTTACCACAATTTCAATTATTAAGTGTATTCTATGAAGCAACTAGTGCGTTTGGTACTGTAGGTTTATCTGTTGGTATTACTTCTCAAATTACTCCTCTTGGACAAATACTTTTAATCATTCTAATGTTTGTTGGACAATTAGGTGTTTCTTCTACGTTATTGTCATGAACAAGAAGAAATCCAAAGGGTAATGCTTCATCTTATCCAGTAGAAGACATTCGTATAGGATAATATAATATCATTATGAATAAGGGTTTTTTAATTGTAATTAGTGGACCTAGTGGAGTTGGCAAGAGAACTGTTCTTACACCTCTATTAAGTGACCACGAACTTAACCTTACATATTCAATTTCTATGACTACACGAGAAAAACGTGAAGGAGAAATTGATGGGAAAGATTATTTCTTTTTAACAAAACAACAATTTGAACAAGAAATCAAAAATGATAACTTGCTAGAATATGCAACTTATGTTGATAATTACTATGGAACTCCTAAAAAATATGTTAATGATTTAAGAAATCAAGGTAAAAATGTATTGTTGGAAATTGAGCCACAAGGTGCATTACTTATTATGGATTACATTAAAAAACAAAATGACCATAAATTCTTATCTATTTTTATTGCTCCTCAGTCTATTGAAATATTAAAATCTAGATTATTAGGAAGAGCAACTGAATCTAAAGCAAAAATTGAAAAAAGAATTAAACAAGCTGAATGAGAATTATCTCTTAAAGATAAATATGATTATTGTGTAGTTAATGGTTCTGATCCAAAAGATGCTACTAAAAAAATTAAAGAAATTTTCATAAGATCATTTAACAATGCAAGAAAATAGAACATCAATATATTCATATTCTCTTGAACAATTAGAGGAAAAAGTCATTTCATTAGGCTTAAAAAAATTTAATGCAAAACAAATATTCCAATGAATTTATCAACAAAATGTTGATAATTTTGATGCAATGTCAAATATTGCGAAATCATCAATTCAAATTTTAAAAAAGAATTTTAGGTTTAATAAATTAACTGAAATTACAAAACAAATAGACCCTGTGGATGAAACGACTAAATTTTTATTTAAATTAGAAGATGATAGAACCATTGAAACAGTATTAATGAAATTTGATTATGGTTATTCGATTTGTGTATCAAGTCAAATTGGCTGCAATATGGGATGCAAGTTTTGTGCATCTGGTTTATTAAAAAAAGTTAGGGGATTAAATGTAGATGAACTTGTGTTACAAGTTATTACTGTTAATAGATATTTAAAAGAGAATAAAAATTCAAGAATTTCTAATTTAGTAGTTATGGGTATTGGTGAACCATTTGATAATTATGATAACCTAAAATCGTTTTTACAAATTTTAAATTCTCCTTTCGGAATTGGATTAGGTTCTAGACACATTACTGTGTCTACATGTGGACTAATCGATAAGATTGTAAAGTTTGGTGAAGACTTTCCTCAAATGAATTTAGCAATTTCATTACACGCACCTACAAATGAAATAAGGAATAAAATAATGCCAGTGAATCACGCATATCCCTTAGAAAAACTAATTAATTCATTGGTTAAATATCAAAAGATTACACAGAATAGAATTGGTATTGAATACATTATGCTTAATGGCTTAAATGATTCAACAGAAAATGCCAAACAACTTATAAAGTTATTAAAGCCTATTTATTGCTATATTAACCTAATAAGATATAATAATGTAGTTGAAAACGAGTTTAAAACTAGTAAAAATATTGATGCATTTTCTAAAGTTTTAAATGATAGCAATATAATTGCAACTGTTCGTTTAGAGCGTGGTTCTAAAATTGCAGCAGCTTGTGGACAACTCAGAGCTAACTATGAAAAAAGAAAATAGAGAAAACAAATTTAATTATTCTTTTGCAACAGCAAAAGGTTTAAGAGATCATAATGAAGATGCCGGATTTGTTGGAGTTAATGCTACAGATCAATGTTTTGGTATAGTTTGTGATGGTATTGGTTCACAATCTGATAGCCAAATAGCTTCTAATATGATTGTCGATTATTTTAAAAATAAATTTAAAAAAAGACGTCACATTGTTAATCCGTCTATATGAATTTCTAGAAACATTGTAAATGCTAGAAAAAAACTTGCAGCATATTGCAAAGCAAAATTAAATAACAAAAAAATTACTACAACTTTTGTTTGTATCTTTATTCAAAAAGATGGAAGAGCAATTTGCTTTAACTTAGGCGACTCTCGTCTATATAGATTTGATATTACTAACTTTAAATGAAGACAAATTACTAAAGATCATAATTTATACAATTATTTAGTTTCATCAAATGCTCCACAAGAAATGTTTGTTAAATACAAAGATAGTTTTTTAGCATTAACAAAATATGTAGATTCAAATACTAATTGCCCATTGGATTATGATAAATTTAGCTTTAAATTAAATCGTGGTGATTTAATTTTCTTAGGATCAGATGGAGTTTATAACTACATTGATATGCCTTACATTGATGATTACATTAACAAAAATCGTGATAAACCTTTTTATGCTACATCTACCGCATTAATCAGAAAATCTTTAGAAAATCATAGCAATGATAATTTGACTTCTATAGTTATTGAAATCTTATAAAACAATGTCAGAAAAAATTAAAAGTCAAGAGGAAAAAACTGTAGAAACTAAACAAAAACCAATAGAGCTTCCTATATTCACAAAAGGGAATATTGTTTTAGGTCAATATAAAATTATTGATGAAATAGCTCGTGGAGGCATGAATTCGATAATTTACAAGGCTGAAGATACTTTTGTTGACAAAACTGATTATTTTGCATTGCAAAATAAATATGTAGCAATTAAGGTTGTCACAAGAAATCCTTCTATTTCTGATAGTGAATGAATTAAATTTTTAGATGAATGTGTAACTACTAAGAGAGTTAACAATTTAAATAATATTGTTAGAACGTTCCAAGTAGAAAAAATTAATAATGATAATACTATCATTATTGTAATGGAATATGTAGATGGTATTTCTTTGAGAGACCATCTAAACAAACATGGTTATTTAAGTGTTAAAGAAGCTACATTTATTTTTGAAAAAGTTTTAATAGCTATTAAAGAACTTCATTCATTTAAACACAAGATTATTCATCGTGATTTAAAACCTGAAAACATTTTATTGTCTCATGATTTAAGACAAGTTAAAATTATTGATTTTGGTATTTCATCAGTGATTGAATTTACTAACAATGATGAAAATAAAGTTTTAACAAATGAGGCAACTTTATATGGAACTTATCCATATATTTCTCCTGATGTATTCAAGATGGCAAGATCAAATGATAAAAATGCTAATAATTTTATCTCTGAACAATTTGATTTTTTCTCTTTAGGAATTATCTTTTATGAAATGTTAATTGGTAAAAAACCATTTTTTTCAAGCAATTATAGTTCGATAGAAGTAATTAAATTGCCTCTTAAATTCGATATGCCCATTATGAGTGATATTAACCCTAATATCACTCCAGCAATTGAAAATATTATCTTTAGATGTATTGCATCTAAATCTGAAGATATTAAATACCGTTATCATTCTGTTCAAGAAATTATTAATGATTTAAAAAATGTATCTAATGCCACAAGCATTAATGAAAAATTGTTAAAACCAAGCAAAGATAGAACATTTCAAATTAAAAATATTTTTGATACTAACAAGCAACGTCAACATGAAAAATTTTATCAAAAATGATGATTTATTTTTGTGATATTATTATTAGCTTTAGTAATAATAATTATTACTGTGGTCATTAAAGTAATTTATTAATGATATATAATTTTAAATAATATAAAGTATGCTAAAGTTTGTTACATCTAATGCTGTTCAAATTAGTGAATCAGCAATTCAAAGAAAATACCAAAAAGAAGTTGATAAAATCCAAAGACAAATGATGTCTAGTACATTACCTGGTCTTGAAAAATTAGGATGAGTAAACATTATTGATTACTACAGTAATCAACAATTGTTAGCAATGAAGAAAAAAGCTCAACAATGAAAAAAACAAAATCTTAAGTATGTTTTAGTTATCGGTATTGGTGGAAGTTATTTAGGTGTAAGAGCAGCAATTGAAATGGTTCAAGGATCAATTGGTTTTAGTCATCATAAATTTATTTACATTCACAACATGTCTTCTTCTTACATATATGATGTAATTAAGAAAATTGGAAAAAATAAATTTTCCATTATTGTTATTTCTAAATCTGGTACAACAATAGAACCTGCTATAACATTTAGAATCTTTAAAGAAATAATGTGTAAAAATTTTGGTAAAGAATATTCTCAGAAAATGATTGTTGCAATAACTGATAGTTGTTCAGGAACGCTTCATAAATTAGCTAAAGCTAATAAATGAACAATGTTCTACATTCCTGATGATATTGGTGGACGTTATTCAACATTAACCCCAGTTGGTATGTTTCCAATGGTATTAGCAGGATTAGATCCATTAGAAGTGTTAAAGGGCGCTAAGAAAGCTCTTGATGATACAAAAACTTTCTCTTTAAAATCAAATTCAGCTTTTTTATATGCATGTTACAGACATTATTTTCATACTGTTAAAAAAATACAAGTTGAAAACTTTATTGTTTATGATCCATCACTCACAATGATTGGAGAACAATGAAAGCAATTGTTTGGTGAATCAGAAGGCAAATCTCACAAGGCAATGTATCCAACTATAAGTTTATTTACCACTGACTTGCATGCATTGGGTCAATACTTGCAACAAGGAACTAGAAATTTCTGTGAAACTACACTATGAGTAGATGAACCTAGAAAAGATTTAAAATTATCAATTAACGATAATCTTGATGGTTTAAAATATTTAAACAAAAAAACATTAAATTATATTAATGAACAAGCGTTTAAAGGAACAGTTTTAGCTCATACTAAAAACGGTAAAACAAATAATTTGATTATTCATATTACTAGATGTGATTCTTACCATTACGGATATTTATATATTTGATTATGTCGTGCAGCCATGATGAGCGGTTATTTATTAAAGATTAATCCATTTGACCAACCAGGCGTGGAAGCGTATAAGACTAATATGTTTTCTTTGTTAAAAAGAAAATAATTAATATAATAAAATAACAATCAAAAAGATTATGAGTAGAAAAGATCAAATAACTGGTAAAAAAGCAATGAGTGGTAATACAAGAAGCCACGCATTAAATCATTCACGTAGACAATGAGGATTAAATCTTCAAACGGTTACAATTAAAGAAAATGGCAAAACTAAGAAAGTAAGAGTTTCTGCTAGAACTTTAAAAACATTAAGAAAAAATAACAAATTAGCATAAAAATAAAAATACACCAAGTGGTGTACTCCCAAAATTGCAATTAATCTTTAGCTACTTCTCAGCCATCCGGCAAACCATTTTCTTTTAAAAGTGATAATAATTCACTAGAAGTATAACTTCCTGTTGATTTAACATGTCCTGTATTTGCAACATCATAAAAAGCTGCATTAGCTTCAATTGTTGGAGCGCTGTTTAAATTATTTCAAATAATTTCTTCAAGAGATGAACAACTCATAAAAGCAAATTCACCAATTGATTGTAAACTACCTGGGAATGTTACAGAATGTAATGACATGGACGCTTCAAAGGAATGTGAACCAATCGAAGTTAGATTGATACATTTTGATAAGTCAAGAGAAGTTAAATTACAAACACAAAGAGCATATTGACCAATTGATTGTAAACTACTCGAGAACTTTACAGAAGTTAATTCTTCACAGGTAAAAAAAGCAAAATTACTAATCGTAGTTAAACTATCAGGCAAAGTAGCAGAAGTTAAAGAAGACCGTGAAAAACTATATCTTCCAATTGTAGAGCAATTAGAACCATCAGCAAAAGTTAGTTTTGCAATAAATGATGGGATTTTTGAGCTTGGAGGACCAGATTGAGGATTATCGTAAAAAGCATTATCAGCAATACTTGTTACTCTTGCCGGAATTATTATTGAATTACAATCAGTAAGTTTATCTTTATAAATTTCAGAATCTGGATTATTTAAAAAATCACTTTTAAATCCTTGTAAAACATTGTTTGTATCAATTTCATAAACACTATCAGGTAACGGAATTATTTTTTTCTGATGAGCATCCGCAACTAGTAACTGCAAACGGAATTGATGAAATGATTGCAATTCCTGATGCAACACTCAAAATTGATTTTAGTATTTTCTTATTCATATTTCCTCCTACATGATATTTATATTCTTTTTTTTTGCAACATTTTTTGAAAAAAATAAAAAAATGCACATTGAGTGCGTTTGTTTTTTATCTATCTTTGAATTGCGTTTTTACACGTCTTAATTGATCGGTAATTTTATTAGCACAATCATTAATTGATGTAATTACATCATAAGCATTAGCTTCTGCTCTAATGATACCTTTAGTTTTAACATGAACGTTCATTCTACAGGTATATTTATTTTGCTTTGCATAATAAACGATTTCTACCTTACCATCATCTTCAACAAAATGGAAATCTTGGAAATTATCCATTTTATTTTGTAAGTGGTTTGCAATTGCATCACTTTTTTTGCAGTCTTTTCATCTAATTGTAAAATTCATAATTATTTATTTCCTTTGTATAACATATCATTTGCTACTTTTTTAGCCATAGCAGGGCTTACTAATTTTTCAACAACTTTAAATGCAAAATCAAAAACACTACCTGGACCATTCGCAGTGATAAAGTGTTTAGAAACAACTACTGGTTGTTTAACATAAGAAGATCTAAAACTAGATTCGTAACCTGGATAACAAGTTGCTTTAACACCTTTTAGCATTCCTAATTTTCCATATATGCTTGTAGCAGCGCAAATAGATAAGAATCATACATTACTATTTGTGTTGCCTTTTAAAAAATTAATTAACTTAGGGGTATTAGTTGATGATAATTGTTCAACACCTTTTGTACCACCTGGTAAATATATTGCATTATATTTACTTAAGTTTTCAACATCTAAAGTTTCGTGACATGAAACTTTAATACCGTTTGCAAGAAGAACGTTTTTCTTCTTGTGAATTGAAATAATTTTAGTAATTATTCCAGCACGATTTCAAATGTCTACAGGGACAACTAACTCTGAGTCTTCTGTACCATTTGCTACAATAATACCGATTTTTACCATATATATTTATTATATATTGGAACAAATTATTTTAATAAGTTCCTTAAAGAATCAAGTTTGTAATAAGTTATTATTTTTTCAAACTCTTCTACATTAAAGTTCTTTGTTAAAAATTCATTTATTGATCTATTGTTTAAAATGTCTAAACGAATAGTAGCTAAACTTTTGCAAAGTTTAGCATGATCTTTACATTCGTTAAATTTTTTAGCTTGTGTTTCATTAAGATCATTTATATGATTGTAGATGTCATCTAATGATCCGTATTTTTGTAAAAGACTAACAGCAGTTTTAGGTCCAATGCCTTTAACACCTGTTAAGTTATCGGAAGAGTCTCCAGAAATTCCTTTAAAGTCAGGAATTTGACAGGGTTTTAATCCCATAAACTTTTGACAAAAGTTTTGTTCTGTATATAAATCTCTAACAGATATTCCTTTTACGAAAAATGAAACAGATGTTTTGGGACTAACTAATTGAAGCATATCACGATCTGAAGTAAAGATAGTAACATCAATATCAGAATCATTCATTATTTTGCAATAGCTACCAATAATATCGTCTGCTTCTATTCCAGGAATTGCTTCAATATTTAAACCTATAGCAGAAACTATATTTTTAATATCTTCTAATTGACTCAGTAACTCTTCTGGCATTGGTTTACGTCCAGCTTTATAGTCTTCGAATTGTTCAGTTCTAAATGTTTTCTTATGAGAATCAAGAGCGAATAATGCATAGTCATATTGATTCTCATTTAATAATTTAAGAATAATACTAGCTACTAATCTAATAGCATTAGCCGGTGGTAAATTATTTTTTTTATAGTAGTCTAATTGTTGGTAAGTAGCATAAAACACTCTATATATAAGAGAGTTGCCATCAATTACAATTGCTTTTTTACTCATGATCTATTTCTTTAATACTCATTAGTTGAAGGCCACGTGGTGCGTTTTTAACACACACCAAATAGATTTCACCTTTTTTAATTATACCTTTTGCTTTAGTATAAACACCAGGGAAAATAACAACATCTGATACTTTTGTATCATCTTCTATTTTTGCAAACGCCATTGGCAAACCTGTTTTAGTTTTAATTTCTCTAAAACTGTCTAGAACAACAAAACAGTGAATAAATCCAGAAGTGTTATTTGAAACATCTGCTAATGTTGAAATTGTTTCACTACCTTTATAGTTATTTCTAATGGTTATTACAGGATGTTCTGCAAAATTTACTCCTAGTAAATTAAATTGTTCTTCTTGTAATTCTAAGATTTCTTCGTTTGTTGGAATAATTTCAACTAAATTAGGAGAAATAATAAATTCTCCATTAGGTTTCATTAATCTACTTGCTTTAAAGATTTCTTCTAAGTTTTTTAGAATAAATAATCTAGTTTGATTTTTTTCTAAAAAACAATCAAAACATCCTGCTTTGATTAAAATTTCTATAGTTTTAATTCCAATGGAATTATTTGCTAATAATCCAATAGCATAGAACATATTCTTAAATTCATGATTAGGCTGTTCATTTCTAATACTTAAAATTTTATTAATTGTTTCTCTGCCAATACCCTTAATTGCATTGAAACCAAAAATGATTTTGGATTTTTTAATGCTGAAGTTAAAATGTGAATCTTGAATGCTAGGTGGATAAATATTGATTCCACATTTTTTAGCATCAGCAACATACATAGCAATTTTATCAGCACTATTGTCATTAGATGACAATAAGGTTGTAAAGAATTGCAATGGATATTTAAATTTTAAATAAGCCATTCAGTAACTTACATATGAATATGCTAATGAGTGTGAGTGGTTAAAACCATAATTAGCAAATTCATAAATATAATCAAAAATTTGAGTTACTTCTTTTTGTGAATAACCATTCTTTATTCCGCCTTCAATGAATTTTTCTTTTAGACTTGATATTTTATCTGCATTCTTTTTTGAAATAGCGCGTCTAAACATATCAGCTTGTGCAAGACTAAATTTGGCAACCCGTTTAACCATTTCAATAACTTGTTCTTGATAAATGATGATATTGTATGTAGAACTTAAAACAGATTTAAAATCATCATTTAAATATTCTATAGTTTCTGGATGAGCTTTATTTTCTAGGTAAGTATTAATGTTTTTTTGTGGTCCTGGTCTAAATAAAGCCGAAGTTATTGAAATATCTTCAATGTTTACAGGTTTAATTCTTCTAATTAAATTAGTCATTCCAGGAGATTCTAATTGAAATATACCTTGTGTATTTCCGTTAGATAATTCTTTAAATACAGAATGGTTATTTAAAGGAATTTTAGAAAGATTGATTTTTTGACCAATTGTTTGTTCAATTAATTTCAAACATTGATCAATAGTTGCTAGATTTACTAGACCTAGAATATCCATTTTAATCAAACCTAAAGGTTCAAGATATTCCATTGAGAATTGAGTTGAATAAATGTTGTCTGTTGAAGATTGAATTGGGATAATTTCATCTAATGGTTTATCTGAAATAATAATACCTGCTGCATGTTGACCTATTTGTCTTGGAAATCCTACAAGTTTGTTTGCAATCTTAAATATCTTTGGATATTTATTCGCATATTCAGCAACTTTTTTATTAGATTTAATAATTTCCTCAATACTTGAGTCGAAGAAAGATGATGGGAATTCTTTTGAAATTAATCCCACAAGTTTTAAATCAAATTCAAAAGCACGGCAAACATCCCTAATAGCCATTTTACTTTTCATTTTTTGAAAAGTTAAGATATGAGCAACGTGTTCTTGTGAATATCTATTATGAATATACTCAATAACCTCACCACGTCGATCATCCATAAAATCAACATCAATATCAGGCATAGTATTACGATCTGGATTTAAAAATCTTTCAAAGATCAATCCGTATTGAAGTGGATCAATTTCAGTAATCCCTAATGTATATGAAACTAAAGAACCAGCTGCAGAACCTCTACCAGGTCCTACTAAAATTCCATTATGTTTAGCAAAGCTAACATAATCTTGAACAACTAAAAAATAGTCGTTAAAGCCCATTTTATCAATAACATCTAATTCATGGGTTAATCTATTAATGTAGCTTATTGGTGCATCAGTAGAGTTTAATCTCTTCTTTAAACCTTCAACACACATTGCTTGAAGCAAATCTTTAGAATTATATTTTTTGTTGTATTTAATAAAGTGATGTTCTTTATTAAATTCCATAGTTCATTTACATGAACTTAAAAGTTTACTTAAATTTTCTAATGATTTTTTAGAATACAATTTAGATGCTTGTTCTTCATTCAACATGTAATTGTCAGATAGCTCTGATAAATCTCCTACATCTTTATATGTAATACCATCTTTAATAGCGTGCAGAACTTTAATGTATTCAATATCATCCTTATTTTCAAAGAACGCTTCTTTACATGCAATGCAATCATTTGCATTTTGATTCAAACTAAAAGAACTTTCATGATCTTTTATTCATGAGCATTTAGATGTATCATCAACAATTACAAATAAATTTGATAGATGTTGAGGCAAATCTAATTCTCTATCAGTCATTACAAGTGAAGAAATTTTAAATAAATTTTTACAACCATTGTTATCTTTAGCAACAAGAATGACTTTTTCATTTTGATATTCTATTTGTAACCCAATAATAGGTATTAAGTTATTATTAATAGCTTTATGATAAAACTCAATTGTTCCATACATTGAATTAATATCAATTAATGAAACATATTTCTGTTTATTTTTAATTGCAAAATTAATAATGTCATCAATAGTAATTGATGACATTAATAATGAATAGTATGAATGTGTATTAAGGTTAATAAACATTTTTACTACATGTTTCTAAGTAGTTCTTTGATCTTAGCAATAACTACAGGATCAGTTTCTTCGTATTTTAAACGATATTTAAGTTGTTTTTTTGAAAGTTTAGATAATTCCTCATCTATATTCGAAGAAGATAAATCACCTAAGTCTTTAAGGTTAACTACTTTAGTTTCTTCGACCTTAATTCTTTCAAATTCTTCTGGATCTACATCAGAGACTCTTAGTGTTTTTGTCTTACTCATAGCAATTTAATTATATATAAATTTTTAATAAACTTTTTGAACTTGTTGTAAATATTGAATAACTTCTTTTTTAATTTGTCTAATTTCTCTTTTGTTTTTTAAAGTGAAACCAGCTGCTAATTTATGACCGCCGCCATTATGCTTTTCAGCAATTTGATTAATTGGTAATTCTCTACTTCGTAGAGAACCTCTTCAAGATTTTTTGGTTTTGTCATAATAACAGCTCATTCAAACTTCGACACCTTCAATATTGTTTAAAATTTGTACCATTGACATTCTAACATCAATGTCGTATCTATCAAAAGATTTTTTTCCTAAAACAGCATAAGCAAACTTTTTATTTTTTAAGAAAACAATTTTTGAAATAACGTAAGAATCAAATTTTAGTTGCTTGTAATTTCTTAAATACAAAGCATCGTTAATAGATTGTCTATTAAAGCCAGTATTTAGTAATTTACCTGCAATTGTTAATGTTGTTGGGTTTGTATTAGAGTGTAAGAATCTACCAGTATCAGTAACAATGCCTGCATATAGATACATTGCTGTTGGGGCTAGCACATATTTTGAATTTCAATCGAATAATAATTCGGCAACCATTTGACAAGTTGCTGGATACGATGGATCGATTCACTCGATATTGGCAATTGATTCTACTTGTGGGTGGTGATCGATTCTGATTAACTCTTTACAATATCTATGTCTGTTAGTTCAAATCCTTTGTTCATTGGCTGTATCTAGAATAATTCCCAATGATTGACTAATAAATGAATTTCCAACATGTGTATGATCAAATTCAAAGAATCCCTTTGAAAAGAAATCATCAATGATATCTAAACCAATAATTTTAACTTCTTTTTCAGGAGCTATATCCTTGATAAAACGCTTTAGACCATAACATGCTCCCAAAGCATCAAAGTCAGGAACTTCATGAAAAAATAGTGATATTTTGTTATAACTATTGATTTTTTCAATAATAGTTTTTTTAATAAATTCCATATTATTTAATTAACTTAGTTTCAATATACTTCTCAATAGTTATATTATAAAGTTCATTAATTAGGTCTAATTCATTTTCTAACTTTTCAGCTTTATGAATAGTTGGCTTAGTTACAGGATTGGCAGGAACAAACAAAGAACATGAGTCAGCATATGGTAAAATAGAAATTTCATATGTGCAAAATTGATTTGCTAAATTAATAATTTCTAATTTATCATATGTTAGTAGCGGACGCAAAACAACTGTATTATTTAATACGGATTCAATGGTATTTATACTTTGAATGGTTTGACTAGCAACTTGTCCTAATGATTCACCAGTTGCTATTGCGTCATAATCAAATTTATTCTTTAATTCTTGAGCAATTCTAAAGAAATATCTTCTCATTAAAGTTATTTGATAAGAATGATCAGAGATATGAGATAACTCATGTTGCAATTTAGTGAAATTGCATACAAATAATTTTGGAACATAAGGACAAGTTTTGGTTAATGTTTTAACTAAGTCTTCAGTTTTGGTTAAGGCTTCTGGTTTAGTATGAGGAGGAGAAATAAATGTTAAGAAATCTACTTTGTAACCTTTTTTCATTAATAATCCAGCAGCTACTGGTGAATCAATACCACCAGATATTAACATTAATACCTTCCCACCAACACCAATTGGAAAGCCGCCTCTTCCATTTATTTTATTTGTGTAACAAATAAAGTTGTTTTTATGGATTTCTACAATAATTTTGTATTGAGGATTTTTAACATCAACCTTTAGCAATTTGTTAGAAACTAACAAATCATGACCAAGTTTTCTTGAAAATTCCATTGAATTTAATTCATATGATTTATCATTTCTTTTTGTTTCAATTTTAAAGAGAGTTAACTCTTTTAAATTTGAGAATTTGTCAACTAAAAATTTAACTAAATCATTGTAATTTCTTTCTAATTCTTGGGCAACAATTATTTGGGAAATACCTGGAATATTTTTTAAAACAGAAATAACTCCATCAAAATCTTTTTCCTTAATCTCTTTAATTAAAGAAGAATCGTATTGCTTAATAATTTTTAAATCAAAATCTTTGAGAGCAATCTTAATGTTTTGAAATAATTGGTTGATAAATACTTTTTTATTTTTACCTTTTAAAGTAAGTTCACCATATTTAAGATAAATTATTTTCATTAGAACACTTGACCTAACTCTTCTTTAAGCCATTTTTTATCTTCGGCTGTCATTTTAGGAGAAATACCTGTTTGAATATGGTCAATGTATCATTGCTTTGCATATTCAACCTTTTGTTTAAAATGGTCTAAATTATTAATTGAGAAATTAACAAGAGCAATTTCGTGTTCATTTGCAACATAATTTTCAGGATGAACATAATCTTCACCAGTTAAAAAAGTAACAGCAAAGATTCCTCTATCTATGTTTCTTAAATACAAGTATAGACCAAGTTGATATTTATATTCTTCACTAATGACTATGTCATTATCACAATATCAACTGTTTCTTTTTTCGCCAGGAAGTTTAATTAGTGGATAACCTTTTTCATCTTTTTTCATAAGCAAACTTCCGTTTTCTTTTTTGTAAACAAAACTGTCTATTGAAGTTGTTTTAATTTCTAACATTGGGAATTTTGAATAATCAATACGTCCATTAACTATTGGTTCACCATCTGGAATTCCACCAAAAATTTTATTCTCATGAAAAACATCAAATCTTATTTGAACAGGATCATAAGAAAGATATTTGCATCCTAATTCTTTTTCTACATATTCTCTTACTTTTGGTTCTATTGCACATCCAACTTTTGATAAGGTTGGATCCATCTCTTCTTTGTAAATTTTTGTCATAATAGCTCAAGTTTTAAATGGAGATGAAAATTTATTTTGACCTAAAATACAAGAAAATCTAGTTCCGGTGATTTTTGCAAAATGATTATGATAATTATCAAAGTAATTTTTTGATAAAACTATCCTATCATCTTTAATTGAAAAATCATCGTTAATATTTTTTGTAAAAGGCATAAAAATGAGATTTTGTATAATTAATATAATTATATTAAAATATGACACCGCTAGCAGTTGGGGTATTATTGGTTTCCATCACATTAATTGTAATGTTTTTCCAAATAGCTTTACACCCATTTATTAAAAAACTAACAAATTCATATTTGTTTTGATTATTTATTGCAATCATTTGTTTAGTTTATTTTATTATTTTTAGATATGCACCAGATCTTAAGGCATTAATTACTGTTGTTTCTGCTCAAGGAGATTCAGAAAAAATAATAGAAATTGTAACTCCTTATTATCCACAAATGATTGCTAGTGGAGAATTCATGCGTGCTGGCTCAATTTATTTAGGATTCTGTTTATCAAAAATATTTATTACAGATTTTTGTCCTTTCTTTTTTGTAGCTTCATTATTAGCTTTAATACTTCAACCATCAAGAAAGGTTGCTTCATATTTGGCAGGCCCTCAACTATTAGGAGCATTATTAACATTGTTTGTATCAATTTTTCCTGGAGATGATGGAAACGCTCAATTGAATTTTCAATATATCTTTATGGGTAATGATCCATATAGATTAAAGTATGCTATGCATGCGTTATCTGCTTGCATTGCTTTAGGGGTGTTATTAAATACACCTAATGTTAAGATGAAGAATTGATTTTATACAGGAGTTGTATGTATTGTGTTCTTCTTATACATTACAGTTATGAAATATGCTTCTTCATTAATAAAGATAGAAAATGAAAGTTTTGCAATTAGTGGCATTGTTGTTGAATGTACAGGTATAGTTGAAAATGACTGATTAAAAGAAATTTTGCCTGCAATTCAAGGAGTAGCAGATCCTAAACAAATTAATGGTGTGTTTTCAGGATTTGGAGCTGTATTAGGCGACATTCCATGATATTTCAAAGAAGTAATAACAATTCTATTGTTGACTTTAATTGCTTCGGGTATTGTATGATTAAACTGAGCGGTTCAACTTTTACGTCCTTACAAAATACCTAATGTTAAAGCAAAGCGTCCATTCTGAGTAGGATATTACAAAGTCTAAAACATTTCGTTGAAAGAACTTCCAACAAGATAAGTACTATTTAATTCAATGATTCCTTGATCATTGAATTTTTTATTAGTAATTCCTAACTCTTTTGCTGAACACAACATACCAAAAGATTCAATTCCTAGTAATTTACCTTTATTAATCCTTTTACCATTAGGTAATATAGCTCCAATAGTAGCAACAACTACATTTAAATCTTTTCTAGCATTTTTAGCACCACATATAATATCGAGTATTTCGTTACCAATATTAACTTTACATTTATGCAAGTGAGTTCCAGAAATCTCTTCACATTCATCAATGTGACCAATAACAAAGTTATTTTTGTTTACATATTTAGATAAATCAACTTTGCAGATATCCATAACTATTTTGTTTAATTGATCATTAAACAAAAAATAACTTTTATCAAAATTGTCATATTTAGAAAAATTAAAGATATTTATAAAACAAACTTCATTGTTTCTATCAAAACCTAAACAATAATTATTATTTTGGTCAATTTTAATTGGTTTTTCATTTGACACATTAAGGATTAATGTGTCATTTAATGAATTTTTGTTGTAAAAACATCCTATCATAGCAATTAAATAAATTATTTATAATTAGTATAATTATTTTAATATGAAGAAAGTTGCTTTTATTGTTGATTCATCATCTGGAATTAAAGAAGGTGAGTATCCAAACGTATACTACATGCCTTTAATAATTAATAAAAACCTTGATGGTCAAATCACATCATACAAAGATTTAATTGAAATTGATAATAAAGAGGTTTGCGAATTGATTAATAAAGGAATTAATGTTAGCACAAGCCAACCTTCTCCTGGAATGATCGCTGAATTACTAGATAAGATTGCAGACAAATATGATGATATATTTGTCTTACCAATTCATGAGAAACTTTCTTCTGCTATTAATACATGAAGAATGGTAGTTGAAGATTACAAAAACGTTCATGTTATTCCACAATACTCATTGTCTAGATGAAGTAGAATTCAATTAGAAGAATTAATAGAACTTTCTAAGAAGAAAGATCTAACTGAAGAAATAGTTAAAAATTATATTGAATCTGAAAAGAAAAAATGACTAGGTTTTTTAATTGTTCCAAATGTTGATCAATTAGTTAAAGGTGGAAGAGTAAGCAATTTTAAAGGAATGTTTGCAAAAGTGTTAAATCTTAAATTGATCATTACATATGATCATAATGGTTTAGTATTTTTAGACAAAGCATCTAAATATGAAAATTGTGTTAAGATTTTAACTAAGACATTTAATGAAAGAATTAATTTAGATAAATCTAAAATTAAAAACGCAGTTTTAATGAAAGTAAATTATCACAACAATAAGTACGATATTGAGCCATTAATAGATTTATTAAAGAAAGAATATAAATTAAACGATAAAACACCAAGAGATGTTTTACCATCAGTAATTACTGTGCATACAGGTATTGATTACGCTGCAATTATTGTAAGAGTAGAATAATTATTCTTCTTCAATTCTATTAGAATTAAAGAAATCAACATCAGTTTCCTCAAGTAAACTTTGATCAGAATCTTTTAATTTAGGCAAGTTGCTCAAAGCTTTAATGCCAAATAAATTTAAGAATTCTTGAGTTGTCTTATACAAATATGGACAACCAGGAGTTGTGTCACGTCCGGCTTCTTTAATTAAATTCAATGCTATTAGTTTACTAATTGCATTCTTAGAGTCCACACCTCTAATTTTTTCGATTTTAGTTGATGTACAAGGGTTGTTGTATGCAATGATTGCTAATACTTCCATCATCGCAGGAGTTAAAGGATTTTTAGAAGCGTAATTCATTGCTTTAGCAATATGTTGATTATTATCTTCTTTAGACAATAAATAAAAAGAGTTTCCGTATTTTTTGATTAACAAACCAGAATCCTGATCAGATTCATACTTAGTTTTTAATTCATTAATTAACTTAATAATTTCTTCTGATTCAATACCTAATACTTTCTTAAAAGTATTGATATCAACTCCATCGTTTCCTGATGTATATAAAATACTCTCGATAATTGATTTATTATTCATGTAACCCTCCTTGGCCTAAAGCTATTTTAGAATTATTTAGATCCTTAATAGTAATTATTATCTCATTTGTTTGTTCGTTTTGTTCCAAAACTATAACATCATATTTAACTAATTCTAAAAGAGCTAAAAACGTTGTAACAATGTATTGCTCAGAAATTTTTAATTCATCAACTGAGAATAAATATTCGCCAAACGAAGTAATTTTTTTTGATGTATTTAGAAAAGAGATAAGATCTTTTTTAATGTCATCAACAGACAATTCTTGAACAATAATTTTATTTTTAGAAAATAAAGAGAAGTGATATTTTTCGTATGCACTAATAATTGATTTTAATAATTTATCTGGATCTATATAACTTGGAAGTTTTTCTATATAGAAACGTTCAGATCCTTCTTTCAATTTTGCAATATCACTAGGTTTTGCATAAAGTGTTTGACGCTTTTCACGTTTAACATTTAATTTTTCACAAACTTCTTTGTATTTACGATATTCAATAATTTGAGCAACCAACTTATCACGTTCATATTCAAAATTTGATTCTTCTTGAGTTTCTTCTAATCCTTGAAGAATTTTCTTTGTCTTTAACTCTAATAGATAAGTAGCCATAACAAGGTAATTACCTAATTTATCTATTTCGAATTTATTAAAATTCTTTTTAATAAATTCATAGTATTGATTAGCTAATAAAGAAATATTAAGATCAAGGATATCCATCTTGTTTTCACGAATAAGTGTATCTAGAACATCAAGTGGTCCAGAGAATCCTTCAATATCAATATTAAACTCAATGTCTTTATTTTGCATAGTAGTTAACTTTGAATAATCCAAAATCTTCTGTATTTTTAAGTTTAAAATTTGATAAATTAAAATTTAAGTATTCAGTGCAATGGTAAGTATCAGGTAATTTTGAAATTACTAATTCATCAGCAAATGGTAAGAATTGCTTATATATAGATGCTCCACCAATTATAAAAATATCTTGCGATTTTGCTAGTTCTATGATTTTGTTAAAATCATGAATAATTTGCACACCATCAATTTTAAGGTCAGGGTTATTAGTTAAAACAATATTTGTTCTATTTGGTAATGGTTTACCAATAGATTCAAAAGTTTTACGACCCATAACAACAGTATGACCTTTAGTTGTTTTTATAAAATGTCTCATCTCTTCCTTGATATCCCAAGGCATTTTATTATTTATTCCGATACCGTGATTGGCATCTTCACATCAAATCATTTTTAACATATATTTTATTTATACAGCAACTGGAGCTTTAATTGCAGGAGCTGGATCGTAATCTACAATTTCAAAATCTTCGAAGACATAGTCTTCAATTCTATCGTGATGATTTTTAATAATTAGTTTTGGTTGGTGTTTAGGAGTACGCGATAGTTGTTCATGTACTTGATCTAAATGGTTTACATAAATATGTAGATCACCAAATGAGTGAATAAATTCTTTTGGTTTTAATCCAGTCATATCAGCAATTATGTAAGTTAATAACGAATAACTTGGGATATTAAATGGAACACCTAAAAAAGCATCAGCACTTCTTTGGTATAGTTGACATGATAGGTATTTTCCGTCTTCTACATAAAATTGAAATAATGCATGACAGGGCGGCAATGCCATATTGCATACTTGGCTTGGGTTTCAAGCACAAACAATTAATCTACGAGAGTCAGGATTGTTTTTAATTTGATCAACAACATTTTGTAATTGGTCAAATCCATAAGAATTTCTTCATTGTTTTCCATAAACAGGACCTAAATTACCATGTTTTTTAGCAAATTCAGCATCGTTTCTAATTTTTTCTACGAATTGCTTTAAATCTTCACCTTGGAAATCAGGAGATTTTTTATAAATTTCATAAGGTCATTCATTTCAAATATTACAGTTATGATCAACTAAATATTTAATATTAGTGTCACCTTTGATGAATCAAAGCAATTCATAAATCATTGATTTATAAAAAACTTTCTTTGTTGTTAACAACGGAAATGATTCAGAAATATCATATCTTGTTTGGTAACCAAAGGTTGAAATTGTATCAACCCCTGTACGGTTATGTCTTTTTTTACCTTTATCTAAAATGTGTTGTAATAAATCCAAATATTGTTTCATTATTTTTTTTCTCCTTTTTTAGTATTATCATTAAAAATTTTATCATAAGAATTTTTAATGATATTTTTTATTTTTCCAGCTAAATTAACTGCAGTTGTTGTAATGAATTCTTGTGGTCTCATCATACCATTGTATTTAACAATAATATCGCCTTTAACTTTATGCTCTTTATTTTTATCAAGTCTACCGCTTGTCCCATAAAGTGTGAAGAAAGCAACCGGAACAAAACTTTCGTAAGCCACTTTAAAAGCACCAGGTTTAAATTCTCCAAATTCATGTGAGAAGACTCTTGTTCCCTCTGGGAACACAACTAATGTATAGTTTTGGTTTAATAATTCTTTTTCTTGTCTAATAACATCAAGAATTGCTCTTGGATTATTACGATCAATATAAATACCATCAATCAAATCTATACAAGCTCTAATAGCTGCATTTTTTTGCAATTCTTTTTTACACAAAAAAGTAAAACGGAAGTTAGGGCTTATTTCATATAAAACCTTAATCATTACAATTGCATCTAAATTAGATTTATGATTACCAATTAATAGTTTTGGAGTTAATGACATGTCTTCGAAACCTTGAGCATCTACATGAATATTTTTACAAAATAATACTCTTTTACAAATTTTGTAAACCATTTTATATCTAACATCGGCTGTATGAACCATTGGTTCTTTTTTGTATTTTTTTGCTTTTACTTTTGCTCTTCATACACTTCAAGCTAAACTAATAAATACAAATGGAACTAGTAAATAATGAAAAAAACTTTTTATAACTCTGACCATATTTTAATTATTTATATTATATAAATAAATAATATAATTCTTAATATAGAATAATAAAAAAATATGGATAAAAAGATATTAATTATTAATGCTGGTAGCAGCTCATTAAAATACAAAGTATTTTTAGGTAAAAATCACAAAGTCATTTGTTATGGTCTTTGTGAAAGAATTGGAATTGATGGTAATTTTAAAATCAATTGCTTAGCTGGTAAGAAATTTAAAACTTATGAGAAAAAAATCAACATTAAAGATCACACTGATGCAATTGATTTAATTTTGAAACAAATGAAAACTCATAAAATTTATAATAAAATTACTGAGTTTAGTGGTATTGGTCATAGAGTTGTAAACTGTGGTACAGTTTACACTAACTCTGTTCTTGTAAATGATAAATGTTTAAAAGTTATTGAAGATCATATACCAGTAGCTCCGTTACATAATCCTCATGAATTAAAAGTTATTAAGATTTTCATGAAAAAATTACCAAAGGTAAAAAATATTGCAGCATTTGATAATTCATTTCATTCAACAATTCCTGAATTAAATTACAGATATGCAATTGACAAACAATTAGCAGATAAATGAGAAATTAGAAAATTTGGTT
Source organism: uncultured Mycoplasmatales bacterium (assembly GCA_910578525.1). Lineage (GTDB taxonomy): Bacteria > Bacillota_I > Bacilli_A > Mycoplasmatales > Mycoplasmoidaceae > Malacoplasma_A. The sequence goes on along the minus strand of CAJTRF010000001.1, from coordinate 58,901 downwards.
ACCATGGTATTTCATACAAATACATTACAAAGCAAATGGAAAAAATCCTTCATAAGAAACAAGTAAATTTAATTGTTTGTCATATTGGTAATGGTGCTTCTATTTCTGCAATTAAAAATTCAAAATCTTATGACACTTCAATGGGGTTAACTCCATTAGAAGGATTAGTAATGGGAACAAGGTGTGGAGATATGGATCCATCTGTTGCAGTTTTCTTAATGAGAAAAGGAATGAATGATAAACAAATAGATGAAACTTTAAATAAAAAGTCAGGTTTACAAGGACTTGTAGGTTCATCAGATGTTCGTGATGTATGTAATAAACTTGAAAAAGGTAATAAAGATGCTAAATTTGCATTAACAATGTATGTTAAAAGAATTGCTAAATACATTGTTTCATATGCAAACGAATTAGAAGGAAAGGTTGACGCAATTGTTTTCACAGCAGGTGTTGGTGAAAACCAAAATTATATTGTTAATGAAACTTGCAAAAATATCAAGCTATTTAATGCAGAAATTAATGATAAAAAATTAATTGAAAAATATAATGATTACATTTTAGTTTCTTCAAACAGTGCTACATATCCTATATATAGAGTTAGAACGGATGAAGAATTAATGATTGCAAACGACGTTCAAAATTTAACTAAATAGTTATGGTTAAAAAAGAAGAAAAAATCTCTCAAGATGATTTAGAAAGATTTATTGCAGATTTAGATAAAAATCCACGATGTAAAAACAAAAAATGTTGTGATGGAGAAGGGATTTGCATTACTCTAGAAGATTTTGAAAAAAAGCATAAAATCTAAAAAAAACAAAAGAATTAAGGCGCTAAAAAGGCGTCTTTTTTTCTGCTTGCAAACCAACATATTTATAAATTTTTAAAAAAAATTGACAAAATTTATCTTTTATGTATAATAAAAGTGTTAAGAAGTGGGACAAAGTGGTAAATATGATTTTCCTAGGAACATACAATCACAACTTAGATTCTAAAAACAGACTATCAATGCCTGCAAAATTTGCACAAGCTTTAGGTAGTGATATTGTAGTGTCTAAAGGCTTTGACTGCTGCTTAGAAGTAAGAGATATAAACTCTTTCAATGACTATGCATCAAAATTAAGTGCATTAGCTCAAAATAAAAAAGATACAAGAATTGTAACAAGACAATTATTAGCAAATGCTGCTGATATTAAATTAGATAATGCTAAAAGGATTTTGGTTCCAGCAAACTTATTAGCTGAAGCTAAAATTTCAAAAAATGTAACAATCATTGGTGTTGGTAACAAAATTGAAATTTGAGATACAAGTACTTACAACAAATATAAAGCTCAAACAGATAAAGTGTTTGAAACGGTAGCTGATAAATTAAATGAAGACAATGAATAGTTTACATAATCCGGTTTTACTTAATGAATCAATAGAGTATTTGTCGATAAAGCCTAATGGCATCTATATAGATTGCACTTGCGGAAGAGGCGGACATACAAATAAAATTTTATCTTGCTTAAATGATGAAGGCAAGATTATTTGTTTAGATACAGACAAACAAGCATATGACTACTTGCTAAAAAAATATCAAAACAACATTAATGTTATTTTGGTCAATGATAATTTCAAAAATATTAAAATGATTTTGAATAAGTTAAATATTTCAAAAGTTGATGGTATTATCGCTGATCTTGGTGTTAGTTCTCCTATGTTTGATGATGCAAAACGTGGATTTAGTTATCATCAAAATGCAAGACTTGACATGAGAATGAATCAGGATGATCTATTAGATGCTTACAAAGTAATTAATGAATATGATGCTAAAGAATTAACAAGAATTTTCAAACAATATGGTGAAGTATCAAATCCAAGAAGAATTGTTAATGCAATCATTTTTACTCGTAAAAATCATGCTATTGAAACAACTGATGAATTAGTTAACATTATTAAAAATAATGTTAATAAGAAAGAGTTGTTCAAATCTAAACATCCAGCTCGTGTTTACTTCCAAGCAATTAGAATTGAAGTAAATCATGAGTTAGATAATTTAAAAAAATTATTAAGTGATGGAACTAATTTATTAAATAAGGATGGCAGAATGGTAATTATTACTTTCCATTCTTTGGAAGATAGAATTGTGAAACAATTTTTTAACAACATAACTATAACGCATATTCCAAAAGAAGTTCCAATTATGAATACAGCAACTGATTTTGAACTTTTAACTAAGAAACCAGTTGTTGCTTCACAAGAAGAAGTTAAATTTAATAATCGTGCACGTAGTGCAAAGCTAAGATGTTTGAGGAGGTACAACTAATGTATAACTTAAAAAATGTATATGGAGTAATTTCGTTCAACAAATCAAGAATTAAAGTTCTTGTAGTTGAACGTGCAGAATCTGGCAAAGTTAATTGTTTATACAACAATTGCGTTAGTTTAAACTACTTAAATGCAAATAATCAGTTTATTAACAAAGAAGAATTATCTAAAACATTATTAAATATGTTAACTAAAGCTGATGAGTTTATTGGTATCGTTGTTAAACGTTACATTGTAAATATCAGTTATATGCCAGTAGAAATTGTTAAAAACATTTCTACTGATCATGAAGTTAAGGTTAATCACGAATTAGATTTAGCTGATTACATGTCTTACACATCAAAAGTTAACTTCTTGAATGGTAACAATGATAAAACTATCATTGATTTACATCCATATTTATGAACGCTAGATGGAATGAATCATAGTGAATTCCCATATGGTATAACTGGAAAAAATATTAATTTTGAATATTATGCATATGTAGCAAATGCTGATTTTGTTAAATCATTTAGAGATTTAGTTCACGAATGTAAAGTTTCAATAATTGGTTTTATTAACAATCAATTATCATTTGGTGGTTTATTAGCTAGAACTAATTCAGGAAAGAAAAATGTTGTGATTGATGTTAAAAGTGACAGCTCAACTATCAATTTTTATGACACTCATAATATTTTAATTCATTCTGAATCATTAAATTGAGGAAGTAACTGAATGGTTGATGAATTAAAACACAAATTTAACATTCCAGAAAACGTTAATTTAATTCCAATCATTGATTCATTACAAACAATTAATTTAGTTGATTCATCAACTTCTTTAATCAATGTACATAAACCAAAATTCTTAAATTTAATGTGTGCTTCTGCTGGCGAATTAACAAAATATGTTAAGATTATTAATCAAAAATTTATGAACGTTGTTCAAAACAAGATCAATGATATTTTGTGTAGAAAGAATCAACTGTCTTATGACCACATATATATAAATGCAAATAGTATGGCTTATAGTTTTTTAGACATTTCAACCAATATTAATTATGAATTCTTTAAAACTAATATCATTGGAATTGATGATAACAACATTGATGTGTTAGTAGGTTCAATCGAATACACATACAATGTTCAAAAATCTAAAAAACATATTAAATATAGCATTGATCCATATGTTTCACAAGAATATGCAAATAGAAGTGTGAAAAGAGATGTGTTATTAAACATTGGTTTAATAACTACAAAATGATCAGCTAAATTAGGAGGATAATCATGGACATATTAAATCAAATAATTAATAAAGTTGATGACAACAACAAACAAGAACAAAAGCCTGAAACAACATTTCAAGCAAATTTTAATACTAACCCATTAAAAGGCAAATTTTTAAACAACTTAGATGACGTTGAAGAAAATGTTGGCAACTTCGATATCAAAATCTTTGGTGTTGGCGGAGCTGGTTGTAATGTTATTAAACACATGAGAAATGCACGTCCATGAGCTGATAATGTAGATATTTTTGCATTTAATACAGATGTTACCGCTTTACGTAAGATTAGTAATTTATCAAATGTTTACCTTTTAGGTAAAAAGATTTTAAGAGGAAGTGGTTCAGGTGGTGATCCTTATACAGGAAAGATGGCTGTCGAAGAAGACAAGGAAAATATTAAAAACACTTTAAAAGGTACAGATATTTTGTTCTTGGTTGCTGGTCTTGGTAAGGGAACTGGAAGTGGTGCAACTCCTGAAATTGCAAGAATCGCAAAAGAAATGGGAATCTTAACAGTAGCTGTTGTAAATTTACCTTCTATTAATTCTGAAGGTAATGCTGTTTACCAAAACGCTCTATTACATTTAAAAGAATTAAAAAACAATGTTGATTCAATAACAACTATTAGCAATGACTTAATCATTAAAAACAGTGGTGATGATATTTCATTTATGAAAGCTTTTGAAAAAGCTAATGAACAAGTTACAAATACTATAAGTGAAATTTGTGACATGATTAATATTGCAACTGAAATGAATATAGATTATGCTGATCTAAAATCATTTTTTAAGCAGTCAAAAACTTTTAGTTTTACTTCAATTTTATTAGATAAGGAATATTCAGAAACTAACATTAAAAATGCTATATGTACTTCTTTACGTACATCATACACTGACATCAATATTGACAATGCTGATAAGATTATTGTTAACTTAAAAATTAATGATTCAACTCCTCCTACAATCATTAATGATGTAACTAAAACATTTAAGTCTATTACTAAAAATAGCGAACTTTCATTAGTTTGTGGTGTTGATTACACAAAGAATAGAAATATTAAAATTTCATCTTTAGTTTCAGCTAAAGAAGATACAAGTAGCAAAAAAGACAATATTGAAGAAGATGAAGATTTTAAGTTTGATTCTTACAAAGAACAAACACAACAAAGAATTTTTTCAGATGAAGAAAATGTTGATTCTTCAATAAATTTAGAAAAAAATGATCATGAGCCAATAATTGATCCAAAAGAATTTGAAAGTTTTAAAACTAACAATTATCATAAAACTTATATTAACAAAGAATCTTTCTTTGAAGAAAACAAAACAGACAATGATCAAAAGCAAGAAACTTTAAGTTCTGACGAATGTGTAAATTTAATTACACAAGCAATGACTGATGTGTTAAAAACAACAACAATTGCTTTAAATACAGACAACAAATCTAAAAACAATTAATTGACTGTCGCTCAATTTTACTACTTTTAAGTAAAAATTTAATTTGAATTGCTTTCATTAGAAATTTTTCACAAAACTAATGAAAGCAATGTTAAATTATCACAAAATTTATCATAAATATTTTGGCAAATTTCTGGAGTAATATCTTTAATGCTAAACAAAATCTTTATTCCGTTTTTTATTCCAAAGTCTTGGAATGAAATAATGTTGTTTCGATAATAACTAAAAATTAAAATCATATCAATTGATCATTTACCAATTGAATGATATTTTCCTAATTTTTCATATATTTCTTTGTCACTTAACTTTTCTAATTTTTTAAGATTAAGTTTTTTGTCAACTATGTCATAAGAGATTTGCTTTAATCCTCTAATTTTTGATTCAGACAAGCCAACATCTCTTAATGTTTCCAAAGATGCATTAGTAATTATTTTCGGAGTAAGTTTTTTAAATTTTGCAATAACTTTATTTCAAATACTATCAACTGCTGCATTGGAAATTTGTTGTGAAATGATTGTGTGTACAATACATGAAAAATGATCAGGCATTATTCTAAAATAAAAAGGTTTTTCTGTATCAACAAAATTTGCTATTTTAGATTCAATAGCTATTAATTTTTTCAATTGAGAAGGATCGATTTTAACGTATTTAAAATATGTCTTTTTCATTTTTGTTAATTATAAATTATTTATATAATTTATATGTTATGATAAAACGTTACTCAAATCCAAAAATGGAAAATATTTGAACAGTTAAAAACAAGTTCAAAACTTATTTAAAAATTGAAATTCTTGCTTGTGAAGCTTGAAGTAAACTTGGAGTAATTCCGACAAAAGATGTTGCTGCAATTAAAAAGAATGCTAAATTTAACATTAAAAGAATTGAAGAAATTGAAAAAGTAACTCACCACGATGTTATTGCTTTTACAAGAAATGTTAGTGAATCACTAGGTGCTGAAAAACAATGAGTTCACTATGGATTAACATCTACTGATGTTGTTGATACAGCTAATGGATATTTATTAAGACAAGCAAACAAGATTTTATTAAAAGATATCAAAGAATTTATGGAAGTACTTAAAGCTAAAGCACTTAAGTATAAGACTTATCCTTGCATTGGCCGTACACACGGTATTCATGCTGATATTACAACTTTCGGATTAAAATACGCTTTATGATATGAAGAAATGAAACGAAATTTAAAACGTTTCAAGATGACTTCTAAAGATGTAGAAGTAGGTAAATTATCGGGTGCAGTAGGTAATTTTGCAAATAACTCACCATTTGTTCAAGATTATGTTTGTAAAAATTTACATGTTAGCTCTGCTAATATTTCTACACAAGTAATTCAAAGAGACAGATATGCAGCTTATATGGGAACTCTTGCATTAATTGGAAGTACAATTGAGAAAATCGCAACTGAAATTAGACATTTACAAAGAACTGAAGTTCATGAATTAGAAGAATATTTTGCTTCAGGACAAAAAGGTTCATCTGCAATGCCTCATAAACGTAATCCGATCTCTTCAGAAAATATGTGTGGTTGTGCTCGTGTATTAAGAGGTTATATGTTAACAAGTTATGAAGATATTCCTTTATGACATGAAAGAGACATCTCTCATTCAAGTGCTGAAAGAATTATTTTTCCTGATGCAACAATTTTATTGGATTACATGTTAAAGAGATTTACAAACATTGTAAATAACTTGACTATTTTCAAAGAAAATATGATTGCAAATATTTACAAAACAAATGGTGTTATTTTTGCTCAAAGAGTAATGAATGCTTTAATTAAAAAAGGATTTTCAAGAGAACAAGCATACGACACTGTTCAACCAATTGCCATGGATGCTTACTTCAATAATAAACAATTTAAAGATTTATTACTAGTTCATCCAGTAGTTTCAAAGAAACTAACCAAGAAAGACATTAATGGTTGTTTCACTTTAGAATATTATCAAAAACACATAAACGAAATCTATAAGAGAGTTGGAATTAAATAAGTTTATTAACTATTCCACCACCTAAACATTTTTTATTAGAGTATAAAACAGCAAATTGACCAGGAGCAACTGCGATAGTTGGTTTATATGTCAAAATAACTTTGTTATTTTTAATTTCATATTTACCATCAATTAATTCTTGACGGTGTCTAAATCTGATTTTGACTTTTGCGCTTTTCTTTTCATTTTTGTTAATTCAATTAAGCTTAACTACTTCACACTTTGTAGAATTTAAATATTTTTCTTTATTGTTTTGATCAACGACATAAATAATATTTTTCTTAAAATCTTTTTTGCAAACAAAATATTTATTTTGTTGACCACCTAAACCTAAATTTTTGTTTTGACCTAAAGTATAAAAAGTAATTCCATCATGTTCACCAACAACTTTTTTAGTTACAATGTCAATTACTTTTCCTTTCTTAATTGGTAAGTAATTATTTAAGAAATCTTTGAATTTTCTTTCACCAATAAAACAAACTCCTGTAGAGTCTTTTTTGTTTCAATTGTCTAAACCTTGTTCATGAGCGATTTTTCTCACTTCGTCTTTTGGAATATTTCCAATAGGAAATATTGTTTTAGATAATTGTTCTTGATTTAACCAACATAAGAAATATGTTTGATCTTTATTTTCATCAATTGCTTTTGTTAAGTAATATTGATCTTTAATTTTCTTAACATTAGCATAATGACCCATAGCAATTTTGTCACAATGAAATTTATTTTTAGCTACTTTTATAAATTCATTAAATTTAATGTATTTATTGCATAATACATCCGGGTTAGGTGTTCTTCCTTTTTTGTATTCTTGAATCAAATATTTAAATACCTTATCTCAATACTGTTGAATAAATTCAACTCTATAAATTTTGATGCCTAATTTATCAGCAACTGCTTTAGCGTCATTAAAATCTTTTTGAACATTACATGTTTGTTTAGATTCATTAACATTTCCTAAAAAGTCATTATTTAAATATGAGTCTCAGTTTTGCATAAACAAACCAATAACTTCATATCCTTGCTTTTTTAATAGGTATGCACAAACTGAAGAATCTACTCCACCTGACATTCCTAAGACTACTTTTGTCTTTTTTGACTTCATATATTAAGTATAATTTTTATATTAATATAAAAATAAATAATATGTGTATTCCTACTCCTCATAATGAAGCAAAAAAGAATGATATTGCTAAAATTGTTTTAATGCCTGGTGATCCTTTAAGGGCTAAAATGGCAGCTGAAACATTTCTTAAAAACCCTAAATTAGTAAACCAAGTTAGAGGGATGTATGCTTATACTGGAACTTATAAAGGTAAAAAAATTACCATTATGGCTCATGGTATGGGTATACCATCAATTGGTATTTACTCCTACGAATTGTTTAAATTCTATGATGTAGATTACATCATCAGAATTGGAACGGCTGGTGGATATAAAGGAATTGAAGTAGGAGATGTAATAATTTCTAATGCAGCTTATAGTTATTCAACATATGCTAAAGACATTGGTATTAAAAATGCTCCTAAAAAATTACTACCTTCAAAGAAATTATTAAATACAGCTGTTAAAACAGCTAATGAAATGAAATTAAAGTACCACGTTGGTCAAATAGCCTCAGAAGATGCGTTTTATAATGCATATTCAGTGAAAGAAGCAATGAAACGTAATCACAATTCAATTGCTGTTGAAATGGAAGCGTATGCATTGTATGCAAATGCTCAATATTTAAAGAAAAATGCTTTAACTATTTTGACTTGTAGTGATTCTTTCTTTTCTAAAAAACAAATGAGTTCTAAAGAAAGACAAGAATCAACTAAAACTATGATTAAGCTAGCACTTAATACTGCTATTAAATTAAAATAATATTAATATGAAATACAATAGATACATTGATCACACATTATTAAAACCAGATGCTTCAACAAAACAAATTGAAAATCTTTGTAAAGAAGCACTTAAATATAAATTCTTTTCAGTTTGTGTTAATCCTTGCATGATTCCAACATGTAAAAAAGTTTTAAAAAACTCAAAAGATGTTAAGATTTGTACAGTTATTGGTTTTCCTTTAGGACAAATGACCACAGAAGCAAAAGTGTTCGAAACAAAAGATGCTATTAAAAAAGGTGCTAAAGAAATTGATATGGTATTAAATATCTCTCAATTAAAGGCTAAAAACTTTAAATATGTTGTTAATGAAATTAACAAAATAAAACAAGCTTGTGATAAATTAACTCTTAAAGTTATCATTGAAACTTGTTTATTAACAGATGAACAAAAAATTGATGCATGCAAATGCATTAATAAATCAAAAGCTGATTTTATAAAAACTTCGACAGGCTTTTCTACAGCAGGCGCTAATGCACATGATGTTGAATTACTAAGAAAATATACAAATAAAAACAAGAAAGTAAAAGCAGCCGGCGGAGTAAGAACTTATGACGACTTAGTTCGTTTTGTTAAATTAGGAGCAGACAGAATCGGAACAAGTAGAGGAGTGGATTTAATTAAATAATGAATTTCCTTGACATTATTGAAAAGCAAAGAACTAAAAAACCTCTAACAAAAGAGGAAGTTGAATTTGCTATTAATCAATATGTAAACGATAAAATTCCAGATTATCAATTTGCCGCTTTTATTATGGCTATCAATATTAATAATATTGGATTGGAACAAACATATTGATTAACAAACTCAATGTTGCATTCTGGTAATACAGTTGACTTTTCATCGATTAAAGGAATTAAAATTGATAAACATTCTACTGGTGGAGTAGGCGATAAAGTATCTGTTATCATTGGTCCTATATTAGCTGCTTGCGGGTTGAAAGTTGCTAAGATGTCAGGTCCTGGATTAGGGCATACAGGTGGTACAATTGATAAATTAAATTCAATTGGAGTTAATACTAATTTAACATTACAACAATGTAAAAAACTTCTTAAAGATAATGGAATTTTTATTGCTAGTCAAACAGACGACATTGTACCAGCTGATAAAAAAATTTATGCATTAAGAAACGCTACAAGCACAGTTGATTCATTACCGTTAATTGCTTCTTCAATCGCTTCTAAAAAAGTAGCAATGGGAACTGATTACATCTTCATAGATGTAAAAGTTGGTGATGGTGGTTTTTGTGAAACCTATGATAAAGCATTTAAGTTAGGTAAAATTTTAATTTCAATTCTTAAAAAATTCAATAGAAAATCTATTGTTCATATCACTAATATGAATCAACCTTTAGGTCGTTCAATTGGTAACTGCATTGAAATGAAAACTACCATCGAATTTCTCAATGGAAAACCAGAATCAAAAGATGTTAAAGAATTAATTTATGAATTTTCAAGTGATATCTTAATAGCTACTAAGATTTGCAAGAATAAAAAAGAAGCTTATGAAAACATTGATGAAGTGATCAATTCTAAAAAAGCATTAGAAGTATTTAAAAAATGAATATCTTCTCAACACGCAAATGCTAATGAAGTTTGTAAAAATAAATTTTTTAAACCTAAATATTCTTTAGAAATTAAAGCTGATAAATCTGGATATGTTAAATATAAATCTGCTAGAGAAGTAGGAATGATATCATTCCTACTAGGTGCTGGAAGAGAAGTGAAAGGAGCGCCAATTGATTTCCAAGCAGGAGTTTTTTTAAATAAGATAATTAATGAAAAAGTTAATAAAGGCGAAACAATTGCGACTCTTTATTCTTCTAAAAAAATTAATTCATTATTAATTGAAAAATTTAAAAAGAACATTTTATACTCTAATAGTAAGTTTAAAGAGCTTCCTGTTATAGTAAAGGTAATAAAATAGTATGACTGATAAAATTTATTCACAATTAAAACAACAATTAAAGAATTCTTATTCTCCTTATTCTAAATTCAAAACAGCTGCTGCTATTGAAACAGATAAAGGATTATTCTTTGGTAATAACATTGAAAATGCTTCTTATTCAGCAACTGTTTGTGCTGAAAGAGCAGCAATCTTTAATGCCCAAGTACATGGATCTAAAAAATTCAAGAAATTATATCTAATTTCTTCTTCTAAAAAAGATGATGTTATTCCATGCGCTGTATGCTTGCAAGTAATGTCTGAATTTTTTGATCCTAATGCACCAGTTATTGTTTATTCTTTTGTTGGTAAAAAAACTACTTATAAATTTTCTGATTTATTACCAGTTAGTTTTTCTAAGAAGGAGTTAGACAATGCCAAAAAATAATTTATCTCATCTTTGATTAAACTCATCAAAAATATCAACAAAAGATAAAAACATTATTAGAAAAATGTCTAAAAAAGAATTAGACATCTTTTTTGATGACTCACTTATGAGATTTGGTACAGCCGGAATCAGAGCAACACTTGGTCCTGGTACTAAACAATTTAATAAATTTACTTATGCCCAATTAGCTTATGCATATGGTAAATTTATCAAGAATAAATTTAAAAAGAATTTAAAAGTTGTTATTGGACATGATAACAGAATTGGTTCAATTGAATATTCAAAGTTATGTGCTGAAGTATTATCAAGTTTTGGTATTAAAGCATACATGTTTAAAAATAATGAATTAATGCCTACTCCGATTATCTCTTATGCTATTAGAGAATTAAAAGCATGCGGTGGTATTATCATTACAGCTAGTCATAATCCAAAAGATTACAATGGATTCAAAGCATACAACCCAGATGGTGGACAAATTCTTCCAGATGTTGCTAAACAAATTGAAAAATTAATGCCAGCTCCATCTAAAATTTTAGATATTAAATATAAGCCAAATATTAAAAATATTTGCTCTATTAGTCAAAGTGTTGTTGATTCATATTTAACAAAAGCTAAATGTGCAATTGTTGACCAAAAGATCATTAAACAAAAAAAGAGCTTCCCGATTATTTTTACAGGACATCACGGTACTAGCTGTAAATTATTACCTAAATTTTTGAAATCTTTAGGTTTTAATGTTATTCCTGTAAAGGAACAATGTTATTCAGATCCGATGTTTACAAATTCACCAAGTTCAAACCCTGAATTTGCTGATTCATTTAAATTATCAATTAAATATGCTAATAAATACAAATCTAAAATTTGTATTGGTATTGATCCTGATGCAGATAGAATGGCTGTGATGATTAATCATAATGGTAAATGAACTCTTATGACTGGTAACCAAATGGGTATTCTATATAGTTGATACATTTTATCAAATAAGAAGTTTACTAAAACTCCTTATATAGTGTCTTCTTATGTATCAACTGATTTGATCGATAATATTGCTAAAAAGTTTAAGGCAAAAGTTTATCGTACAGGGACTGGTTTTAAATGAATGGGTAATGTAATTACCAAGATTGGTAATAAAGAACAATTTGTAGTTGCTTTTGAAGAAGCAATAGGTGCATTAAATACTACTCTTAATCGTGATAAAGATTCGTTTACAGCAAGTGCTGCTGCATTAGAGATCTATACAAAATATTTAGATAAAGGCATGGATTTCATTGATATTTTAGAAGAAATCATTTATCCTGAATTCGGTTACTGATATGGAGAAACAGTCTCATATAATTTCTTTGGAATTTTAGATTGAAAACCAGTTGTTCAAAAAAGACTTGAACAATTAAAAACAACTAAATTAAAGAAAGTTGGTAATTACAAAATTACTAAAGTTGTTTGAAATACCAAAGGTGATTGCTTAGATTGAATGTTAAGTGACAAGAGCTGAATTAGATTTAGAGTTAGTGGTACTGAACCTAAATTTAAAGTTTATTACAATTTATATGCTAAAGATAAAACTACTTTAGCTCTTAATACATCAAAAGCAAAAGCAGACATTGCTAAATTATTCAAATAGTATATATTTCTAAAAATATATAATTAATAACATCATATGAAAAATGATTTTGATGTTATTGTAATTGGTGCAGGACACGCTGGTACAGAAGCGGCTTTTGCTTGTGCGAATTTAGGTTACAAAACATTAATGTGTACTCTTTCAGCTGATTCAGTTGCTGAAACTCCTTGTAATCCTTCAATTGGTGGACCGGCTAAAGGAGTAGTTACTAGAGAAATAGATGCTTTGGGTGGAATGCAAGGAATTGCAACAGACGCTAACCAATTGCAAATGAAATTATTAAATAGCTCTAAAGGAGCTGGTGTATGAGCGCTACGTGCTCAAATTGATAAAATTAGTTATCACAACTGATTTATTAATCAAATTAAAAAGAATAAATATTTAACTTTGTTAGAAACTGAAGTTAAAGAATTAATTATTGAAAACAAAAAAGTTGTTGGTGTAAAGACTACAAATAAAAATTTTAGTTGTTCTAAAGTAATTATTACTTCAGGGACTTACATGAAGGCTATTACTCATATTGGTGATATAAAACAATCAGAGGGGCCTAATCATCACAAACGTAGTGAAACATTATCTGGTCAACTAAAAGATTTAGGATTCACAATTATTAGATTAAAAACGGGAACCCCTCCTAGAATCTATAAAGATTCTATTGATTATGATGAAATGCAAATTGAAACAGGTACAAAAGGTAAATACTGTTTTTCACATTTTCATCCACGTTATGTCCCATTAAACAAACAACAAGTTTGTTTTTTAACATACACTAATGCACAAACACACAAAATAATTAAAGATAACATTCATAAATCTGCAATGTATTCTGGACAAATTCATGGAATAGGACCAAGATATTGTCCAAGTATTGAAGATAAGATTATTAGATTTGCTGATAAACCTAGACACCAAGTATTTATTGAACCAGAGTCTATGAGCCTAGATACTATGTATCTACAAGGGCTTTCTACATCTTTACCAAAAGATGTTCAAGAAAAATTTGTTCATTCAATAGTTGGATTAAAGCGTGCTAAATTTAAAAAGTATGCTTATGCAATTGAGTATGATGCAATTGATGCAAGAGAATTATGACCATCATTAGAATCAAAATTAATCAAAGGTTTATACTTTGCAGGACAAGTTAATGGTACAAGTGGTTATGAAGAAGCGGCTTGCCAAGGATTAATTGCAGGAATTAATGCTATTAATTCTTTAAAAAATAAAAAACCATTAATCCTTAAAAGGAATGAAGCTTATATTGGAGTTTTAATTGATGACATTGTTACAAAAGGTGTTAATGATCCATATCGTTTGTTAACAAGTCGTGCTGAGCACAGGTTATTATTAAGAAATGATAACGCTGATGATAGATTAATTAAGTATGGTTACAAGGTTGGTTTAATAAACAAAAAACACTATAACCTTTATTTAACTCAAGATAAGTTAATTAAAAAAACTATTAGTTTTTTAAGATCACATAAATTAAGTTATATCAAAGGTTTATCTAAGAAGTTTGGAAATAGTAGTCACAATCTTTATGATCTTTTGAAACGTCCTGAAGTTAAATTAAAACAAATTTTAAAACCAAACCAGTTAAAAAATTTGACTTTAAATTCAATTAAAAAAATAGAAATTAAAGTAAAATTTGAAGGTTATATTAAAAATCAAAATAAATATATTGATCGAGCTAATCAATATGAATTAATTGATATCTCTAAAATCAAAGATTTTAAAGCAGTAAAACATTTATCATTAGAAGCGATTGATAAATTAAATAGAATTAGGCCTTTAACTTTAGGACAAGCTCAAAGAATTAGTGGAATTAATTTAACAGATTTAGTTGCAATCAAGTATTATTTAGATAATGAATAAAGAAGAATTTATTAAAAGTGTTAAAGATGTATTCAAAGATATTGATTCAAATTGAATCAATCAAATAGAACTATACAAAGTTTTTTTAAGAGAATACAATAAAAAAGTTAACTTAACTAGATTAGATGATGAAGCAAAAATATATGGTTCATATTTTTATGAATCAATCATTCCCTACAAAACAGTTGATTTTAATAAAATCAATTCTTTATTAGATATTGGTAGTGGTAGTGGAATTCCAGGAATTGTTTTAAAAATCTTATACCCACACATAAACTTAACTATTATTGAATCAAATAACAAAAAGACTATTTTTTTAAATGAATTAATTAAAGAATTGGATTTAAAAAATGTTAAAGTAATTACTAAGCGTGCAGAAATAATTAGACCAAATGAAAGAGAAATGTTTGATTTAGTAACTTCAAGAGCTGTTGCTAGTATTAAAGTAATGTTAGAATTATCAACCCCTTATGCAAAAGTGGGTGGGCAAATAATTGTTCCAAAGTCTGTTAACTATAAAAATGAAACGAATGGACTAAATCAATTAATGTCTGCATTAGATGTTTCAAAAGAAATATTAACATTTACATCATTAAATGATGTAATTCATAATGTTTTAATTTTTAAGAAAAATAAAAAAACTAATCATGTTTATCCTAGGGAATGAACAAAGATTATTAAGAATGCATAAGTATGAAAAAGGTTTTTATTTACAGTGACCAAGCAGAGGTTGGAAAGAATACACTAATTTATAATCTAGCACTTAAAATTTCATCAAAATCAAATAACACTGTTATTATTTCTCAGTCTCCTAGTATTGAATCACAAGAAAAGATAAATAAGAATTTATCTGTATATTATGTTAATGCTGATAAAAACATTAAACGTGAAAAAGATCTAATTGCAAAAAAGAAATTGTTTCTTAAGAATGTTAACTATGTTTCAAAAAAGAAAGCATATTGTTTTATTGAATCATCATTAGTTGATGTCAATTACAATCAACTAATATTATCGATTTCAACAGATGTTATTTTGATTTACAATGCTAATCATTTTAATTCAGATCAAGTATTAAAAGATTTATCTTTTATCAAAAATTCTTCTGGTGAAGCACGCCCTAAACTTTCTTGTATTATTCTTAATGGTTATGATAAAAACAACTCAATTCATTTATCAAATTTATTAACTTTAAGAAAAACATTTAAAACTTTAGTTTATGTAATTCCATATAACAACCAATTAAATAAAAATTTAAAAACTTCAAGAATCTTTCTTGAAAAGAACCCATGAAGTGATTTTGCAATCATTTTAGATGAAATTATTAAAACTATCTAATAACTAAAATATAATATTTATAAGCATGACTATCTTTGATGAGTTGAAACAAAGAAATGTTATCAACAATATCACTAACGAAAAGAAATTAGAAGAGTTTATTAAGAATAAACCTAGTGTTTATGTTGGTGTAGACCCTTCATTTAAATCTATGCATTTAGGTAATTATTACACATTAATTACCATTAATAGATTAGCAAAAGCTGGTTTTAAACCATACATTTTAATTGGTGGAGCAACAGGATTAATTGGTGATCCATCAGGTAAAAAAGCAGAAAGAAAAGTATTACCATTAGATGTTATTAAAAATAACATAGAATGTTTAACGAATCAAATTAAAAGTTTATTTGATTGTGAAATAGTTAACAACTATGACTTTTATAAAGACATGAACATCTTGCAATTTCTAAGAGATGTTGGTAAATTAATTAATGTTAATTATTTATTGGAAAAAGAAATTATTAAAGGTAGATTAGAGTCTGGTATCTCATATGCTGAATTCTCATATAACCTTATTCAAGGTTACGATTTCTTAAATTTATACAAGAATCATAATGTTTGAATGCAAATTGGTGGTAGCGATCAATGGGGAAACATTACCACAGGTATTGAAATGATTAGAAAAGTTTGTGGTGATGACAATAATGCTCTTGGTTTAACAATTAATTTATTAACTAAAGAAGATGGTACTAAATTTGGTAAGTCAGAAAAAGGAGCAATCTATTTAGATTCTTCAATTACTTCTCCTTATCAAATGTATCAATTCCTAGTTAATCAAACAGATGCAGACGTTAAAAAACTTTTACTTGCTTTAACATTTATTTCTGTTGATGAAATTAATTCAATTATGAATGTTCATAATGAAGCATCATTTAAAAAAGCAGCGCAAAAGAGACTTGCTTTTGAAATTGTAAAAGATATTCATGGACAAGATGTAGCAACTAAATGTGAAGAAATTTCTGCTAAATTATTTTCAGGAGAAATCACTTCATTGTCTCACAATGATCTATACGATGCTTTATCTAGCACTCCTTCAATTACATTAAATAAATCAACTAATATTCTTGATGTATTAGTTGAATTAGGAGTTTGTCCTTCTAAGTCAAATGCAAGAACTTTGGTTCAATCAAAATCTATTTCAATTAATGGACAATTAATTGAAGATATTAATTTTAATGTTGATAAAGAAAACTCAATTGACAATAAATTTTCATATATTAAAAAGGGAAAGAAGAATTACTTCTTAATTAATTGAAACTAATATGCTAAATACAAAAATTAGTTCCATTGTGCTTAAGCACATGAAGAAAAAACTTATCAACAACACAATTACTGAAGAAGATGTTGCTGAAGTTTTAAAACAAATTAGAATTGTTTTGATGGATTCTGATGTTTCATTAATTGTTGTAAAAAACTTTATTAAAAGTATTAAATCTAAAGTAGTAGATAAAGTTATAGATTCAAAAACAGATCCTGAACAATTCTTATTAAATGTTATTAAAAAAGAATTAATTGAAATACTAGGTAAAGAACAAAAACCAATAAATCTTGGAAAACCTACAAAAATTATGATGGTTGGTTTACAAGGTTCTGGTAAAACAACAACAGCTGCAAAATTATCTAATTATTTCAGAAATAAAAACGCTGTTAAACCTTTAATGGTTGGTTTAGATATTTATAGACCAGGTGCTATTGATCAATTAAAACAATTAGCTGATGAAATTAAAGTTGATTTCTATGACCATGGAACTCAAAACCCAAGACAAACTGCAATTGAAGCACTTGAATTAGCTAAGAACAATGGCAATGATTTTATTGTTTTTGATACTGCTGGTAGATTACAAACTGATGAAAAATTAATTCAAGAATTAATTGATCTTAAAAAGACAATAAATCCAACAGATATTTTATTAGTAGTTGATGCTATGAGCGGGCAAGACATGATTAATGTTGCTCAAGAATTTAATAACAAATTAAATTTAACAGGAATTATCATTACAAAATTAGATTCAGATGCTAAAGCTGGTGTTGCTTTATCTTTAGCATCTTTATTAAATGTTCCTATTAAAATGACTGGTGTTGGTGAAAAAGTAGGTTCAATAGATTTATTCTATCCTGAAAGAATGGCAGATAGAATTTTAGGTTTAGGTGATATTATGACTTTAGCTGAAAAAGCTTCTGATGTCATCGATGAAGATAGAGGGAAGAAAACTATTTTAAGAATGTTATCAGGAAAAATGGATCTTGAGGACTTGTTATGACAAGTTCAACAGATGAATAAATTAGGTTCATTAGATTCTGTTATGAAAATGATGCCAGGAACCGCTAAAATTTCTGAAAGTCAAATAAATGCTGCTGAAGAAAAGATGAGAGTCTGAAAGATATTAATGAATTCAATGACATTAAAAGAAAGAAGAAACCCATCTTTAATTCGTCGTTCATTATCTAGAAGAACAAGAATTATTAAAGGTTCAGGTAGAAAACCTGATGAATTAAATAAAATGTTAAATGAATTTGAACAATCTAAGAAAAAGATGGACCAAATAGGTTCAATGCTAAAAAAAGGGAAAAACCCGCAAAGCATTTTGAAAAATTTTGGAAATTAATTAAAAAATTTTTGAAAAAATTTCATACAAAACTAGGAAAGGTTTTTCCTGGTTTTATTTTATATTAATTAAAAATTAATAAATAAATGATTGACAAGAGGTTAAAAAAGAATTATCATTTTTTATTTTTACTGATGTTAGCAGTAATTATCATGCTAATAATTTTTAAAGATGCCATTTATATTCTTTTATTAACAATACCGTTTGTATATGCATGATATAACAAGTTAAAATTAAAATTAATTTTGATATTTTCAATATTATCTTTTATTCCTTCAATTATTTATTTCTTAATTAAAGATTTTAATTTTTTAGTTTACTTTGTTAATTTAATAAACGAAAAACAAGGTTTTTCAGTTAGAGATTTAATGAGTAATTATTTAGATAATAAATATGATCCTTTAACTAGTTCATTCATTAAATTAATGATTTTAAACATTAAAGTAGATGAATCATACTATTTATACAAAAAGATGATTAGTCTATCAATTGTATATTTGATAGTAATCAGCGGATTTCATTTAATGTTTATTAGAAAGTTAGTGGAATTTATTTTTAAAAAAGTTCCAAAAATTGGCTTAGCAATTAATTTAATAATATTTTTCTTTTACAGTTTTATCCTTAACTTTTCTATGAGTGTTTTTAGAGTGTTTTTAACAATGGTTTTCTCTAAACTTACATCAAGGAGATGTAAAGGAGACTATGAATTTACTGCAATGGCAGGTGTGTTTTGTTTATTTTGTTTTCCTTCAGTTTGTTTTTCATTAAGCTATGCATTGAGTTATATTTGCACATTTGGAATAATTTATGTATCTTCATTGGAAATCAAGAATTTTATATTAGAGAAAGTATTGATGAACATAGTGGCGATTATTTTAAGTTTACCTTTTGTATTGTCAATAAATAAGGAAATTTCTTTATTGGCTGTAATTAACTCATTTATTTTCAGTTATTTTTTTTGTTTTGTGTTTATTTATTTCTTTTTCTTTTGATACATTTGATTTTTATCACCAATTCACAATTTTATAACTCAATTAGCGTTTATGGTTGTCAATGGATTTAATGTTATTAACATTATGGTAATATTTTCTTTTCAAAATAAATGATTTAATTGTGCTTATTATCTATTGTGTTTTATTACTATAATGATTACATATAAAAAGATTAAATATTCATGGTAATTTATTATGGTAATGATTTGGATCAAATCAATCACCAAGACCTTAAATTTAATAATCCATTGAAAATCAATTATTTAGATGATGTTTCATCAATTTATGATGAACTAAATCAAATATCTTTATTTAACCAACCAGATGCTATCTTTATTTATGATTCAACTTTCTTGTTAGATGAAGATGAAAAAGCATCTGTATTAATTAATTATTTAGCTAATTATGAAATTGAAGTTTATTGTTTTGTTAAAAATGATAAGTTAGACAATTTTAATCCAAGTATTAAAAATAAAAAGATTAAGACTATTAAGAAAACACAAATTAATGCTTTCAATAAAGCAAAAGAAATAAAGGTTATTTCTGATGAATTAAAAGTTAAAACTAACAATTATCAAACATATAACTATTTAGTTGATTGTTTGCCCGACAACTATTTAATGATTAAGAATGAATTGAATAAATTATTAATTTATTCTGAAGGTAAATTAATTACAAAAAAACATATTGATGAAATTTTAATTGATAATGGTGAATCAAACGTTTTTTCATTAATTAATTATTTGTTACAAAATAATATTGACATTTGCATTAATTTATATGAAAATTTAATAAATTTAAAACATCAACCAATCGAAATCATTCAAATAATGGCTACTCAATTGTTTAAGATAAAACTTTTTAAAAAAGCAATCACCGCCTCTTCTAATGTTGATGCTACAGTAAAGGAATTAAAAATTACACCATACCAAGCTAAACAATTGTCTTATGTTTATAAAATACCTTTATCTAAAATAGAAAAAATTGAAGATGCTTTCTTTGATTTAGACTGCAATATTAAAAAAGGTTTAATTGATTCTTATCAAGGTTTAAAGTATTTAATCTCATCTGTAAATTTATAAATAATATTTACTAACAACATAACTATTAGTATTTTTAAAACATTATTATGTTTGAGAGCATATTGATGATTCATTTAAACAATATTTTAATTTTGATATCAAAACAGATTTATACGTTTAAATTTAATAAATCTGTATGAATTGGCAATCAGTTCTAATATTTTAGTGTTTACTTTAATTTGGTTTAGTTTTTATAAAATTTTTTAATTCTCTTTTTCCATGGAAAGTTGATATATTACCATTCTCATATTTTTCAATTATTCAGTTATTGCCTGATTTTATTGGTATATAAAATATTTGACCTGTCAATCTAGATGAATGCAAATAGCATTTTTTTAAATTTAATATTTTATCAGTATATTCTTGTGTATCAATTGAAGAATTACTTTTTTCATTTAGTGATTTTGCCTCAAAAATGTGGATTCTATTAAATTTGTCTTTTAGTATAAAATCCGGATAAGATGAATGGATATCGTTTGAACAATATTCAAATTTAATATTTGAATTAGTATAAAAGTTTTTTCCTCAAGTTTTTAATTCTAATTGCTCATCATTACATATTTCAAATAAAATGTCTGCAAATTCCTTTTCAGCTTCACTATCAAAAGAGTATTCTGGGTCATAATCGCCATTTATGTCAATTTGGCTTCAAACTCATTTATATATTTTTGTTCTATTTTTAATATCTTCTAAAAATTCATAGTATGAATCTGAAGGAAATGAAGCTTCCTCGCCTAATGACATAGATTTTTTGTAATCAGAAGTGTAACACATGTTCTGTTTATTAATTTCATCAATATTGACCGATACATTATATCAATCGTCTACATTTTTAATATATTGGTAGCACATTTCTTTTGTGTCATACATTATTTTTTGTCATCTTTTATATAATTCAAAAATAGTTGGTTTAACTAATAAATCATTTAAAGAAATTTTATTATTTGTTGAAAGTCATTTTTTTAAATTAAATTCCTTTTTTGTTTTTAGACTATTCAAAGTTGTTGTTTTAACTTTAAAATTCTTTTCTGGATAAATTTTAACTTTCTTAAATGATCTAAGAGAGTTAGGAATAATTCCTCAAACTCAGCAAGTAGTAGCCAATTCTTGTAAATCTGGTCTATCGTCGAAATCTTCTCAATTAAGTAATATTGGATTCCTACGTATTCGTCCTATTACTTGTTCATCCATCTGCTTAGATTGAGAATCTCTTACTTGAAATAAAATACAAGCTCTAGGGATGTCTCACCCTTCGGTTATCATCATTTTAAAAATAATAACATCTAAGGTGTTTGAAATTTTAGCCTCATTTTTTCATTCTTTTAATGGTAATTTTCCAATATCTGAATTTGTTTCGTTATTTTTTAAATCGCCAGTTATATACATTCACTGAAAATCAACGTATTCATCGCTTAATATTTTTTTGATATTTTCAAATTCAGCCTGTCCATTTTCTTTATTTGAAATTTGTACAATTAAACACGGATTTATATGAAAACTATTATTGTATTCCTTTTTAATTTCTTTTAGTTTATTAAATGCTACTCGAATATCATCTGTATCTTTTACATCGGATGATATTTTTTTAATTAATTTAGCATCAACAGCTTCTTTATTGGATATTTGACAAGTAATTTGTGTGACGCTTGGAGTTGCAGATAAATTTAATACTTTCCAAAAATTTTGTTTTAATTGATCTAAATTATTTGTTGCTTGATGGCACTCATCTTTAATTAAAACAATTTTTTTATTATGCTTTTTAATTTCATCAATAAATGATAAAAAAGCACCTTGCATTAATTTGGTTCCTTTTTTATATTTATCTCTTCCTAATGAATAGACATTATAACCTAAAGGTATAAATGGTGTTTGCTGAGAAGTGGTTTCAACCTCTATGTAATATGGCAAAACAAGAGAAGAATTTCTACTAAATGAAGTAAATTTTTCATGATTTTGATATGCAAGATCACTTTTTGATAGAGATGAAACTATAAAGATTATGTCTTTGTCTTGTTCTAATAACCTTTCCATAATTTTAAACATCATATAAGTTTTTCCACTTCCTGTAGGCGCTTTAAAAGTGACATCATCTTGAACTCGCATTCAATTAATAACTTCATTTATGGCTTTTTCTTGTAATTCTATTGCTTTTTTATACATAAATTATTCCTCCAATTCTTTCGTAGTAATATCAAAATTCGAACAAACTCACTCAATTTTTTTATTAATATTTGTAAATTTTTCTAATTCATAAACAGTTTCATCTATTTTGTCAATTGATTTAGGATCTGATGAAGATGTTTCTTTTATTTCGATTACATCTAACGAGCCACCAAGTGGGGCATTTTTTTGTCAATCAAATTTAGAATTATTAGATGATTTACCGGTCATAATCCTTTTGCAACGTTCATATGTTACATTGTATGCAATGTTGTTTTCATTATTGGTGCATAAAATAAATTTTCTATTTCCATTATCTTCCTTATTTAATTCAAGAACAGCATGTCCAGTTGTTCCGCTACCGGCATAAAAGTCTAAAACTATAGAATCTTTTTTTGGGTGTAAAGAAATTAAAGATTTTATAAACGCAACAGGTTTAGGATTTTTAAATAATTTCATTCTATCATTTTTATTAAAATCTGAGAAAATATTATCAAACGAGGAATCATCATTCCAAAATTGAGAACTTCTAAAAATTCCAACAGTCTTGTATTTTACTACATATGGTTTACCGTTTTTATCAAACCTTAACTCTTTATATTTCTGTCCTTTGTTATCATAAACAATTTCATTATTATTTAATTTTTTAACAACACCAGAAGCTGATCATTCGGCAATTAATTCAACATCGTTTTGTAATACACCATTTTCAAATTTCATGATACCTTTTATTTCAATTGGTTCATTCTTTCCGCCTATTATTCCAGAAAAAATTTTTTTATTCAAAAAATCTGCTTTAGTTCCTTTTTTAAAAACAATACATGATTTTTTACCATTTCTTGTTTTGGTCAAACGCGACTTCATATCACCTTCATTATTGCCGGCTGATACAAAAAAGTCTGGAAGTATATTTTTTTTGTAAAACAAACAATATTCATGGTTTAAAGAAATTTTTCAAGAGTTATCACCATCAGGAAGAACTCTATTGATGTTCATAATAAAATTTTTTTCCAAAAAAATTTGATCTAATAGACATTTTACATAAGCTTGATTCATATCATCAATAGAACAAAAAATTATTCCATCATTTGAAAGTAATTGTTTAGCTAATTCAAGTCTTGGTTTTAGTGAAGATAATAAATCTTCACGTGATAGATGTTCGTTTCCATAAGCTTCTTTTGCGCCTTCGCCCATATCATTACATCCATAAGGTGGATCAATGTATATAACATTAATTTTATTTCTATATGTAATTAACAAATTTTTAAGAGCATGAAAATTATCACCAATTACAAATTTGTTATTCTTCAGATCATTTTGTTTAAAGGAAAGATTTTTATTTTTTTTAAAATAATGAATATCATCTGTTTCATGTTCAAGTTTTGGTGAAAATTTCAATCCTGTTTGATAATAATCTGTACCAAGAGTACAAATATTAATTATTTCATCTTCTGTATCAGCTTTTTTAATTAATTTAAGCAAAAAATTATAGTTGGGTTCTTTTAGAACCCCGATATCTTTTTTTCTATCGAGTTCTTTAATAAGTTTAACTACAGAAGGTCTTTCTAAAAGATTTTTAACTGTTTTTTTATTATTCATAATTTCTAGATGGGTAAATTCAAAATTATTCGCCTAATTTTTTCGTAGTAATATCAAAATTCGAACAAACTCACTCAATTTTTTTATTAATATTTGTAAATTTTTCTAATTCATAAACAGTTTCTTCTATTTTGTCAATTGATTTAGGATCTGATGAAGATGTTTCTTTTATTTCAATTACATCTAACGAGCCACCAAGTGGGGCATTTTTTTGTCAATCAAATTTAGAATTATCAGATGATTCACCAGTCATAACTCTTTTACAACGCTCGTATGTAACATCAAACGCAATGTTGTTTTCATTATTGGTGCATAAAATAAATTTTCTATTTCCTCCATCTTCTTTATTTAATTCGAGAACTGCTTGTCCTGTTGTTCCGCTTCCTGCATAAAAATCAAGAATAGTAGCGTTTTTGTTAGGACTTAAATTTAACAAAAATTTCATTAAATTTATAGGCTTAGGGAAAACAAAAGCATTTTTACCAAGAATAGATTCCACTTCACGAGTTCCCAAACCGGACAACTGTATAACATCTTTAATCAAAACTTTGTTTGTGTCTCTAATTTTAGTAAAAACTTTATATGTGTTGTTAGATTCTTTTTTAAAATATAAATCCTTTGATTCTTTTAAGATCTTTTCTCTTCCCCATCTCCAAGCATGAAAATTATGAACGCCATCAGCATTCTTGTGTGGAGAAATTTTTATGTAATTTTTATAAGTATCTTGTGTAACATCCGTTAGCTTTATATCTTTAGTCTTTGGGTCATAAAAAATATTAAAGACTAATTTTGGTCTTGTCTCTTCATTGAATGCTGAATTCGTGTTGTATAGTTCATTTTTAATTATAAATGGTCCTATACCATCAGTCATAATGTCATAATTAAATTCTTTATATATTGAAGGCATTTGTTTAGACAAAACATTGATATTTCCATAAAAATTTGATACATTTTCACTATTTTTTGCATAACAGATTACAAATTCATGTGTTTTTGCAGCACCAGAAGTAGAAATTTGTCGCCCCTTCAAGTTATTAATTCAACAAAATTGGTTAATAAAATTTATCTCACCAAAAACATCATCAAAAAGACATTTTACATATGCTTGATTTTTGTCATCTATAGAACAAAGAATTATTCCATCTTCAGAAAGTAATTGTTGTGCTAACAACAATCGAGGTTTCAACATAGACAATAAATGCTCACGCGTAAGATGTTGATTTTTGTAATCTACTTTTGCACCTTCACCTAAATCATTACATCCATAAGGCGGATCTATGTAGATTACATCTATTTTATTTCTATGAGAAATTAACAAATTATTAAGAGCATGATAATTATCTCCAATTATAAATTTGTTTAATTCACCATTTTTCTGCTTAAAAGAAAGTTTTTTGTTTTTATTAAGATAATGAATGTTTCCTGTCTCTATTCCAAGTTTTGGAGAGAACTTTAATCCAGTTTGATAATATGAAGTTCCTAAAGTGCAAATGTTTACAATTTCATCTTCTGTATCAGCTTTATTAATTAACTTAAGTAAAAAATCAAAATTTGGCTTTTCAAGAATTTTTTTAGAATTTTTATATTCAAGTTCTCTGATAAGTTCTTTTACTGTTGGTCTTTTAAGAAGTCTCTCTCTCTCTCTCTCTCTCTCTCTCGGCTGCGGTGCTTTTTACTTTGTTATTTTTCATAATTAATATTTTCCTTATAAATTTCACCTACTAAAACTATGTTATTTCATATTTCAAATTGTAATTTGTAAGTGATTCATAGTCCATTATATAAAAACTTGAATAAATATTTATATATTTATAAAATTTTGTATATTGACTTCATTTATCTTGTTATTAGCAATTAGTTGATTTAAAAACGCTTGTATTATTTAAGTTTCTTTGCGCGTTTGCAAAACAAACTAATATATAATGTTTATATGTTTTACAATATTCTTGCTGTTTTTGTTGGTGGAGGCATTGGAGCTACAATTAGGTATTTATTAACTTATTTAAGTCAATGTTCATTTAATAAATCAATTTATGCAACATTATTAGTAAATTTATTTGGATGCTTTGTTATGGGGTTGATATTTGGATTGTCATTAAATAGGATTCAAAATTTTAATCCAACATTAAAAACATTTATTACAATAGGTTTTCTTGGCGGTTTAACTACTTTCTCTACCTTTAGTTTTGAATGTTTTCAGATGTTCAAGGATGGGCAAATATTGTATGCTTTTCTTTATATTGTAGGCACAACAGTATTTGGTGTTATATTGACATATATAGGTTATTTGTTGGGGAAATAAAGTTATATAAAATTTATTTTTATTTCTTGTAATAATAAAAGCATCTTATTATTAAGAGTTTAGTATAAAATTAATTTATAGTTTAATACACACTATAATATAGAAATATGGATTTTGACCCAAAAATTTGTGAGACGAAATTATTAGATGAGCTAGATATTGTTTTACATACAAAAAGACAAGATGTTTTAAGCAAAATTAGTTCAGATGAACAATTCAAAAATGTTATTAAAAAAGAATTAAATATTCTTTTCTATTTAAAAAAGAAGAATAAATCTTCTGAGACATTGCCTAATAAATTGTTAGATCGTTTTAATGAATTATCAAAATCTAACTTTGTTGTTGATGAAACAATCAATTATTCTGACAAATTCCAATTACTAGATGATATTAATTATTTATCTATTTACATAAAAAATATTTTTAAAGTAGATATTTCTGTTTTAAACAAATTAGATAGTTCTAAAGCAGAAGAAGTTAAAACAGAAGATGTAAACCCTAGACAAACTAATAATACTTATTCAAACCCTTTTGGTAAATTTTCAGGAACAAGTGGTATTAACAATCCGTTTTTACAAATGTCTGCTCAAGTCAAGTTAAAAGATGATATTAGAAATGGAAGAGTTTATGTTTATGATTCTAAACCAAAAATTATTCCTATCATAAAGAAGATTTTCTTCTTTTGTTTACTAGCTTTAGGAACATTTGTGTTCTTGACTGGAATTTTTGGATTAGCTATAGGTCAGTTTAAAAATGGTGGTATTGTTGATGGTAAAGAAACATATACATATTTGTCTTGAACTGCAAGTTTGTATGTATTGCTAGGAGCAGGTTTCTATTACTATGCATATGTATGCTATAAAAATGTATTTGTAAATGGAAAGAAAAATTTAAATGAAAATCTCTTATATAGGTTTGAATTTATGGGGGTATATTTCATAATCTTTTTCTTTGTATTTTGATACATATTTGATTGTTTTAATATTAAATATACTTCTCATGTTTCAATATTTGATAGTTTGAATGATTTGATTAATGCTAACCAAAATATTAAAGCAGAACTATACGGATTCTTTTCTTGTGAAGTATTATCCATGGTGACTTTCTTTATCACATTAGTTGTAATTATTTGTGGTAATGTTTTCAATCCAAAAGTTGATAAAGCAAAAGTTAATCAATTAATTCAACAATATATGGATGACATGTCTAGAGGAACTGGTTTTGGTTATTAACTATGGAAACAAAACAAGGTGGATTTAATGCTATTAAAAAACACACAGTTTGAAACTTTTTATTTCCACTTTATCCACTAAGTGTTTTTAAAAATACTAAACTAATGGCTTATTTAGCAATCTTAATTTCATTAAGATTAATTTTTAGTATTGTAAGCATTCCAATACCTGGCTTTGTTCAAAATATTTCTTTTTCTTGAGTTCCACTTATGGTAGCAGGATGATATTTTGGTCCGGTAGTTGGTTTCTTCTTTGGATGAGTTACAGATACATTGTGTTATTTAATATTCACAAGTGGTATTTGATTTTGAATGTATGCAATTCAAGAATCTTGTGTATGTGTAATATCAGGAATTTTTGGATTTGTTTATAGAACAAGAAGTCAATCAAAACATTTAAAAATTTGAATTGATTTACTTGCACAACAAATCATTTATTTCTTGTTTGCTGCTATTTGTTTAGGAGCATTATTGTCGTGAGCAGACCCCGGAAATGTTGCAGGTAAGTTTGATGGAAAATATGATTTTTATAAAGTATTAGCTTTATGTTTGATGGCTCTATTCATCATCATTATGGAGTTTGTAACTGTATACCAATACCATACGTATAAAGAGAATAAATCTCATTTATTACTCTTCATTTATGGGACAACATTAGTTGTTTTGCTTATGGAAATTTTTTCATTTGCAATAGGTCCTATTGCGACAGTTGAATATTTGAGAGCGTTGAATGGTAAACTTCCTGCAAAATTTGAACAATATGGTCTTATAGTTTATTTGATACCAAAAGTTATTATTCAATCAGTAAAAGACCCGTTTGAAAGTTTTTTATTCGTAGGAATAATTTGGGCTCTTACACCTTCATTTGATAATATGTTAAATGGTTTAAATTCTCGTTGAGATGTTAATAAATGATTTTCTAATTAACAAGCTAACTTACGTCCGTGGAATTGATTAATTCCAGTTTTCTTATTAATTATTAAATAGTTGTCATCAGAAACTTTACCACCAACAACTAATTCAATCTTTTCATGAGCATATTTCTTTAATGCAATTAAAGATTTAATGTTGTTCATTGCTATATCATTTCCACCTTTAGTTAGAATTCTTCTAACTTCCAATTGAGTTAATTGATCAATAGCTTCTTTCTTGTCTTCAATTAAGTCAAAAGCCATATGAAAAACTACGTATTTATTAGCGGGAACATAGCTCATTAATTTTTTCATATTTTCAACATCAACTTTATTTTCTTTTGTTAATAAACCAAAGACATAACCTTTAATTTTACTTTTTGCAAAAGCTTTAATATCTTTTATTAATTTTGCCATATCTTTTTTGTTAGTAACAAAATTATCATCTTTTCTTCTTATCATAATCAACACATTACTATTCTTAAAACTAGTTGAGTACTTAACAAGGCTAGGAGTAGGGGTATAACCTCCATGATCTAGATGACTACACAATTCAATTCTTTCAGCATTTTTTGCATATGCTGAATCTATTTCTTTTTTTGTTTCTACACAAGCTTCTCTAATGATTCTCATAGTTATTAATTATTATATATGTTAACTTTATAATAAAGATATGTGTAATAAATCAGTAGTTTTTATTGGAACACCACAAATAGCAGCAGATTGTTTGCAAGCATTAATTGATGTTAATGCTAATATTGTTGCTGTTATCACACGGAGTGATAAACCTTCTGGTAGAAACAATAAGATTATTTACAGTCCTGTTAAAGAATTAGCACTTAAAAATAATCTTAAATTATTTCAACCAGAACATCTATCTGATATTTATGAAGAACTTAAATCAATGAATATTGATTTGATTTTTACATGTGCCTATGGAAAAATAATTCCGAATTCAATTTTAGAATTACCTAAATATAAATCAGTTAATGTTCATCCATCATTATTACCAAAATATAGAGGAGCATCTCCTATTCAAAGCGCATTGATTAATGGAGAAAATAAAACTGGAGTAAGTTTTATTTATGTTACTGACAAATTAGATGCAGGAGATATTTTATTTCAAGAAGAAATAAAAATAGATGCTTCTGATAACTATTTATCTTTGTATGATAAACTAAGTCAATTATCTGTGAAGATGATTAAAAATAATTTTGATAAATTATTTAACCCATCTAATGTAATTAAACAAGATGATACTAAAGCTACATTTTGTAGAACAATCTCTCATGAAGATGAGAAGATTGATTGAACAAAAGATGCTTTTTCAATTAATAATCTATTGCGTGGTTTATATGATAAACCAGCAGCTTTTACAACATATGAAAATCTTAATGTGAAGATTTACAAATCAGAAGTTGTAGAACAGACTACAACTAGTCCTGGAAAAATAGTTATGATTGATAAACAAGGAATTTTAGTAGAAACAGGTAAGAATTGTTTATTACTAAAAGAGATTCAATTACCTGGTAAAAAAAGAATGCAAGTTTCTCAATTAATTAATGGTAATCATATATTTAAGCCTTTAAGTTTCTTTAAATAGTAAATATAATAAATACTTATATGGATAAACTATCTGCTCAACAAATAAGAGAAATATGAATTGATTTTTTTAAAGAAAAAAATCATTTATTTGTAGAGCCAAAGTCATTAATTCCTGTAAATGATCCTTCATTGTTATGAATTAACTCTGGAGTAGCTACTCTTAAAGATTATTTTTCAGGAAAATCAAATCCACCTAGCCAAAGATTAGTTAATGTTCAAAAGTCAATTAGAACTAACGATATTTTCAATGTTGGTGTAACTGCAAGACATCATACTTTCTTTGAAATGATGGGTAACTTCTCTATTGGAGATTATTTTAAACCAGAAGCTATTGAATTCGCTTTTGAATTATTAACTAAACGTTTTGAGATTCCATTATCAAAACTATATTTTACTATTTTTGAAGATGATGAAATTGCTTTTAATAAATGAGTTTCATTAGGTGTACCACCTAATAGAATTATCAAAGGTAATCGTGATCGTAATTTTTGAGATGTAGGTCAAGGACCTTGTGGTCCTTGTACTGAAATTTATTTTGATCGTGGTGAAAAATACGATCCAAATAAACTTGGAGAAAAATTAATCTTTGAAGATATCGAAAATGATCGTTATGTAGAAATTTGAAATATTGTGTTTAGCCAATTCAATAATGACGGAACTAATCATTACACTGAATTAGCTAGAAAGAATATAGATACTGGAGCGGGTTTAGAAAGATTTGCGTGTATCTTCCAAGATGTCCCAACTAATTATGATACCAATGAATTCCAAAGTGTTATTAGAGCAATTGGTAAATTGACTAACAAGCAATATGATATGAATGCTTATTTTGGAAATGATTTAACTCAAAAGTTAATTAATCATGATTACATAGTAATTGTTGATCATATCAAGGCAAATATGTTTGCTATTTCAGATGGTGCTTTACCATTTGCAAAAGATCGTGGTTCTGTATTAAGAAAATTAATCAGACGTGCTATGGTGTGTGCACGTAGACTTGAAATCAAAGAATCATTTATTTCAATTACAGTTGATGCTTTGATTGATGTCAATAAAGAATTTTATCCTTATTTAACTCAAACAAGAGATAAAGTTATTAAGGTTTTACAAGAAGAAGAAGTTTTATTTAATAAAACTCTTGACAATGGTTTTGAATTATTTAATAAAGCGTTAAATAGCAGAAACTTTGATGCTAGAACAGCTTTTAAATTAACAGAAACATATGGTTTCCCATATGAATTAGTTGAAGAGATGATGAACTATCATCATATCAAAATTGATAAAGAAGAGTATGCAAAGATGATTAAAACTCATCAAGAAGTTTCTAAATCTAGAAAAGATGTGAAAGGAATGATGCAACAAAATGCAACATTGCTTAACTATAAAGAAACTTCAACATTCGATTATGATTCAACAAAGTTGAATAATGCATTAGTTATTGGTTTGTTTGATGAAGATTTTAATCAAGTTAATTCATTAAATGGTAATGGTTGAGTAGTATTCGATAACACTGTGTTTTATGCCACAAGTGGTGGTCAAATTTGTGATACAGGAATTATTACTATCAACAATAATCAAGTTAAAGTTGATGATGTAATTAAAGGTCCTAATGGTCAACATTTTCATCATGTAGCTAATGCAAGCATTAAACTTAATGATCATGCTGATTTACAAATTAATGAACACAATCGTTCATTAGTTACTAAAAACCATTCAACAGAACATTTATTACATAAAGCTTTAAGAACTTTAATAGATCAAAATATTAACCAAGAAGGTGCATTTAAATCTCCTGAAAAAGTTACTTTCGATTTTTCATGTGATCATCATTTATCAAATGATGAATTAATGAAAATTGAAGATGAAGTAAATAGCTACATTCAAGCTAATAAACCTGTTTGCATAAACATGTTAACATTAGAAGAAGCTAAACAAGAAAATGCAGTAGGACACTTTGAAGACGTATATAAGAAGATTGGTGGTAAACTAAGAGTTGTTAAGATGCAAGACATTACAACTGATATATGTGGTGGTACTCATGTTAAAAATACTAAAGATATTGAAAAGTTTATGATTACTAAACTTTTCTCAGTAGGTGGTGGACTATACAGAATCGAAGCTATCACTTCAAACGAAACTGTTTCTAAATATTTAGATGAACAAATTAACAAAATTCAACAAAAGATCAATTTAATGAATGAAGATTTATCTTCAAAGAACATTAAAGATGATCAATACACTAAATTATTGTCTACAGTTTCATACAAAAATGATTTAGCAGAATATCATGATTTAGTAAATAAGTTTAATGAGTTAAATGGTATTTACAATAAATTAATTTTGTCTTATAACAAACAAAATGCTTCTAATAACATTAGGATGATTAAAGAAGAATATAAATCTATGGATCAGTCTCCTAAAATTTTAATCAATAAATTTACTAATTTAGATTTAAAAACCATTTCATCAGCATTAACTGAATTGATTAACGAGGATAAACAACACGCTTATGTTGCTTTAAGTTTATTAGACACTAAAACTCAATATGTTTGTATGGCTAACAAACAATTTTGTCAAGAAAATAACTTTAATGCAGGTGAACTAGTTAAAAAACTTAATGTAATTACTAAGGGAAGTGGTGGTGGAAGAGACACTTTTGCTCAAGGTGGATGCAATGGAACAATTAATTTTGAGTCAGTTTTAAATTCCATTAAAGACCAATAGTCTTTTAATATATTATTTAAGTATTTAATATATAATAATTTTTATTAAATAACCCTTATGCTAAAAAATGTACAATATGGAAGAACGTTTGGTGATGTTCTATTAATTCCTAATTATTCAGATGTAATACCACGTGACGTTAACGTTAAAACTAAATTAACTAAAAAAATCTCATTAAATATTCCTATCATTTCTGCTGCAATGGATACAGTTAGTGAAAAAGATATGGGAATAGCGATGGCGCTAGCTGGAGGAATAGCGTTTATTCATAAAAACTTATCTATTGAGGAACAAGCTGAAATGATTAAAGCTGTTAAACACTTCAAGTTTGATAAGAAAAAATATCCAGATGCAAACGTAGACAATAAGGGTAAATTAATTGTTGGTGCAGCAATTAGTATTGCTGCTAATTGTATTGCAAGAGTTACTGCACTAGTTTCTGCTGGGGTTGATGTAGTTTCTTTAGATAGTGCACACGGTGACTCTTACAATGTTATTTCTAGAGTAAAAGAAATTAAAACCAAATTTCCAGAATTACAATTAATTGCTGGAAACATTGCAACAGTATCTGGTGCAAAGCACTTAATTAAAGCAGGTGTTGATGGTTTAAAAGTTGGTATTGGTCCAGGATCTATTTGTACTACAAGAATTGTATCAGGTGTAGGTGTACCTCAATTGACAGCGGTTGCTAAAGTGTATTCATATGCAAAAAGAAAACACATTCCAGTAATTGCAGATGGTGGTATTAAATATTCTGGTGATATTACAAAAGCTATTGGAGCAGGTGCAGATTCAGTTATGCTAGGAGAAATGTTAGCAGCAACAGATGAAGCTCCAGGAAAGATTATTACAATAGGTGGTAAAAAATTTAAATCATATGTTGGTATGGGGTCTATGGCTGCTATGAAAAGAGGTTCATCTGATCGTTACTTCCAAAATAACCAAGATGTTTCTAAATTAGTACCTGAAGGTGTAGAAGCTAAATTAGCTTACAAAGGACCAGTTGGTAAAATCCTTTACCAATTAGTAGGAGGATTAAGAAGTGGTATGGGTTATTCTGGCGCTCGTACTATTGAAGAATTAAAGAAGAAGGCTAAATTCGTGAAGATTACTATTTCTGGTTACAACGAATCTCATGTTCACGATTTAGACATTGTTGAAAAAGCACCTAACTACCATGGAAAATAATAAGATTATTGTTGTTGATTTTGGTAGTCAATACAACCAATTAATTGTTAGAAGAATAAGAGATTTAGGCGTTTATAGTGAATTGGTTCCTAATTCAATTAAACCTGCAGACATTAAAAAAGACAAATCAATTGTTGGTATTGTTTTCTCTGGTGGACCAAATTCTGTATTTGCAAAAGGTGCTCCTAAAATTGATAAGGGAATTTTTAAGTTAGGTTTACCTATTTTAGGAATTTGTTATGGTGTTCAATTAACAACCCACATGAATGGTGGTAAAGTAGTTGCGTGTTCTAAAAAAGAATATGGTAAAACTAATATTAACATTATTAAACAATGTGCTTTAACCAAAGGTTTAAATAAATCTGAACAAGTATGAATGTCTCATGGCACACAAATTGAAAAACTTCCTACAGGGTTTGTTAATAATGCAAAATCATCTACTTGTAAATATGCTATTATTTCTAATGAAAAGCAAAAAATTTATGGTGTACAATTCCATCCGGAAGTAGTTCATACATTGAAAGGCAATACTTTATTAAGTAACTTTATCTTTAATATTTGCAAAGCAAAAAAATGATGAAATATGAATTCTTTCATCAAACAAGAAGTTGCTAAAATTAAAGCTACAGTAGGTAAAGATAAAGTAATTTGTGCATTATCTGGTGGAGTGGATTCTGCAGTAACTGCTGCTATAATTGCAAAAGCAATAGGTAAACAATTAACTTGTTTATTTGTAGATCATGGGTTGTTAAGATATCGTGAAGCACAAGATGTTGTTGATGCATTCAGCAATTTTGGTGTCAAGTTCACGAAGATTGATGCTCAAAAGATTTTTTTAACTCAATTAAAAGGTGTAACCGAACCAGAAAGAAAAAGAAAAATAATTGGTAAATTATTTATTGACATGTTTGATTCTTATGCTAACAAACAAAAAGGAATTAAATGATTAGCACAGGGTACACTTTACACTGATGTTATCGAATCAGGCACAAGTACAGCTCAAACAATTAAATCTCATCATAACGTTGGTGGATTACCGAAAGATATGAAGTTCAAGTTGATTGAACCTTTAAATATCTTATTTAAAGATGAGGTTCGTGAACTAGGAAGAAAACTAGGATTACCTGAAAAAATGGTTAGTCGTCAACCGTTCCCAGGACCTGGTTTAGCAATTAGAACTCTTGGAGAAATTACTAATGAAAAACTAGAATTAGTAAGACAATCTGATAGGATTCTTCAAGAAGAAATTGCAAAAGCGGGTTTAAATAAATCGATTTGACAATACTTTACTGTTTTACCAAACGTAAAAACTGTTGGTGTTAAAGGTGATGAACGAAGTTATGAAAATGTAATTGTTATTCGTGCAGTAACTTCAATCGATGGTATGACTGCAGATTTTGCAAAAATTCCTTATGATATTTTACAAAAAATATCAACTCGAATTACAAATGAAATTAGAGGCATTAATCGTGTAGTTTATGATATTACTCAAAAACCACCAGGCACAATAGAATGAGAATAGAATATGAAACAAACAAAAAACGTTATTAAAGAAAAAAAATATTGAAATAAGATTATTTGATCAAATTTATTTTTTACATATGCATTATTATTTTTAATATTGTGTTGCACATGTTGAAGTAGTGCATTTAATGGAGATAAAAATAAATTTTACGCTAATTTAGCTTTTGGATGTTTTTTGTTAATTGTTTCATTTGTGTTAATTGTTACATTCACTATATTGAATGTAAAGAAAAACAAAAACATTTTAAAAGATTCAAAATTTATTGCATATTTATATACAACATGAATACCAATTGCTGGCGCAATAACCTCTTATATTTATAAATTAAAAGAAAATAAATTAGTTAAAAATAAAAAAGCGTATGCACCAAGTGCATACACTATTCTTTTCTTCTTAACATTAGCTATTGCGTTGATTATATGAATTATTTATTTAACTAAGGGTGTAATCACATATGAAGTAGATGGTGAAACTATAACTGGTGTTGTCCCTGGAATCCTTGACGTTTTAATGTCACCATTAAAAGGATTTGTTGATGCTGCTGAATTAATTATTTTCCTATTAATTATTGGAGCATTTTTACAAATAGTAAATGCATCTAAATCTATAGAAGCTGGAATATCAGCAATCATTAAGAAAATGAATGGCAAAGAAATATACCTTATTCCCGTTCTAATGCTTTGTTTTTCTATTGGTGGAACAACATTTGGTATGTGTGAAGAAACTTTACCATTCTATTTAATTCTTACTCCAATAATGCTTGCAGCAGGATTTGATGCATTAACTTCGTTATTTACTATTTTATTTGGAGCTGGTTTAGGAGTTGCTGGTTCAATTCTTAACCCATTTTTAATTGCACCTGCAGTTTCAGCAGCTGGTGTAGAAGGTTTGACAACAACCATTGGTATTGCATGAAGAATAATAACATATGCATTGTTAGTTATTGTTGGAATTACTTGTGTTACTTATCATGCATATAGAGTTAAAAAAGATCCTAAAAAATCAATAGTTTATGAACAATTTGAAGATCATCATAAACACTTTAAAATTGGAAACGCTGAACAATATCAATTAACTACAAAAAGAAAAGCAATTTTGTGAATCTTTGGATTTACTTTTCTTTTAATGATATTAATGGTTATTGACTGAGAAGGGTTAATACCGGGTTTTACTGGATTTACTTGATTCAATAATTGGTTAAGAGAAAACTTGCCATTTATTTGATCAGGTGAACATGGTATAGGTGGATGATCATTAATTGAAATGTCTTTCCTATTCTTTACTTCTGCATTAATAATTGGTATTATTACATGAAAAAGTGAAGAAGACTTTTTACAAAACATATTCACTGGTGCAAGAGACTTTATAGGTGTTGCATTCATCATTGCTATTGCAAGAGGATTATCAATGATGTTAACTTCTTCTGGAGTTAATAGTATATTAGTTAGCGGTTTATCAAATATGATGAATAATATTAATGCTCAATTAGGAATATTAATAATATTTGTTATCTTTATTATTCTTTCATTCTTGATTCCATCTACAAGTGGATTTGCATCAACTGTGTTCCCTGTAATGGGTCCTGCGATTGCGACATCTACTTCTGGATTGACAGTTAGTGGTGCAATTACAACGTTCTCATTGGCAAACGGATTTGTTAATCTATTCTCACCAACAGCAGGCCCATTCGTTGCTGGATGTTCATTATGTAAAGTTTCATTAAATGATTTCTATAAAGGTGCTTGAAAAACGTTAGGTATTATCTTGTTAACAATGATTACCCTAATTTTAATTGGAACTACTGTTCCTAAATTATTTTAATTATTGAATTATCATTCAATACCATTAAATACTTCTTTTAAAGTATTAGCTGATTTGTGTAAGTTTTGAATTTCTTCTTGGCTTAACTTAAGAATAATTTTTTCTTCAACACCCTTACTTGTTACAACAGTAGGAACACTTAAACATACGTCATTCAAGCCATACTCACCATGTAACATACTTGAAACCGGTAAGATTGCTCTTTCATTAGAAAGAATTGCTTTGCATATTCTATTAACTGCCATAGCAACACCGTAATATGTCGCGTTCTTTCTAGTTAAAATTTCATAGCCACTTCTTCTTACCATTTCTTGAATTTTATCTTCTGCTTGTTTGTGTTCAAAATGACCTCTTAATTCACAGAAATCATTTAATGGTAATCCAGCTACAGTTGCAACACTTCATGTAGCGATTTCACTATCACCATGTTCTCCTACAATATACACATGAACTGAACGTGGGTCAATATTCAAGTGTTCACCAATATGGTATTTAAGTCTAGCTGTATCTAATACAGTTCCAGAACCTATTACTCTATGAGGTTCATAACCTGATAGTTTTAAAGTTACCATTGTTAAAATATCAACAGGGTTAGAAACAACTAATAAAATACCTTGAAAATTACGTTTAGTAATTTCAGGAATAATCATTTTAAAAACATTAACGTTTCTTTGAACTAATTGCAATCTTGTTTCATTACCATCTTTCTTTTGGGCAACTCCTGCAGTGATGATGATCATACCAGCGTCTGCTAAATCGTCATAATCACCTGCATAAATTTTTATAGGTTTAACAAATGGGGCACCATGTGCAATATCTAATGCTTCACCAATTGCTTTTTCTTTATTAGCATCAATTAATGCTATTTCATCGAATAAATCATTTTGCATTAATTCAAATGCAATTGTGGAACCAACAAATCCACATCCAATAACACCAACTTTTCTCTTATTCATATATAAATATTATAAAACCTCTATTAAATCAAAGACACAATTATTTTCTTAATTTTTATACCTTGTTTTATAAATTTATTTTCATATTCAGTCGGAATGTTATCTTTAAGCAAATCTGCATTTGAATATAGATCGTCTGTATATGCTTCTACTTTAAAATCTTTAGAATGCATTCATTGGTCTAATGTATATTCATATAACCCTTGGTTATCAGTTTTAAATTCAATAGTTTGTTTTGGCTTTAAAATCTGTTTATAGATATTCATGAAACCAATAGATGTTAATCTTTTAGATTCATGTCTCTTTTTAGGCCATGGATCAGAAAAATTTAAAAATATCTTGTCTACTGATTTATTCTTAAATCAGTTCTTAAGGTTGTTAGCATCATCACAAATTATTTTTAAATTATGAAAATTATTTTCGTATACTTCTGTTTTCTTAATAGCTTTAAGAATTACAGTAGGATATTTCTCAATACCAATGTAGTTTATGTTTTGGTATTTAATAGCATTATTAATAATGAACAATCCCTTGCCCATTCCGATTTCTATATATAAAGGATTTTTGTTATCAAAATATTTATTTGAAGCTTCAGACAAATAATATGGACTTAATTTTATTAAATTAATTGCTTCTGGGTTTGTTCTTAATCTTCCCATATTATTTCTCTAGATCAAACAAATAAACATATTTGTTAGCAACATTAAAAATAATTTCAGACATTAATTTGTTATCTTGGTTAACATTATTAGATCATTGTTTAGATGAACTTTCATTTGCATAAATTGAATCTGAAATAAACTTGACACAAGCAAATTCAATTTTCATCTTATTGCACACTTGTGCGATAGCAGTTGATTCCATATCAACAGCAACACATTTGCCAACATTAAATTTATTTAAGTTTTCTTTTGAAACAAAAGAATCACTTGTACCACATGAACCATCAATAAAGTTTTCTTGATATTCTTTAATAATTTCTAAAAATAATTGTCTAATGCGGTTTGATAATTCAAATGATTCTGGTTCGTGTGGAACTTGGTTTACTTTATAACCAAAACATGAAGCATCTACATCTATGTAGTTTAATGATGAAGGAACAAAGAAAACATTAGGATTTAATTTTTTACTAATACTTCCCGCACTACCAATGTTGATGATACTTGAAACACTGAAATTATTTATTAGTGACATAGTAGCACTAGCAGCATTAGCTTTCCCTACTCCGCAAAATAATAAAACAACATTTTTTTGCATTACTTCAAAAATATATCCAGAAAAACCATTAATAGATATTTTTTGGTTTTTCTCAAAATATTTTTCAATATTTGGGACTTCTGCTGGTAATGAAATAATGATGCCTAACATACTATTTGTATCTATTAATATTGTAATCCAAGATAAAGTTAAATACTTTATCTAAATTAGTAATTGATTCTTTTAATAATTTAGCACGGTTTGGAATATCTTTATTAGTTCTTGATGGTTCTAATTTATCAGCACAATATATAACTTTTGATAACGTAGAACATTTTCTTAAAGGAATTACATGGTTGTAGATTGCATCTAATATCTCTTTATCTGTGACAAAAAAATGTTTTTTAACATAAGCTGCTGAAGCACAACCATGTAATGTGTGAGCTGTAGGAAAACGTTTAGAGTTATATTTTTTGTTAATCAATTCTAATATTTGTTCTCTATTAAATTCTTTTGCAACATCATGGTACATTGCAGCAATATAAGCTTTTTTAATAAAAGCTTTTGACTTGTTTTTTGAAATTTTAATAGCAGTGTCTGCTACTCTTAATGTATGTTGGTAACGATAGTCAGACATTAATGGTTTTATTTGTTGAGCACAATAAACACCATTATTTGCTATGTATTTAACTATTTTTGGTGATAAATATTTTTTGTTAGGTTTAGATCTTAATTCAGCACTTGAAATATTTATTTCATTAGTATTTAATAAGATAGCATTTTGAAACTTAGATTTTTCATTATTACGTCCAGCAACCACTAAAGTAACATTCTTTAAGATTTGTTGATAGTTTTTTCATTGATTAAAATCATTTAAACGATCCATACCAACTAAGAAATAAAATTTATAGTTCTTATAAATTTTTTTTAAATAGTTAATAGTAAGATATGTATATGATTTTTGATTAGATTTAGATTTAATTTCGTAATCACACACTTTAACATTAGGGATGTTTTTAATTGCTAAATTAACCATATCTAAACGCGCCTTAATAGACGCCTTTGGGTTGCTATCTTTTAATGGAGGGTTTTTATTAGGAATTAATAAAGTCAAGTTAGGTTTAACTTTGTTAATTGCAGCTTTTAACATTTTTATATGACCTAAATGAATAGGATCAAATGTGCCTCCAAAAATTAATAACTTTTTCATATTACACGACATCATAAAAATCAAAAGGATTTTTTTCTGATAAACCAGCACCCATATTATTTAAACTAATCTTTTTATAGATTTTATTTTCTATAAAACCTAAGATTTTATTTTTTTGAAATTTATATTTAACATTTGTTAAGGGAAAGACTAAAATACTTTTAGCATTAAATCTGTTTGCGCAGAAAACATCAATTAAGAATTGATCACCAATAAAAACTATTTCTTCAGGTTTAAAATTATATTTTTTTAGTATTTTATTAATCTTGTGTTTAAGAGGTTTTTTGCAGCTTCAAATAACATGATCAGGTTTAATTTTGTCTGCAAAAACTTTAACTCTTTTCTTAAAGTTATTTGAAGCTAAAATAAATACAATTCCTTGATTTTTAATTTTTTCACAAAAATTAATAGCTGTGTTAGTAGGAAATCTATTAAAGTGTGGAGCTAATGTGTTGTCTAAATCACAAACAACTAGTTTAATATTATTTTTTTTAAAAGACAAAACATCTATTTGTTCAATGTTTTCAACAAATGTATTAGGTTTAAAATAATTAATTAAGAAATGATTACTTTTTTTCATTGCCAAACAATGATAATTGCTCATTTTGTTTTATTTCTGTTTGTTCTATAGTTTGCTCAGATGCATTTTCATTAAGCAAAATAGAAACATCAGATCATTTTTTATTCTTTATAGATGATACTTTGGTAGTTTCATCACCAATTGGAATTTCGCTTGGTGTAAATACATTTCAAACTTTATCAGCATCTAATCCATTAATAATCTTTTGATTATTAACTTCATAAGCATTGATTAATTTAATTGGATTAGATTTAATTGTAGTAATAATGTGTCTACCTACATTAGCACGGTTACCGATTTGAAATGCATCCATTTTAATTCTTTTCATTCCTTGGATTGCAGCAATTAAAACATAATCATTGTCATTAGATGCATTGAATACCGCCACCACTTCGTCGTTGTCTTTTAATGACATTGATTTAACTCCAGCTGCATTTTTAGAAACAATACTAATTTGATCTGCGTTAAAGATTAATCCTAAACCATTTCTTGTAACAAATCCTAATTTAGTATTTTCATCATATTTATCTAGTAATACACATGATACTAATGTATCATCTTTATCTAGATTCATACACATAGAAATCTTGGTTAGTTTAGAAATACCTAATGATTTTACTAACACTCTTTTAACCATTGCGTTCTTAGAAGCTAAAACTAAACAACGATTATCTTCTAAATTGTTTTTGTAGTTAAATGCATAAACAATTTTTTCGTTTGGATCACAAGTTACTAAATTGTTAATGTGAATACCCATTTCTTTTCATTTAGTAATATCAACTTTATAAGTAGGAATAGAAATGTAATTACCTAATGAGGTAATTAGCACAATTTTATCTCTTTGGTTAGAGATGAATTTAGCAATAGGTAAATCATTTTCTTTTAATTTAAGTTGACTAAAGTCACTAGAAACATAAGATTTTTTAGAGATGTTTTTAACATAACCATCGCGAGTCACAACAACAATTTGTTCTTGATCTTTGATTGTATCAACTTGTTCAATAACAATTTGAGAATCTTCTTCACTAATTTCTGTTTTACGATCAGTACCAAAAATCTTTTTATATGAACGTAATTTATTTTTTAAGAAGTTATTTCTAACATTCTTATCATTAATTAATAAATTAAGTTCATTAATTTTATTGTTTAATTCTTCTAATTCATTCTTAAGATCTGTAACATCGCTATTAGATAAACGATATAGTCTTAAATTAGAAATTGCTTCTGCTTGACGTTCAGTAAACATTAAACGTTGCATCAATGCTTGTTTAGCTGTTTCTTTATTAGATGAATGTCTAATAAGACTAATAACATCATCTAATATTCTAATTGCTTTAATTAAACCTTCAATAATTTCTTTACGTTGAGAAGCTTTATCTAAATCAAATTTACATGATGATAACACTATGTGATCTGCATGTTCAATAAATGAATCAATCACAAATAAAATAGGCATTTGATATGGTTTAGCATTTTTAATAGCAACCATGTTAATGCTATAAGAAATTTGCAATTGAGTATTCTTGTATAAGAAGTTTTTGATGAAATCAAAGTTAGCGCCTTGTTTAGTCATTAAAGCAATACAAATACCATTACGATCTGATTCATCTAAAACTTCAGACAAATGTAAAGTGTCATATTTATCAATTAGTTCACTAATGTTTTTAATAATTTGAGCCTTATTAGTTTCATACGGAATTTCAGTAATGATAATTTTCTTAGCATCAACTTTTTCCATTTTAGCTCTAATGGTAATTTTACCTTTTCCTGTTTCATAAGCTTGCTTGATACCATCAGTGTTAAGGATAATACCACCAGTTGGGAAATCAGGACCAGGCATCACTCTCATGATACTAGATAAGAAACAATTTGGTGAATCTATTCTTGTAATAATAGCATCTATAACTTCATTGAAGTTAAATGTAGGGATGTTTGTAGCATAACCTGCTGCAATACCATTTGCACCATTAATTAATAAGTTAGGTAATAATGTTGGCAATACCGAAGGTTCGTTTTCGCTGTCATCAAAGTTTGGAATAAACTTAACTGTATTTTTATTAATACCTTCTGCCATCAATTGTCCAAATTGACTTAATCTACATTCGGTATAACGCATAGCAGCAGCGCTATCACCATCGATTGAACCATTGTTACCATGCATGTCTACTAAAGTAACATTGTTCTTTCAATTTTGACTCATTCTAACTAACGCTTCATAAATTGATGAATCACCATGTGGGTGGTATTTACCAATAACATCACCAACAACACGAGCTGATTTTTTATGAGATCTATCATAGAATAACTGCAAGTTATTCATTGAATAGATAATTCTACGTTGAACTGGTTTTAATCCATCACGAATATCTGGTAATGCACGATCTTGAATAATGTACTTAGCATATCTACCATATCCTTCAGACATGATTTCTTCTAATGCTTTTGATATTCCTTTATTATTGTTCTTACTTTCCATACTATTCATCTAATGTAAAATCAACATTATTGTTGATTCATTCTTTTCTTACTTGTGAGTTATCACCCATAAGAATGTTAACTCTACGTTCTGCTAATACAGCATCTTGAATTGATACTTTTAAGAAAAGTCTAGTGTCTGGGTTCATTGTGGTCTCTCATAGTTGTTCGGCAGACATTTCACCCAAACCTTTATATCTTTGA
Organism: uncultured Mycoplasmatales bacterium; assembly: GCA_910578525.1. Taxonomy (GTDB): domain Bacteria; phylum Bacillota_I; class Bacilli_A; order Mycoplasmatales; family Mycoplasmoidaceae; genus Malacoplasma_A. The sequence continues at coordinate 14,463 of CAJTRF010000001.1, read as the reverse complement.
ACTTCATAACTTTTGAAGTTATGTTTTTGTTCTTCAAGATCTTGTTCATTTCATGCATATGCTATTTTTTTATCTGCCAATTTAGAAGCAATTCTAAATAATGGAGGTAATGCAACATAAACATGACCTTTTTCAATTAATGGACGCATGAAACGATAGAAGAAAGTTAATAGTAACACTTGAATGTGAGCACCATCTGTATCGGCATCTGTCATGATAACTACTTTGTCATATTTAAGATTCTCAATCTTAAAGTCGTTTCCAATTCCTGCTCCTAATGAAGAAATGATTGTACAAATTTCTTCATTAGCCAATAAATCTCTTAAACGAGCTTTTTCAACGTTTAAGATTTTACCTTTAAGAGGTAAAATAGCTTGATGACGTTTATTACGTGCTAATTTTGCAGTACCACCAGCTGAATCACCTTCGACCAAGAATAATTCATTTTCTGAATATTGTTTAGATTGAGCTGGAGTTAATTTACCAGATAACAACAATGTTTGATTAGTGTTTTTAATTTTTTTAGTATCTTCACGAGCTTTCTTCGCTGCAATTCTAGCATCTCTAGAAAGCAAAGCTTTCTGAACAATTTTAATTGCATCTTTTTTGTTTTCTTCTAATCAGAAAGTAAAACGCTCACCAAAGAATTTTTTAACCGATGCTACTGCTTCTTGAGTAAATAACTTATTTTTTGTTTGACCTTCATAAGCGATAATTTTTTCTGGGACTCTTACAGAGATAACAGCAGTTAAACCTTCTCTTGCATCTTCTCCTTCAAAATTCTTATCTTTTTCTTTTAGTAAGTTTCACTTTCTACCATAGTTATTTAAACATTCTGTTAAAGCTGATTTAAATCCAGTTTCATGAGATCCACCTTCAGAGGTTTTAACAGAGTTAGCAAACGAAACAATGATATCACTTGTATCATTTGTATATTGCAAAGCAATATCAATTTCAATGTTATCACTTCCTACTCCTGAAAAGCTTGCAATGTTAGTGATGGTAGTTTTATTGTCATTAATAAAACTTACATATTCACTAATACCATGCGTTGAATAGTATTCAGTGGTTTCTTTGTTGATTTCATCTTCAAAGATAATCTTTAAATTTTTATATAAGAAAGAAGATTCTCTAATTCTTTCTTTTATAACTGATGGATTAAATGTAGCATTTTTAAAGATTAATGGATCTGGTTTAAAAGTTACAGTTGTTCCAGTTCTATTAGTTGTACCAATAACTTTTGTTGGTTGAACAATTTTCCCACCATGTTCATATTTAGATTCTACAATTTTATTGTCTCTGTTTACAGTGACAATTAATCATTCACTTAAAGCATTTACTACAGACGCACCTACACCGTGTAAACCACCAGATGTTTTGTACGCATTGTCATCGAATTTACCACCAGCATGTAATACAGTGAATACTGTATCAATAGTAGATAATTTAGTGGTAGAGTTTATTCCGATTGGAATACCACGACCATTATCTTTAACAGTAATAGAGTTATCTTTATGTAAAGTAACTCTGATAGTATCAGCATTACCTGAGATAACTTCATCGATAGCATTATCAAATACTTCCCATACTAGATGGTGTAATCCGTGTATATCGGTAGAACCGATATACATTCCAGGACGTTTTCTAACAGGTTCTAGACCTTCTAGAACCTTAATATTATCATCTTTATAGCCTTGCATAATTGTTAGAAAATATTTCTATATATTATAAATATTTAAATAATATTTATAAAAAGGTTTTTAAGAATTTTAAAAGTAGCTTCTTCAAGAGATTTATCGTTGCTTGCCACTAATTTTTTGTTAATAAAAATTTTAGTGTTTGGTTGGCAAGCTTGAGCAATAATGGTATTTACCATTACACACATATTTGTTAATAGCCCACATACTTGAATAGATTCAAATTTATGTTTAGTTAAATAATTTACTAATTTTAGTGAACCAAATGTTGGTTTACTAAAACAATTTGATTTAGTAACATATTCATTTAAAGGTTCACAGATTTGTCAACCTTTTGATCCTTTAATAGTGTGTTCAACAGGAAGGTTCTTACCTTCTATTGATTGCAAATATTTTTTATCATGTGTATCTTGTAAAAAGATTACTTGATCTTTGTTTTTAACATATTTTTGAATTTCTTTGTAGATAGGAGTTTTTATCTTCATTGCTTGTTTAGAGCCTAAAACTCCGTTTACAAAGTCATTCTGATAATCTACGATTATTAATAATTTTTTCATATTATTATTTTACTAAATATATAATGAAGTTTATTAATTATGATTTTCTTATATATTGTCATTTTTTGCATAATTGGATATTTACTTGGTAGTTTGATATTCGGTCAATTTATTGCTTGAGCAAAAAATAAAGATTTAACAAAAATTGGTAGTAGCAACGTTGGTGCTACTAACGTAAGGCGTGAATTTGGTTCAGGAATGGGTTTATTAGTTTCTGTATTAGATGCTCTTAAAGGAATGATTGCTATATTTATTTGTTGAGCAATTTATGGAGTAACAATTTTTAAAATTAATAGTTCAGCAAATTTATACCCATTGGTATACTTAGCTGGTGTGTTTGCTGTTATTGGTCATTGTTATCCTGTCCAATATTTATGTGCATTAGTTAAATATGGTGTTGATAAAGCCTTGATGTGAAAAGGTGGTAAGGGTGTATCTACATCAGGTGGAGTATTATTTTCTGTTAGTCCTTATTTAGGGCTAATTGCTTTTTTAATATGAATACTTATTGTCTTGATAGATAGACGTGTATCATTAGGATCATTATTTTGCATGACAATTGCTACATTATTTATATTTGTTCCTCAAATAGGTAGTTTTTATTTATTTGATCACCATTGAGTTTATACAAATGTCAATATAGATTTTGATCTATATACAAAGGCTCCTTGATTAATTGGAGCTACATTTATCTTGTTAATGTTTAATAATTGTTTATTAACATTTAAACATAAGTCTAATATTCAAAAATTAATCAATCATCAAGAAAGTAAAGCATTTTAATATGTCTTCTAAATTTAATTTTAAATTTAACAAACAATTATTAAATAAAGGGTTTTATACAGCAAATTATTTTATTAAGACTAGTAAATTAATTAGAAAATATAAATCTAATGAAATTGTTTGTATGCAATTTACTCATTTTTCTAAAGAACCAGTTATGGTTTGTGGAATAGAAGAATCTGTTGAATTGATTAAATCTTGTTTAACTAAACAAGAGTTAAAAGATATTGAGATTTATGGGCAACAAGATGGAGACATTGTTAGTCCTAAAAATCCTATTTTATTAATTTTTGGTAAATACCATGTGTTTGGCAAATTTGAAAATGTTATTGATGGTATATTGGCAAGACGTAGTTCTGTAGCTAATAATTGTAGAAAAGTTTTATCTTTGATTGATGCTAATAAATTAATTTATATGGCAGATAGAACTGATGATTATTTAGTTCAGCCGTATGATGGTTATGCTGCATATGTTGGTGGAATTAGAAGGTTTGTTACTGATGCATCTGTAAGTTTATTAAGAGACAAATCTGATGTTAGTGTTGGCGGAACTATTCCTCATGCGTTAATTCAAGAATTTGATGGTAATCTTAACGAGGCATTAAAAGCATATTCAAATGAATATGGTAGAAAAGGTTTGGTAGCATTAATTGACTACCACAATGACATTAGAAGAGATATCAAAAGTATTTCTAAAGATTTTAATGATTGCTTTGCAATAAGAATTGATACAAGTAAGAATGTTTGTGATAAATCATTAAAACCAATTAAAGCTAATTATGGAGTAAGTGATAGTTTAATCAAGTTTGCAAGACACACTCTTGATCAGTACGGAATGAAACAAACAAAAATTGTTGTTTCATCTGGGATTGACTATGACAGGGTTAAACACATTGTAGATAAAAAATTACCTGTTGATTTTTATGGAATTGGTAGTAATTTAATAACTCGTAATGTGCATGTTACAGCAGATCTAGTATTGAAAAACGGCCATCATGAGGCTAAATTTGGAAGAAAATTATTTATTAATATAAATAAGAAAAATAGTTTAAAAAAATATATTTAACAGACTTATAAATAAATTACTATGGAAGAGTTTGTTACAAAATATATCAACATCGATCGCTCAAATGAAACTGCAGCGTCAAGTTTTAATGATCAACCAAGAATGAATTCAGTAAAGATTCATTTAAACACTCAAAATACTAGCTATGATGCAATCAATAGCCAAATTTTAACTACAAAAAAACAAAAGGAAGAAAATCCTTACAAAATTTATTTCCCAACATTTTACAAGAAGGAATTAAGAAATAGCTATGCTACTTTAATTGCTTGAATTGTAATCTTGACATTAGCGACTGCTGGCTGCTGTTGAATGATTACAAACATTGTAACTTCTCCTGTTGTAAATAATTGAACTATTTTAGCGCTTGTTCCATTGTATGGATTAGCTGTTGGATTGTTCATCTTCTACTTAATTAAGTATCTTAACTTTAAGTCTGAGTCAAAAACAATTAATTTTAAGGATGAGAAAGTCATTTCTATTAATGTATCAAAACTTTACAAATCTTTAAAAGTAGGATACATTAATATCAATTGAATGTCTCTATTGTCTTACACAATTTCATTGATCACATTATTTGTAACATGCATTATATGTTACATTCAATATCCAACATATTTTGGAGATGTAATCACTCCAATTACTCTACATAATAACTATGCTTTTGCTGTAATATTTTGAGGATGTGTAGCAGTTGTTATTGGCACATTTATCATGCAAGTTTGCATGTTATTAGGTAATTATATAAGATATACAAGAATTGAAAATTTCTATAATTTTGTTATCATTAATGAAGAAGAAATTACAAATCTTAAAAAGAAAACAAATAGAAGAGATGCATTAATTTATTTTGCCATTTCTTTCACTCTAATTTTAATCGTTTGATTAATTGTTAAATTGTTTAAAAGAAACAAGAAAACTAAAGTAGTAGTTAACGCTTAATTACTTGCTTAGTAACTATTTTTTAATAATATAATGTATTTATATAAATACATTATGAATAATATTGAAAAACAAAATCTTAATTTAGCTTCTAAATTAGAACCAAAGTCAGTCTTTACTTACTTTGCTCACCTATGTAATATCCCTCATCCATCTGGTCATAACAAACAGATTTCTGATTATTTAGTTTCTGTATTAAAACCAGTTGCTGAAACTATTACTGTATATTCAAACCACACAGTATTAGCTAGAATAAAAGCCACTAAAGGTTGTGAAAAGAAAACTAGTGTTTGTTTACAGGCACACTGTGATATGGTGCCAGCTAAAGGTTATTCTTCAAAACATAACTTTGAAAAAGATCCTATTCAAATAGTTCAAAAAAAAGGTTTTTTATATGCTAATGATACTACATTAGGAGCAGATAATGGTATTGGTGTTGCATATGCATTAGCAATTGCTACTGATAAGAAAATTAAACATGGTCCATTAGAAATACTGATTACTACTAATGAAGAAACTAATATGCAAGGAGCGAAAGAATTCCCTGCAAGAACATTAAAATCTAAGTATCTAATTAACTTAGACAACGAAGAAACAGACACTTGTTGTTTAGGATGTAATGGTGGTACACAAATTGAATTTACTACCAAGTTTACTAGAAAAGCAGATAAGAATTTAAATTCTTATCTAACAATTAGTTTAGAACACGGTGCTGGTGGACATTCTGGAAACCAAATCAGATGAAAGATCGTTAACGCTATTAAAATGATGTTTTCGTTATTTAAATTTGTTCAAGAAAAAGCAAATGTTGCTTTGGTAGACATTAATGCTGGACATGTTTCAAATGCAATTTCTAGTGAATGTGTTGCAACTATTGCACTAAATAAGAAAGATGTTAAGATTGCAACAAAAATTTTAAATGACATGTTTGCATTAATTAAAAAAGAATTTTTTCAAAGAGAAGCAAATATGATTATGACTATTAAGTCAGCAAAACCAAAATATTTACCAATATCATTAAAAGATTCTAATAGCATTATTGATGCTATTAACTGTTCATTTAATGGAGTTTACTCTTTAGATGAAAATTGCAAAATAGCTAATGGTTCAAGTAATTTAGGTATCATTGAAACACAACAAGGATTTATACGTAGCACTTATTTGTTAAGAAGTGCTTTTGAAGTATGTAAAAGAAGAATTAGAAGTCAATTAATTTCTGCTTTTTACGGAACAAAAACAACTCACAAAATTACTGATGATTATCCAGAATGAACACCAGTAATTGGTAATAGTGTTCTTCAAGCAAAATATTCAAAGATCTTTAAAAAGTTTTTCAACAAGAATTTAACTTTCAGTGTAACTGAAGGTGGATTAGAAACTGGTGTATTAACTAAAAAACATCCTGGTATGGAAGCGATTTCAATTGGTCCAGACATTGTTGCTTGCCATTCTAATACTGAACATGTAGATATTAAGGGTGTTGGTTTAATTTACAAAGTATTGTTAGAAACTCTTAAAAATATATAAAATTAATATATAGATACTAAATAAATATGGCAGAGATATATCATGCAAAAGATTTAAGAAGTGGTAACACTTTCTTAAGAAACGGAAACATTTACATGGTTTTAGAAAACTCATTTAACAAAACTGCAATGCGTGAAGGTATTGTTAAATGTAAATGTAAAAATTTGAGAACAGGTTCAATTACTGTTGAAGTTTTAACAGGTGAAAAATTAGAAAAAGCTAATGTTGAAACAACTAAAATGACATTTTCATATGATGATGGAAATAATTTTGTTTTTATGGACAATGAAACATATGAAACAATCGAAATTCCTAAATCAAAAATGGAATGAGAAAAAAATTTCTTAAATGAAAACACTGAAGTTCGTGTTCAAAAATATGGCGAAGAAATCTTGGGTGTTCAACTACCAGACCAAGTAGTTTGCGAAGTTGCTGATGCTGAAGAAGCTGTTCAAGGTAACACTGTTCAATCTGTTCAAAAGAAAGCTTGAATTTCATCAGGATATGAAATCCAAGTTCCTCAATTTATTAAAAAAGGTGATAAAGTAATTATCAACACCTTAACAGGTGAATACTCTGGTAGAGAAAATAAATAATGACTTGTAAATTTGAAAACAAACACGGGACTATTACAATTCCTAAAAAAGTAATTGAAAACACTATCACAAACATTGTTAGTTCTTTAAGTTTATATCCAGTAAAAGAAGTTAAATTTACTGAGGATACAAAAGATGTTTTAACATTTTATGTAGCGTTAAAAAACGATGGTTCATTAGCAAACTATATTAACTATATTTCTTCATTGCAAAAAAGTCTTAAAAAAGCAATTTGTTCTTCTTTAAATATTACAAACTTTTTCTCAATAATTATTTTTGAATAATATGTCTAAAAATCAGTGAGAAAAAAGAGTAGAAGTATTTCATTATGTTTATTCAACATTAATGTCAAATGTTAAGGATAAAGATATTATCAAAAACGCCTTTGAACAATTTACATTTTCTGCTGATCAAATGAAGATTATTGAATATTACGCTAATAATAAGCAAGAAATTATTAATTTAATTTCAACTAGACTACAAAACAACTGGACTTGAGAACGTGTTTCTGCAGTAACTCAAGCAATATTAATAACTTCTTACAGTGAATCACAATCATTAACTATTGATAAAAAAATAGTGATTGATCAAGCATTAATAACAGCTGACAAGTATTGTGAACCAAATGAAAAAAAGTTCATAAATGCTATTTTAGATAAGATAATTAAATAAATATGTCTAATTTAACAAAAAAAGTAAAAATTGATAAAAAACAAACAGAAATAGAAAATAATGAAAATGAAGATTCATTTTTATTAAATTGAACTTGGTATGTTTTATTAGGTTTTTGTTTCTTGTTGTTACTTGGATTTGCTTTAACATGAATTATGAGTAGTAAAGAGATTACTACACTATCAAATTACTACATTCCTAGTCTTATTTGTAGTTTGGTAGCTATAGTATTATTGGGATTATTTTTTTATTACGATACTAAAGACTTTAATTTAATTAAATTTCATGTTCCAAGAAAACTATTTAAATTTTACTATAGTAGTTTAATTGTGTTCGTGGTTGGAATTCTATTTGCTATTGTTTATTTATTCTGTTATCCAAGTAGCATTTCTACGATAAGTAACACTACATTCTATGTAATAGGATTAGTGATTTTGTGTTTAATTACTTTAGTAGGTATTGGTTTATACCGTTACGCAAGATACAAAATTGATCTTGCAATATATTTAAGAAAACACGGCAAAATTGTTAGTGAAGCAAAAGCAAGTGAAACTAGTAATTTTTCATCAAGTGAAAAAGCCTCTTCTGGATTAACAGATGCAGCTAAAAAATAAAAAGTTTATCACTATTAATTTAGGGTGCAGAGCTAATGCGTACGAAACTAATTGCATTAGTTCAGATTTTATTGCTTGTGGTGCAATCAAGGTTAATAGTATAAAAGATGCTGATATTTGTTTGATTAATACTTGTAGTGTCACTAATAAAGCTGATAGTAAATCTAAATACTCTATCAATAGAGTATTGAGAGAAAATAAAAATATATTATTGGTGGTGATGGGATGCTTTAGTCAAACAAATCCTGATTATTTTAAAGATTTTAAGAACACTATTGTTATTGGTAATAAATACAAGAATAAAGTTGTAGATTTAATAAAAGAATATAAAAAGAAATCAATTATTAAAGTTGAAAACTTTAGCAATATTACTAAATTTGAAAAATTTAATAATATTAGTTTTATTGATAATACACGTGCATTTTTAAAGATTCAAGATGGTTGCAACTACATGTGTAGTTATTGCATAATCCCATTTAGTAGAGGTAGACAACGTTCTTTAGATCATAAAATTGTCTTGAATGAAATCAAAGAGCTTTCTAAAACTCATAGAGAGATAGTATTAACAGGAATTAATACAGCAGGCTATTTAGATGATTCTAAAGTAGATTTTTTTAATTTATTAAAAAAAATTAATGAAATAAAAGGAGATTTTAGAATTAGAATTTCATCTATTGAACCTTTTCAAATTAATCATCAGATTATCAATTTAATTAGTAATAATTCAAGGTTTTGTCAACACATCCATTTATGTTTACAGTCAGGAAGTAATCAAGTTTTACATTCAATGAATAGAAGATATACAACTGATGAATTCTATTCGTTAGTTAAATATATTAGAAGTAAAAATAAAAATATGTCAATTACTACTGATTACATTGTTGGTTTTAACAATGAAACTGATAAATATTTTGATGAATCATTAAAATTTTTAAATAAAGTAAGATTTGCTAATATGCATATCTTTCCTTACTCTCCTCGTAAGTATACAGCAGCTAATATGATTGGAAATCCTGTTAATGAATCAGCAAAAACAAATCGTTTTAAAATCGTTAATGAAATTAATAACAAGTACACTAATAAACATTTAAAACAATTTATCAACAAAACTGTCAATGTTTTGTTTGAAAAACCAAAACAAAAAAATGTTCAAACAGGGCATTCTGAATATTTCTTTAAAGTTAATGTAAATACTTGCAAACCTTTGCATAACCAAATTTTAAAAATTAAAATTACACAAGTCATTAATAATAATGTGTTTGGTATTATTAAATAATTTATAATATGTGTATTAAAACACTATGATAAGTTATTACAAAAGAACTAAAATAATTGCTACTTTAGGTCCGGCAATTACTCAAAAATTATGGGATCTTGATATGCTAAACAATCCTAAAAATGCTAAGAGTAGAGAATTAGCATATCAAAGAATGGAAGACATCATTAAATCTGGTGTTAACTGTGTTAGACTTAATTTTTCTCATGGTTCTCATGAAGAACAAATTATGAGAATTAAAATCGCTAGAGAAGTTGCTAAAAAATTAAAAAGAAACATCTCTATTATGTTAGATACAAAAGGTCCTGAAATTCGTTTAGGAAAATTTGAATCTGACTTTGTTACTATTCAACAAGGTGACAAATTGATTATTCATACTATAAAAGAAATAGTAGGAAATAGCAAAGAATTTTATGCTACTGACTCTACTGGTAAATACAATATGGCAAATGATGTTAAAGTAGGTGGATTAATTTTAATTAATGATGGTAAGTTCCAAGTTAGAGTAAATAAAGTAAATAAAAAAGATGGTCTTATTTACTGTACTGCTTTAAATAAAGCAGATATTTCTGAAAAGAAGAGAATTAACTTGCCTAATGCTACTTACTCTATGCCTTTTATGTCTGAAAAGGACAAAAAAGACGTTCAATTTGCTTGTGATCATAATTTAGATTACATCGCTGCAAGTTTTGCAAACTCTAAAGAAAATGTAGAAGAAATTAGAGCAATTTTAAAGAAAAACAAGAACACTCATATTCAAATTATTTCTAAAATTGAAACTACACATGCTATCAATAATATTGACCAAATTATTGATGCATCTGATGGTATCATGGTAGCTCGTGGAGATTTAGGATTAGAAATTCCTTATTATGATGTTCCTTATTGGGAAAAATACATGATTAGAAAATGCCGTTATGTAGGTAAACCAGTAATTGTAGCTACTCAAATGCTAGACTCATTAGAAAGAAACATTCAACCAACACGTGCTGAAGTTACTGATGTATTCTTCGCAGTAGAACGTGGTGCTGACTCTACAATGTTATCTGGTGAATCTGCACAAGGTTTGTTCCCAGTTCGTGCTGTAAGCACTATGGCTGAAATTGATGTTAAATCAGAATTATTATTTGACTACAATCGTGCATTTACTTTCTATTTCCCTAAAGCTAAACTTCCTTCAAAAGCTAAAACAATTGCTAAAACAATTGCTAAAAAACTATTGCCTTATGGTTCAGATGTAGCTCCTAGTTTCCCATATGAATTTGTAGCGTTATTTACAAATGATATTAACACTATTAAAGCTGTATCTAACATTAGACCTGCAGCTACAATAGTTGTAATAACTGATCGTAAAGATTTATTAACAGCATTTGGTATTAGTTATGCTATCCAAACATACTATGTTAATGATTTGGCAAAAGCTAAAAAAGAATACAATAAAGTATCTAAAGCTGCTGTTAAAACATTTAAATCTAAACCTGGTAAGACTATCGCTTACATAGATGGATTTAAGATAGTTAAATAAATTTAAACCTATTTATTTTATCAATTTCATTAAACAAATGTACTCAGTAGAATGAGTATATTTTTTATTTACTCTCTAAAAAAACAGTAAAATTATTAGGTATGAATAAAAAATTAATAAAAGTAATTACAAGTATTGCTTGTGGATTAGGAATCGTTTCTTCAATTCCGTTTGTAACAAGTTGTAATAAAAAAAAAGAAGGGTTATTAGTAACATACAATAGCGCGTTAACTGGCAATTTCTATCAATTATCATTTAAGGCTGGCGAAACAACACAGGATAAAGTAATAGGTCCATATACTCATTTATTTTCTGTTAAAGATAATAATTTAAAGCCAATTAAGATTGAAAGTCTTACATGAAGTTTCTTTGATGCTTCTACTGGTAAAAAAATCAATTGATTATCAATGAAAAGAAATTATTCTGCTAATGAATATTTAGGAACACTTGTTTGTGATGCTTCTGATTTACCTGTAACAACAAGTGAATTAACAAGACATCAAATACGTATACAAGCAGAAAATTCTTCTTATTATGGTAGGCTTAATAATTGTTTAAGTATCACATTTACTGAACCTGAGCCTAGTTCAATCAATGTTAAAACTGATTTAAAACAAGTGGAAATTGATCCATTTTCACAAGGACAGTTTGAAGATTCATCAATAAATGCAAATGTATTACCTTGACAAGCGAGTCAATCTGTTGATTGAGAATTGGAATTTGACAATCAGATAGCTCCAGATTGATTGCATATTAAACCATTCGGTGATGCTTATGAACTATCTTGAGATGCTACAACTACAGCAAAAACTCCTGGTGAACATAGTATTAAGTTAACTGCTAAATCAAATACTATAACTTCAAATGAGATTAGTTTTTTCTTGAAAATTAGAAGTGAAACTATACTACCAGAAACTTATTTAGATATTTTTGATGAAACAAAATGTAATGGTGTTAGACAAGATCTAACAGATGAGGAAATTACTGAGCTTAGAAACAAAGGATATAACGAAATTGAAATTCCTGATTTTGTTACAATTTTACCTTATGGTGCTTTCTCGTTTGCTTCTTCATCTTTTACAACAGAAAAATGAAATTTTATCAAGAAACTGTCATTTGAAAAAAATTCTAAATTGACTAAAATTGATAAATTTGCTTTAACTTCAACTACTTCACCACAACCTTTTGAAGAATATGATTTTTCAAATTGCGAAAAGTTAAAAACTATTGATAACTGTTTAGATAGTATTGAAATTTCTAAAATTTATCTTCCTGCATCAATAACATCTATTCATGATAATGCTTTTTTAGGAACAAAAATTCAAGAAATATGATTTACTGATATTCCAACAGTATATACAGAGTGAACTACATTAGCATTTGGTAATATTGTAGACGATGGCCAAATTCACTATATTCATTTTATGAATGGTCATCCTCAAGGATATCAAGACTTTATTGATTATTTACATCAAAACTGTGGATTGTCAGATAAATGACAAGCTGCCCAATAAATAAAAAAATTAATATTTATATTAAAAATGTGTTAATATTAATACTATATAAAGAAAGTAGTTTACACTCACCTGATATCTGTTAGTAGATTTGGGTTAATAGCTTTAGATTAGTTAATCTAAATATTTGTAGTGCATTTACTTTCAAGTGATGCACTATTTTCTTTATATAAAAGCAATATACAATAAAGGAAATAAATGGAATATAGACCTGTTAATGAAAAAATAAGAGATCCAAAGTTATTAGTAATTGATGAAGATGGATCTAAAATCGGACAAATGAACCGATTAGATGCAATCAATTATGCTAAAGATAAAGATTTAGACTTAGTTTTATTTGTTCCAGCAAATAAAACAGGAGGATTACCAATTGCTAAAATTTTAGATTATGGTAAATTTACTTACAATGAAAAAGTAAAAGCTAGACAATCTAAAAAGAAACAAACAGTAATTAAAGTTAAAGAAATTAAAGTAAGACCTCAAACTGGCATTCACGATCTTGAATGACGTGCAAAGAATGTAATCGAATGATTAGAAGACGGATGTCAAGTTAAATTCAAGATTAGAGCTGCTGGACGTGTTGGTTTTAAGCAAGAACTAATTGATGAGACATACAACAAGTTTATTAATCTTTTACAAAACAAAGGTAAAGTTATTCAACCTTTAAAAAAGATTACCCCAATTATGTACGAATGTACTATTGCTAAAAATAAATAAAGGAGAATCATATGGCAAAAATTAAAATGAAAACTAAAAAATCTGTTTCTAAAAGAGTTAGAGTAACAGCTAGTGGAAAATTAAAGAGAAAACAAACAAACCGTTCTCACATGGCTCACTCTAAAACAACTAAACAAAAAAGACAACTAAAGAAAGACGCTTTAGTATCTAAAGCAAACTACAAACGTCTTAAATATACATTACAAGATTAATTAAAGGAGAATATATATGAGAGTAAAAGGTGGATATACAACAAGACAACGTCGTAATAAAATTAAAAAGCAAGCCTCTGGCGCTTGAGGTACAAAGCATACTTCTTACAAAATTGCTCACCAAACAGTAATTGAAGCGAGTGGTTACGCTTATAGAGACAGACGTAATAAAAAACGTGACTTTAGAAAGTTATGAATTTCTAGAATTAATGCTGGATTAAAACCATTAGGTTATTCATACTCTAAATTCATTGCTCAATTAAACAAGAAAAACATTAAGATCAATCGTAAAATGTTATCTGAATTAGCTGTTAATAATCATGAAGAATTCAAAAAACTAGCTACAGAAGCAATGAAGTAATTTAAACCTGCATAAGCAGGTTTTTTATTTATGTATTTTTATTTTTTTGTAGACTGTAAAACCTATTTTACGCCACTTTGGAGTAAATATGGGGAAATGACACAAGCCATGACAAGTGGCAATAATAATTAAGAAATTGCAACAAGATCTATCAATTAAACAGCTTTATGAATATGAGTTAGCGAAGGGTTGAACTAATGCAATATCAAAGAGATTCTTTTGAACTAACACAAAAGAAAGAATCTTTAATTTAACAGGAAAAAAATTCACTTGCTTTATAAGTCCTAATACTACATCTTATAAAGATATATTAAAATACTATGTAGATATGGAATTAGAATTTAAAAAAGATCCTGCTCGTAGAAAAATTTTAGAAGACGCTGATAAAGAAGATTTAATAACTATCA